>NZ_JAMYOA010000002.1:0-390000 GCF_040319515.1 Mesorhizobium sp. M0909
GAAGTGATCCACCGCCGCACAACTTCGGCAATAACCTTCTGTTTGGCTTTATCGATTTCAGCCATGTTCGGGCCTGCATGCTTAAAAGGACCGAACTGCACCGCGAGCGGATTTGTTCCTTTGAATGATGGGCGGAATGTTTGGTAGAAATTTCTCAGCAGGGGATCGGATTACTGGCTCGCGCGAGGCCCCCCTGCCCTCTCGACCCTATAGAGCGCGCCTCGATCCGCCTTTGGTCCCACAACCCCGGATCGGTCGTCCCGACGTACACCTGAGGCCGAACCAATGGGCTGCCGGGAGGACTATTCGTGGAGGTCGAACGCGACTGACAGTCCGAAGGCCGGGGCCGCAGTGACTATAAGGTAGACCAGCTCATCGTCAGCTTAGCGCGCTGTTTCCGCCCGGGTGGAGCTAGGCTGTCAGTTTAGTGAAGTCGTGGCGCCGCGCGCGAACATGTGCCAGCAAATTCGTTTCGTTTACGACCCCTGATTGAAAGAGATTCAGCGTGGTCGAGACCAGAATCTGACCGTCTATCGAAGTGCTGTACCATTTAGCGTCGGCGGTTATCTGGTCGACAACCCGCTGGCAAATCGCCCGATCTTTAGGTCTAAGGAACTGACTTTTCAGCGCTCGTAGCATCTCGATGCCTTTAAAGGGGAGTCACTTGTCTCCCACGCGACCACGCGTGGGTCTCCCGAGAATGGATACTAAACGCATCTGGACAGAAAATTGCCATTCGTTTGAGCGGTACCGATGCGGGGCGTTGGGTCGATGACGTGGTTGCGATCCCGGCCGCGGTACGGAGGCGGGTCACCGACGACCGCCTCAGGGATACACGCACTTCCTTAGGGGGCGGCCCAGCAGCTTGGGTTAGGGGGCCGCTTGGCCTGACCAGCGAGCGTTCGGGAATGCTCGACTGACTGGTTAGTACATTAGACAAATCTAATGTACTTGAACCATGCGAACGAAGTACGCGGCGGTAAGAAAGTGGCTGGCACGATTCACTTACCGCGCGCTTTTGCCTTGGGTTCTGGCGAGCTTTCTGACGGGTTTGCAGCCAATTTTGCAGATCGCCGATCTGTTACCCACAGGGACTTTTTCCTCGCCACCAAATCGTCACGATCGCCCTCAGCGGTCGCTCGGCTATGCATCGCAGCTGTGGCGTAGTCGGCTCTGTTGGTTCGATAGTCTTCTTTTTGGACAGTCATCGTTTGCTCCCAGTTTCATAGCCCCTCTTTTTGCCCTGGCGGGGAGATTAACTGCCGGTGCATTACGCGAGTCAATCGACTAAACGACCACCCCGCAGTCGCGAGGGGCGGGAATCAAGCCGACAATTTTAACGTTGGAACGGCTTACAATGTGCCGGCAACACAGCCGCCCTTTCGTCGGTGTGCGTTGATCGCGTCCATGTTGCCCTTCAGCTCCCCGATACGAGCATGCGCTGAGGGCGGGACGAAGTCTATGTGCCTTGACGGCGGAATATAATCCTATTTTGTGGATGCCGCACCCTCGCCGACACGAAGCCGTTTCGGTCCTACGACCTTCATCTACGACCGCATAAGATTGTCAACAATCTGTAAAAGTTTTGTTGACAGATAATTGATTTGAGCCTTGACTCACAAAAGTCCGCGTATCGGTCGAGTTCTGTCGCAACAATGCGCGGCCTCCAAAGGGGAAAGAACAATGATCAACAGACGTTCAATAATCACATTCGCCGCACTCGGCGCCGTCTCTGCGCTGGCAATCATGGCCGGCGGCACAATCACAGTGCAAGCCGCCAACAAGGAACTCAAGATCGGCTTTGTCGGCGTGACGAGTGGCGCGGCCGCTGCGTGGGGCACATCCAACGTCCGCTCGATGCAGACGCGCGCCGCCTGGATCAACGAAACCGGAGGTGTGAAGATTGGTGACGAGACCTATGACATCAAAATCGTCACCTTTGACGATCAGAAGGACCCGAAGCGGGCGATCGCCGGCATGGAGAAGATGGCCCAGGAGGGCATCCACTATGTCGTCGGTCCGAATGTCGACGACGGCGCGGCGGCGGTGCGTCCTGTGGCTGAATCCAAGGGCATCATCTATTTTCCCTACGCATTCCCGAAGGAACTCTACACCCCGCCGGCGTCCAACGCCGTGCTCGGCATGATCGCCAACTACCAGTCAGCTCCGGCGATCTACAAATATCTCATGGAAAACAGGGGCGTGAAAAAAGTTGCCTTTGTCGCCGCCAACGAATCCGATCCGCTGAGCCAGCGAGATGGCGGTGTTGCCGCGGCAAAGGCGCTCGGGCTTGAGGTTGTGGCTGCCACGGACGTCTACCAAAACGATACCCGCGACTTCACGCCGGTACTGACGCCGATCGTTTTGCAAAAACCGGACCTGCTGGTGCTTTCGGGTGTCGCGCCCGGCAATGCTCCGCTGCTGATCCGCGCCGCGCGCGAGCTCGGCTACGAAGGTCTGATCTCCACCGAAACGGCGCAGGATGCCAAGGTGCTGGAAGAGGGCGCGGGCGAGTTGGCCAACGGCTTCATCTCAGTCGGCGGCGCATCGACGCCCGAAATCGCGTCCGACATGATGAAGGAGTTCGTCGACCGCTATACGAAAATGTTCGGCGAATACAATGACGAGTCCAACACCAAGGTCTACGCGCTCGAATACATCATCGAGACGCTGAAGGCGAATCCGGCCGCGATCGACAATGTCGAGGAGTTCAAGAAGACGATCGACACTTTCTCGGCGCCCAATCCCTATCTGAAGGGCGATGCCAAGCTGACCTATGTCGGAATGACGTCGTTTGGCCAGAAGCGCCAGCTTTCGGTCCCGATGGTGGTCACGGAATACCGCGACGGCAAGTTCGAGACGCTCTTCGTCGCTCAAGTCGATTGACGCAATTGCACTGAAGCGGATTGCCGCAGAGGCTCGTGCATTCGCCTTGAGCCTCTGAATGGCCGGGAACCATCCTGATGGAACAAGTCATCGCCAACGGGCTTTATCTTGGTGCGCAATACGCCTTGATCGCGCTCGGTCTGACCCTGATCTTCGCTCTGATGAACGTGCTAAACTTTGCCCATGGGCAGATGTACGTTCTCGGTGGCTTCATCACCTACACCGTCTATGGCCAGCTCGGCATGCCTTTCGTCGTCGCGCTCGTCGCGTCCGGGATCACGCTGCTGGTCATTGGAGCGCTGGTCGAGAAATTCCTTTTCAGAACGGTGATTAGGCGAAGCGTGCGGGAGGAAAGTACGATGCTTCTCGCGGCGGCGGTCGCATTCTTCCTCGACGCCGTGATCCTCCTCCTGTTCGGCGAAAAGCAGCGCGGCGTGCCGAAGATCGTCAACGGCGTCTTCGTCTCCGACAGCCTCATAATGCCTTACGACCGGCTGCTGGTCGGCGCACTCGCCATACTGTTCATCGCCTCCTTCGTGCTTTTCATGCAGTACAGCAAGCCGGGACGCGCCATGCGGGCGCTGGCGCAGGACCGGGTCGCGGCACAGCTTATGGGCGTCGAGGTCGACCGCTATTCGATGATCGGCTTTGCGCTCGGCGCGATGCTTGCCGGCATAGTCGGCGGGCTGCTGGTCGCCATCACCGGCGTCAATTCGGGCATCGGCGGGCCGATCTCGATCAAGGCGTTCTTGATGGTGATGATCGGCGGCGCCGGCGTGGTCAGCGGAGCGATCGCCGGCGGCTTCATCCTCGGCATGATGGAATCGGTCGGCCTGACGGTGCTACGCCAATATGGCGACGTCACTTATCTCGTCATCTTCGCCGCGCTGATGGTGTTCCTGAGCATCCGCCCGAACGGGCTCATGGGCAAGCCGTGGGGGTGATCGACATGAAGCGTACACGCAACATCCTCGGCGTCGCTGTCTTCCTGCTGGTCGTACTCATCGGCGTGCCCTGGCTGATCGAGGCGACGGGTCGGCTCGACCTCTACTACACGCTGACTTCGGTCGCGCTGCTCAGCATCGCCAGCGCCGGGGTGTGGGTGACTTTCTACATCGGCCGCATCAATATCGGCCAGGGTGCCTTCGCGCTTATGGGCGGCTATGTTTCGGCCATCCTTGTCGTCCAGTATGGTGTGTCGTTCTGGCTGACACTGCCGCTGGCTGGGCTATTCTGCGCCGCTGCAAGCGTGCTGATCGGGCTGCCCATCCTCAGGCTTCGCGGCGTCTATTTCGCCATGGTCACGCTGGTTTTGACCGAAGTGGCGCGGCTGCTCGCACTGGCACTGCCGATCACCAACGGAGCCAAGGGCATGGTCAGCATTCCGCTCCCCGGCGGCATCTCGATATTCGGGCTGACCATCCTTCCGGATTTCGCGACGCTCGCCAATCCGCGTCCCGCCTTCTATCTGGTGTCGGTTGTGCTGATGGTGCTGTGCTTTGCAGCGCTCTACCGCCTAGTCCATTCGCGCATCGGCAAACTCTGCCAGTCGTTGCAGCAGAACGAGGAACTGGCCTCCTCGATCGGCGTCAATATCGCCTATCTGCGCGTCATCGCCTACGCCATCTCCTCGTTCCTCGGCGGTCTCGGCGGCGCGATGTTCGTCGCCATCTCTCAGTCGATCTATCCGTCCAGCTTCACCGTCACCGACTCGGTGAACTTCATGCTGAACTGCTTCCTCGGCGGGCTCGGCTACGTCTTCGGGCCGATGATCGGCACCTTCGTGCTCTATTTCGGCTGGGATTTCCTGTTCGAGACCGGCGAGTTCCAGTTGCTGATCTTCTCGTCGGTGCTGATCGCGCTGATGCTGTTCCTTCCCAACGGCCTGCTCAGCCTCCGGCTGTTCGGCAAGAAGCAGGGCTAGGACCATGACTGACCTTCTCCAGATCAAGGCAGTGACCAAACGCTTCGGCGGGCTGGTCGCGGTCAACAATGTTTCCTTCGCGGTCCGCGAACGCGAGATCCTTTCCGTCATCGGCCCCAACGGCGCCGGCAAATCGACGCTGTTCAAGCTGATTTCCTCTTTTCTCAATCCGACCTCGGGCGAAGTGCTGTTCCGGGGAGAGCGGATTTCAGGCCTGGCGCCGCATATCGTCGCCCGGAAGGGCGTCGTGCGCACGTTCCAGGAGACGACGATCTTCAAGGGCATGACGGTGCGCGACAATGTCATAATCGCGCATCACCTGCGTTCCAATGCCAGCCTTGCCGGCTTCTATCTCGGCACGAATACCGCACGGCGCGACGAAGATGAATTCGGCCGCTCGGCCGACGAGATCATCGACTTCCTCGGTCTCGGCGCGCAACGGCATGAGATCGCCAGCACGCTGCCGCACGGCCATCTGCGCGCGCTCGGGATTGCCATCGGGCTCGCCACGAACCCGACCGTCCTTCTGCTCGACGAGCCCTTCGCTGGCATGAACCATGACGAAACCGTGCGCGCGGTGGAGATGGTGCGCGGCGTGCGGAAGCGCGGCGTGACTGTCCTGCTGGTCGAGCACGATATGCCCGCCGTCATGAACATTTCCGACCGAATCGTCGTCCTGAACTTCGGTGTGAAAATCGCCGAGGGAACGCCGAAGGAAATCCAGGAGAACGAAAAGGTCATCGAGGCCTACCTCGGCGCCGAAGATGAGACGATCGGATTTTAGCCATGAGCGAACTGCTGAAAGTCTCCGACGTCGAACTCTACTACGACCATGTCTATGCACTGAAGGGTGTGTCGCTCAACGTCAACGAGGGCGAGACCGTCGCGCTAATCGGCGCGAACGGCGCGGGCAAATCTTCGATCCTGCGCGCCATCACCGGCCTGAAGAAGGTCCGCAGCGGCGAGATTCATTTCCAGGGCCACCGCATCGACGGAACGCGCCCTGACGAGCTGGTCAGGATGGGCATCGCCATGGTGCCGGAGGGTCGGCGCGTCTTTTCCTACATGACGGTGCGCGACAATCTGATGATGGGCGCCTTCACCCGCATCGACAAGGCCGAAATCGCAAGGACGCTGGACATGGTGCTCGGGCGCTTCCCGCGCCTGAAGGAACGCTATTCCCAGACGGCGGGTACGATGAGCGGCGGCGAACAGCAGATGCTGGTGATCGGGCGGGCGCTGATGGCCAAACCGAAGCTTCTGCTGCTCGATGAACCCTCGCTCGGCGTCGCGCCGAAGCTCGTTCAGGACATCGCCCGCTCCATCGTGGCGATCAATCGCGACGAAAAGGTCAGTGTTCTCTTGGTCGAGCAGAATTCGCGCATGGCGCTGCGCATCTCGCAGCGCGCCTACGCACTGACGACCGGAAAGATCGCGCTGGCCGGACATTCGGCTGAGCTGCTTGGCGACGACCGGGTCAAGAAACTCTATCTCGGCGGCGAAATATGAAAGCGCAAATGGACGTACTCGTCGTCAATCCCAACACCACTGCGTCCATGACCGAAAAGATCGGCGAGGCGGCGCGCCTTGCGGCTTCGGCCGCCACCAGGATCATCGCCGTCAATCCGAAGGACGGGCCGCCGAGCGTCGAAGGCTATTTCGACGAGGTCTTCGCCATCCCGGGAATGATCGGCGAGATCCTGAGACATCCGGCGGCGAGCGCCTGCGTCATCGCCTGCTTCGACGACACCGGCCTCGACGCAGTACGCTGCGTCGGCGAGATGCCGGTGGTCGGCATCGGCGAAGCGGCGTTTCACATGGCGAGCCTGATTGCCGGCAAGTTCAGCGTGGTGACGACGCTGTCGCGTTCGGTGCCGGCGATCGAGCACAATCTGGTGCGCTACGGCCTCGCCAGCCGCTGCGCCAGGGTGCGGGCAAGCGACGTTCCCGTTCTGGAGCTCGAAGTGCCCGGCTCCAACGCCCGCCATCGAATTTCGGAGGAGATCGAGCGCGCCATCCGCGACGACCGGGCCGAAGCGATTGTGCTGGGATGCGCCGGCATGGCCGACCTCGCCGCCGCGCTCAGCCGCGAACATAGCCTTCCCGTGCTCGACGGCGTCGCCTGCGCAGTAAAACTCTGCGAGAGCCTCGTCGGCCTTGGCCTGTCGACCTCAAAGCGCGGCGGCTACCAGGTTCCACTCGAAAAATCCTTCGCCGGAATCTTTGCGCCCTTTTCGCCCTCCGGCCGTGTATCCTGATGCGTGCAAAATTGTTGACATTCCCACACAGGATGTTCGATGTGCGGCCGGAAACGCGGTGTTCGTGCCGCTATGCGATCCGGCCGCCGGGACAATGAGACGATGGACCTGCTTGGGCCAAAGCCACGGGATGGCGACAAGCCGACGATGCGCTGGTTTCCGGTCTATGCCGGCCTGCGCGACGCCATCGTCAGCCACCGCCTCGCACCGGGCACAAAACTACCCGAGGACGAACTCGCCTCGATCTATTCGGTGAGCCGCGCGGTGATACGCGCGGCGCTGCAGGCGCTGTCGCATGACCGCTTGGCTCGGCTCGAGCCGAACCGCGGCGCGTTCGTCGCCCAGCCGACCAAGCAGGAAGCGCGCGAGGTCTTCGAGGCGCGGGCGCTGATCGAGCCCAAGGTCGCGGCGCTTGCCGCCGAAGTGGCAAAGCCGGCCGAGATCGCGCAACTGCGGCTTCATCTCGAAAAAGAGCACGAGGCCCTGCATGCCGGCCGCGACAGCGACGCCATCATGCTGTCGGCAAAATTCCATGTCGGCATAGCCGAAATCGCCGGCCATTCTATCCTGACCGGTTTCGTCAAAGACCTGCTGTCGCGGTCGTCGCTGATCATCGCGCTCTACTGGCGCCGCCGCGACACCACCTGCGAAAGCCACGCCCATCACGCCCTCGTCGATGCCATCGAAAAGCACGACGCACAAAACGCGTCCGACCTGATGCGAAGCCATCTCGTCGAACTTCTGTCCGGCCTTGATCTATCGCTTGGCGAGAAGAAGCCCGAGAGCCTGTCGGACATCTTGCGCTGATCTGCGCTGTCAAACTCTTCGCCAAGCTTCGCATTGCAGATGTCGTCGCGATGCTGGACGAATATCGGATCACCCGCAACCGACACCGGCCAACGAAGCTCGCGCGTAAGTGGCCGCTCTCAAAGCTAGTAAAGCCGAAGTGCCATACTTGATCGCCCCCGATCGGGCGCTCACGGCGAAGCCAGGATGCACGTCACCCCGCAATCCTGACTTGGCGCCTACCCCTGAAACGTCCCAATGCGACATTTCTACTTGCCAGCAACGCGACATTCGAACTTGGTTGCAACATGATCCCAGGTTGATTGGCGATCCTGCCCCCGGTCCACCCGGTTCCGAAACGGCACTATGCGCCATCTTGGGACGTTCAATGCGGCGGGGAACTTCGCGATCCGACCCTTCTTCCCGACCTTGACAGCCAAGTGCAATATGCGCCAGTTGCGTCTTCGGTCGTTGCAAGCCGTTGACACGATATGATTCAGCATTGTTGGGCGGTAGCCCGAGGATTGAATCCGATATTCGCCTCGCTGGAATGTCTAATGCGACTCCGTCATGATCCTTCCGGCCCCGTCGAGCGACGCTGCCAAAGCCGGTGACGCCAATGCAGGTGATGAGGTCAGGCTAGATCAGTGCAGCAGATCCGCCCGGCGACTTTTCTTTTTGCGGCCCGAGCCCTGCGGGACATGGGCGACGGCTTCGTGGCCGTTCTGTTGCCGGTATATCTCCTCGCATTAGGCTTCGCGCCTCTGCAGGTCGGCATCATTGCAACCGCATCGCTGCTTGGTTCAGCGCTCTTGACCATCGCCGTCGGACTCCTTGGTGCCCGACACGATCACCGCCAACTCCTGCTTGCCGCCGCCAGTCTGATGGTCGCCACGGGTGTGGCCTTTGCTGTGGTCCACGACTACGCGCTGCTTTTGGTGATCGCCTTCGCAGGCACCATCAACCCGTCGGCCGGCAGCGTCAGCGTATTCGTGCCCTTAGAGCATGCCGTGCTCACACGCGAAGTCACCGACGCCGCGCGGACCAAGATGTTCGCGCGCTACAGCCTTGTGGGTGCGCTCGCAGCCGCGGTTGGCGCGCTCGCTTCGGCGACACCTGATCTTCTGGCTCCAGCCGGCCTCGATCAACTCACCGGCATCAAGGCGATGTTCGTGCTCTATGCGTTGCTGGGCCTGCTCGGCGGTCTCCTTTACGCGCAGATCCCGCAGCGCCGTCCAACGTCGGACTCCGGCAGCACGTCCGCGCTTGGCCCCTCGCGGAATATCGTTTTCAGGCTTGCGGCCCTTTTTAGCCTTGATGCCTTTGCAGGCGGCTTCCTCGTCCAGTCGTTGCTTGCCCTGTGGCTTTTCGAAAAATTCGACCTGTCGCTTTCGGAAGCGGGCTTTTTCTTCTTCTGGTCCGGCGTCCTTTCGGCGTTCTCATTCCCCGTTGCCGCCTGGCTGTCGCGGCACATCGGACTCATCAACACGATGGTGTTCACACACATTCCGTCCAGCATCGCCCTGATGCTGGCGGCGCTTGCGCCGACGCTCCCTCTGGCGCTCGCCCTGCTGCTGATCCGTGCCGCGCTTTCGCAGATGGACGTCCCGACGCGCTCATCTTACGTCATGGCGGTCGTCACGGAGGCGGAGCGGGCAGCAGCCGCGAGCTTCACATCGGTACCTCGCAGTTTGGCTGCCGCAGCCAGTCCCGCCCTGGCGGGCGCTCTGTTCGCTGCCTCGTTCCGGGCATGGCCCCTCCTGATCTGCGGCACACTCAAAATCATTTATGATCTGCTGCTGCTGATGCAGTTCCAGAACGTCAAGCCGCCAGAGGAACGCTGATATTTGGGTTGCTTGACCCACCGGGAGGGATCAATCGGGAAGGCAAATGTTGGAAAGGTGATCGATCACTTCGGCTCTGACTCCGGACTTGTCGAATGCCTAATGTGACCCGACATCCTCGACGCGAGGCCTGCAGACCATCACCCGCCAGCGCAGCAGACAACGAAAGTCTCCGCTGGGTTCGACCGATCAGGCCGGCCGTGCTTTGTAAAAGCGGCACCAACCATCGGGGCTGATTTCACCCGCGACAATCTCGGATGCATTCGGCTTCAGGAAATGGGAGCACCCGGCCCAGCGGCGACGTTTGTTTGGAACATCCTAATAAAGCGCCACAGGCTTTGGGGTTGTTTCGGCGCCGCGCCGCAGGCTGACCTGTCATGCAGGAAGCAAGCCCACCTGCACCTGCAATCGCCCGCGCCGGTCATCGACACCTTAAGAAGTTTCCGGCGAGACAGCGCTTGGCCTGTTGTGCCGACCCGCAATTACCTCACCACGATCTTCTTTAATGATCTTTCCTCCCAATCGAACCCAAAGAAGCGCCGAGTGCTGATCAGATCGATTGAGGTACTCGATCAGATCACTCTTTTCCTGATCGGTCAGAGCAAGGCCGAGATAGCCGTCATAGTGCTCCTTCTGCGCAAGACGTCGATCGGTTCCACTCCTCCTGCCAGGGGCCGATCAAGTTTAAGGACCCGACGTCTCCACCCGGCTCCAGGTCTATTTCTATAAAACCGTGCGTCACCGTCCTGCTTCCTTGATCCCTTGCCTTCCCTTACAATCCCTTCCGGATACAGAGGAGTTCCGCCATGAGCGAAGACGCCGTCAACATGTCGATCCGCAAGTTCCTGAAGGAAGTCGGCGTCACCTCTCAGCGCAAGATCGAGGAGACGGTGCGCGAAGGGCAAATCGGCGGCAAGAAGCTGAAGGTCCGCATGACGCTGACGGCGGAAGGCACCGGCCTTAACCACGTGGTGGACGGCGAGATCGAACTTCCATAAGCCGGGCGAAGCGACCTAGCGAGACGGCCGAGGCGGCCGAAAGCGTCGAGACGGATCAGCGGTTGGAATGGCGTCTGGCCGGGTGGATGTAGTACCGCTCACCCCACGCTCTTGCGACTCTAACGGAACGCGAAACACCGATCCTTTCCAGTCGTTGGTTCAACGAATCTATGGAGGCGCCCGACGAGGATATGCGGTTGTCGAGGAACCGGGCCGACGTGTCGTCGCGGAGGAACTTGATCGGAACGGCGATGTGCTACCCCTGGGTTGACGCGGCGGCGTTCGCCCGCCGCGCCGTTACGTGAAGCGGCCGGGCGACCGTCTCCAACGCCGGTTGCCCGTTTGAAACTCGAGCGCGGCCGCAGCATCGATTTGATCTGTCGCCGGCGCGCAGCGTCTCCAGCGCCTCCAATTTGCCGTGCAACCATTTCCAAGGCTGGCAGGCTAATTTCGATGGGGCGCACCTCGTCCACTCTGGCGCCCGATCCCATATCGCGTTGCCCAACGACGAATGGTCCTGTCATCGCGGCCAGCATAGTCGGCGGCTGATTTGATATCCCGCACTTCATCGGGCCGCATCAGGATGGATCGAGGGGGGCGCCTTGTTTCTGGCGCTGTTTTGACAGGGAGCGCGTTGGTCATTCGGCCCATCGCGCCTGTCGCGGCTGCAAAGACGGCCGGACCATATTGGCAGCGCTCATCACTGATAGAGGAACGGCGGCACCCCGCTCGCCCGATATCAGGGAACGATATCGCCCCCCATGTATTAGAAACTGATGGACACTATGGAACCCCACGGCCACGGGATAGCGGCCGATATTTTGACATCGGAAGTTGCCATTGCCGGGCAGCGCATCCATCGGACCGAGCTCGCGCTTCAACGCACTGAAGAAATGCTGGCCAAGAATCTCGCGCTGCGCAGCAGGATACGAGCTGCGGTCGAGGCCGCAGACCGCTTGGTGAAGATCGATCCCCCCAGCTTTGAACGGCGTCGCCCAGGTTGAACTGGGCCGGCGCTTCATTCGTCGCGCCCCACCGGCCACCGGCGCCACCACTCAAGCACCGCGGCAACCATGTCCACAGACGGCGAGCGCGGTTCATCGTGGGCGGACTGGTGCTCGGCCAGGAACCGATCGTCGTCCATGCGGCCGATGGCTTCAGCGACGTGGGCCAGCGATTGGTCGATCCAGGCCGCGGCGGAGCGATCGGTCGACGTCATGCCGACGGCTCGGTGTCGGGGATGCTCGGGGCGGCAGTGGGTAGTGGTACACTCGCCGGAAAGGTCGGCAATTGGCGCGTTGTGCCGGTTCGGAACCGGGTGGACCTGGGGAGAATCGTCAATCAACCTTGGGTCTGTTCCACTTCTCCGAAGCTGACGTTCGCGGTGCGGCCCGGAATGCCACCGAACCTGCCGACATCATAGCCACGCCTCGAGTAGAGGCTTCGTCTCGAGCACCTCGGCACGGTTCCGTTCGCGCGATAGAAGCAGCGGTTGGCGATTGAGCAGCATGGAATCGCCGAATTCATGCGCGCGGTATCGATACGCGGTGAAGGCTGCGGAGGCCTTAGCGAGCAGAGCATCATCGGCAAAGGCGCGCAGGAGCTCGAAATGGCTTTCGCCGGGCTGGTGGACGCCTGTGAGAATCGCATCGACCACGCGAAGCCACGTGCCCCGCGCGATGCGCCCTGTCGCAATGCCATTTCCGGCACGCACATTGCCGCCGGGATTGGCGGCTGCTTCAAGTGCGCGCACTACGCTTGTGCCGATCGCAATGATGCGGCTGCCGCGCAGCTTCGCCCGCGCGACCTGCGCCGCGGTGCGCCCAGGGATGCGGTATGGCTCGTCGAAGGGAAGGCGCGAGTCGAGCGCGGGATCGCCGGTGGAAGACACGCCCGCAGCATGCGTGAGTGTTGCAAAGCCAACGTCGTGCCGACGCCAGGCTTGGAGCGTGCGCCAGTCGAGCGCGAAGCCTGCCGACGGCGCCTCGAACGCGACCGGCCCGGCGGCAATCTTCGTCCAAACATCCCACAGTGCCAACGGCTGGGGAACATGCGCGTATTGGATCGGCCGGCCGTGCTGCGCCAGTCCTGCAAGCACCGCTGCGCGGTTGCCTGGGAAGTGCAACTCGAGAAGGCGTGGATGGTCGAGAAGGCGCTCGACGACGGCGTCAAGCGAGCCGAGCCGGAGGCGATCGCCTGGTGACAGCGGAGGTGGAGGCAGCCGGTCTTCCGTGCGCGTGCGGTGATCGCCCGAGCCGAAGGCAATCGCCACGAAACGGGTTGGATCGGGAAGTGACAGCCAGCCCGCCAGGCGGATCTCGATCGCCTCACCGCTTGGGACATGCGTGCCGTGCAAGCTGGCAGGCAAGGTCGCGGCGTCATTGGCGACGACCTGATCGCCGGGACCGAATAGCGTCGCGATTCCAGCGCGCGGCAGGTCGCGCATCGTGCCGTCCGCCTCGACGACCAACAGCCTGGCTGCGCGCCGATCGGAACGATCGGCGGCAATCATGCGCATGCCCCGGCGTGAAGCGTAGCGCGGACCTGTAACGCGTCGATCATCTTTTCGATGATCTCGGCAGCAGCCAGTTCGGGGCGTTTCAATGTAGACGGATCGGCGTCAGGAAGCGCTAGCGCGTGCAGCGGGGTGTCCATGTCGCCAGGGTCGGGTGCGAGGAGCCGTATGCCGTCGGCTTTCGCCTCCTCCTCCCAAATCGCCGTCAGATGGGCAAGAGCGGCCTTGCTCGCCCCATACGCGCCCCAGCCGGGATAGGCGTTCACCGCCGCGTCGCTGGAGATGTTGATCACCATCGCGCCACGGCCCTCGCGTGCGGACGCGGCAAGCGCACCGAACAGGGCCTTCGTCAGCCGGAACGCGCCGACCAGGTTGACCGCGAGCGCCACTTCCAGCTCCTCGCACTCAGTATCGGCGAGGAGCGCCAGAGGGACAGGGCCGAGGCTCGAGGCATTGTTGATCAGGACGTCGAGCCCGCCGAGGCTGGCAGTGACCTGTAGTGCGATCGAGTAGGTGTCCTCCTTCTTGCCGACGTCGCCGACAATGCCGTGCGCGCCCGTCTCGTCAGCGATGCGTTCGACATTCGCGGCGGTGCGAGCGACGAAGGCCACGCACGCACCCTGCGCGGTCAGCTGCCGCACAAGCGCCATTCCGAGCCCGGAGGTGCCGCCCGTGACCGCCACGCGAAGTCCTTGAAGATCAATATTCGACTGCATTGCCGGTGCTCCTTCAAGCTTTATGGCCCTTGCTACAAGTTCAAGTTAACTTGAAGTCAAGCGGGAATCGTGCTTTCGTTCATGCATGGATTCCATGCTGACCATCACCGACGTGTCGCGGCGCAGCGGCGTCGCCTCATCGGCCCTGCGCTTCTACGAGGAGCGCGGGCTGATCGCGTCCGAGCGGGCCGGCTCGGGACACAGACGCTATCCGCGATCCGTGCTGCGCCGGATCGCCTTCATCGTCTTCGCGCAGCGAATTGGGCTGACGCTGGAGGAGATCGGCGCCGAGCTCGCCAAGTTGCCAGCCGATCGCGTGCCGTCGCGTCGGGATTGGTCGCGGTTGTCGGGCCAGTGGACTAAGCGCATCGACCAGCGCATCGCGGAGTTGCAGCGCCTGAGGTCCGGGCTTACCGAGTGCATCGGTTGCGGCTGTCTGTCGATGGACCGGTGTAGCCTTGCGAACCCTGCCGATATGGCAGGACGCAAGGGGCCGGGGCCGAGGTATTGGCTGGGGTGAGTTGGCAGCGTGCCTGTCACTATTGCAGGACTCGGCAGCGCAAGACTTCGCCAAGTGCGAGACGCTGCGGCCCGGTAAGGTTCAGCGGCGGTATTGTTCGTCGCTGACTTTCTCCATCCGCTCGACGGCCTTGCCATCAAGTGCTTGCGTCGTCCTGCCAGACGGTCGTTCCTTCTAAAAACGCGGCTGCATTTCAGCAGGCCAAGCGAAATAAGGAAATACGTCGAACTGCTCCGGGTGCGGCAGTCATCAACCTCTTCAGTCCCGCCCGAAACGTTTGAGTATTGGAGCCGTTGCGCGTTGGCACAGGCTGATCGGATTGATCCGGCGGTTGGGGAACCTTTCTTGCGGCAACGAAGGACGAAGATGGTGTTTAGGCCATCGGTAATGGTAGCCCGTTCAAAATTTCGCCAATCGTTGGTTGATCGCCCGAACGGTACTGCATTCGGTACCGCATGACCCAAGGCTTTACGTTAAGTATCCGAATTTGTCAGCTTTTTCGGCGCAGTTCGTCCCATCCATCATCGTCGAGTTCGTGGTTGCTCGATCTCGATTTGCTGTCAGGCCGCTTGCCAACGATAGCAAAAAAGCGCCCCCTCAATAGTGGGTGTCGCGATGTAGCGGTCTCCCACTACCAAGAATTTCTCAAGTAAACTTGACAATCGGCTAGCCCTTAAAGCTGGCCGATTGTGTTTCGCGCCATGTTGCAAGCAGCTACCGGTGATTTGCAAGGATTTCCTGCGACACTCGGCAAATCCACGCGACACGCGCGCGACATGGATTGACCTCTTCAGGAACCGGCTTCGAACCTGGCCCTGGCAGCTTGGTTCCTTTCGTTATGCTTGCCACAGAGGCCGCGCGAGCGAACTTGCTGACACGTGGCTACTGGCGCCCAAACTGCCGAAATCAGTCTTGGGGAAAGACCACTACCAGGAGCGATTTGGTACGCATTTCTAGACCAGAACCGTGGAAAGCAAGTCTGCATTTAGACATGTCGGTACGAATCTGTATCTAAGCTCCGATCTGACGCTGAAAAATGCGTTCACCATTGCTTCGCTAGGATCTGAGGAGGATACGATCGCTTGCTGATCGTTAGGGCGCAAGCGGCTGAGAAATGGCTGAGGTGTGCTCGTGCTCTTGCTCCAAAACGGAGGCTGTGAGCATGGCTCAGCTTCAGCAATCGATCCTTCGCAACCGTCTGCTGGCTTCGTTGTCGCCTGACGACTTTGTCCTGGTGCAGCCGCACCTGGAGGCGGTGTCGTTTGGACTGCGCGAACATCTGTTCAGAGCCGATCAAAGGATCACCCATGTCACCTTCCCCGAATATGGGGTTGCCTCAATCGTCGCCGACACCGGGGAAGGACGGTTCGAGGTCGGCATGGTGGGATCGGAGGGCCTGGTGGGTGCCCCCATCGTGCTCGGCGTGGACCGTTCGCCGCACACCTGCCTGGTCCAGGTCGCAGGCGAAGCATTCCGCATTGGGGCGGGCGAGCTACAGGCCGCTATGGACCATAGCCCCGCGCTGCGCGCGCTCCTTCTGCGTTTCGTGCATACCTTCATCGTGCAGGTCAGTCAGACGGCCTATGCCAACGCCGGCTACTCCGTCGAGGAGCGGCTCGCGCGCTGGCTTCTCATGACGCACGACCGGCTAGAGCAGGACGACATGCCCATCACCCACGAATTCATGAGCATTATGCTGGGCGCGCGTCGTCCGGGCGTGACCTTGCAGTGCAGATGCTGGAGGGCGCCGGTGCGATCAGGGCCACGCGTGGTCGCGTCGGGATGAGGGATCGAGCGAAGCTGGAACAGATCGCCGGCCAGTCCTACGGCTCGCCGAGAGGGAATACTCCAACGTATTCCAGTTCCCGATCAAGCGAGAGAGAGATGAGTGGCGGACTTGCGTTACTTCATGAACATTCGTTACCGCGGTCGGCTGATACCCGATCACGAAGGTGACGAACTGGCAAACGTGGAGGATCTGCGCGAGCATGCGCTCGCCACCGCGCACGATCTCGTCTTCCGAACCCGCATGGACAGCCTCTACGACTCGTCCCTCTCATCGCGCAAATTAGACACAACGCGGCGGTTCTGCGACCTGCAGGCGGTGTCCGGGCAGTCGCGGACGAGCCTGTCCTTGCCGTAGCCCTTGGCCCACATGCGGTTGCGGTCTATGCCGCCGGCGGCGAGGTAGTCCATCACCGCATCGGCGCGCTGCTGCGACAGCGCCATTTCACTTGCGCCGGGATCGTCGGCGAAACCCTGCAGCTTGAGCAGCCAGCGCGGATGCTTTGTTAACCAGGCGATCTGGGTGTCGAGGGTGGCCTTGGCGACAGAATCGAGCGCGGCCGAACCTTGCGTGAAATAGGTGCGGCGGCCGACATTGAGGATAAAATCCTCCTCGCTACCCGGCTGCACGTTCTGGAAGCCGGCAACCTCGGTGTTGGTAATGTCAGGCGTGGAAGGGGCGAGCGTGTTGCTGGTCGAGCAGGATGCGACCAGCATCAGCAGGCCGGCAGCGAGCAGCCGGCGCGTGTTTTCAATCATACGGTTCATGAGGCGCCAATCATTCGACAGTGGTGGAAGCGGGCGCCTGGTCGGCGATGTGCGGCAGGACCTGCACCGCGGTGCCGATCGGGCAGCGCTGGTAGAGGTCGATGATGTCTTCCGGGAACATGCGGATGCAGCCGCTGGAAGCGTCGGTGCCGATGCTCCATGGCTCAAGCGTGCCATGCAGGCGGTAGCCGGTGTCAGCGCCGTCGCGGTGCAGATAGAGCGCGCGCGGCCCGAGCGGATTGTTGGACGCGCCGCCTGCGATCATGGGCGGTAGTTCCGGCCTGCGCTTACGCATTTCGGGGGGCGGGACCCAATCCGGCCACAGCGCGCGGCGGTCGATCGTCGCGCGGCCGTACCATTTGAAGCCGTCCTTACCGACGCCGACGCCGTAGCGGATGGCGGTCTTGTTTTCCATGATGACGTAGAGGAAATGGTGGCGGGTATCGACCACGACGGTGCCGACCGGCTCGCTGCTGAAATACTTGACGATCTGGCGATGCCATCTCTTGTCGATCTTGGCGAAGTTGGTCTTGCGATAGACAAAATTGTTGTCGCTGGCGGTACCCGCGAAAAAGGATTTTGCCGCCGCGGCTTGAGCAATATTGCTGGTTGCACCCACCGCGACCAGCGCCAGGCCGCCGAGCACGACACCCCTGCGTGACAAAACCATCGGCAATATCCCCCATGCCAAAAGCCTAGCTCAACCATAGTTGAGAATTACTTCGCCTCAAAGTGGAAAATGCCGCGTTGCTGCAGTCCGCCGGAAGCGGACTGGCGGGAGGTGAATAGCTGCCATTCCAGCACTCCGCTGTACGCGCCCGCCGGTGCCGCAACGAAGCTGCGCCCAGTTAGCGTTGAGCACGAATGTGCATGACGGAGACGAGCCAAATCCCGTCGTCGACTTTGGTGATTCCGAGCCTCTGGCCGGCGAGCGTTGCGCTCGAAGCAGAGCGGTCGCTCTATTCTGCCAGCCTCCTGCATAGCCGCATTCCATCGCGATCGACTGCATCGCTCTCAGAAGGCGCTCGGCGGCGGAAACGGCTAAAACGCCTGCTTTTCGTCGGCAGCTCAGCCGCTTTCCGTCGAAGGGTGAACCCGTTGCCTAGTCCGAAATGGTTACTTGCGCTACAGCTAATGTAGTCACATTCTTGGGCAGTCGGAAGCCGTATGGATCGGCCAGGCGCGAGTATCGTCTTCGCCTGCGTTTCAAGGCAGTCGACCACACGTTTGCGGTGCTCTAAGGGAGAAATCAATGAGATTGGCGATTATTTGTGCGGCAATGGTGATTGCCGTATCCACCGTCGCCGTTGCGCACGAGAAAAAGAGGGTGGTCAACACAGCGTCGGCCTGCGCCGACCTGTCGCGCAGCACGATCAAGAAAACCAGGGAAACAAAGCTGGATCGCAGTTCAACCGGAACTGTCTCCAGCGGGATTTCGAAAGGCAAATCGGAGCCGCGCCTGGGCTATGAAATGGTTAATCCTGCAATCATATCGATCTATTAGCTGCGGAAAAGCAGGCAAGTCTATCGACGTGCAGGCTACGCAGGCTTGATCCTGCGGGACAGAAGTTGCCACTGCCTGCGCTCAATGTTTGATGCGGTCGCGCAGTGCGTACCAAAGCATGCCGAGCACGTGGAGCGGGCCGCTCAGCGCCGTGCCGCCAGGGAACGGCAGCGTCGACAGGATCACCCCTTGCCCGAATAGCCATGCGCAAAATAGACCTCGCCGTAGCGACCGACATGCGGCAGACGCGGTGTCGTCACCTGGCATTTGCATCGAGTCGCAGCCGACTGAAAGTCATATCGGGCGTGGCGCTGTAGCCGAAGGCTGAGGTTGGACTCAGAAAGGCACCTGCGCTCAACGGCCATTCGCCCGGCGGACCCGCCAGATGACATTACCGACGTCATCGGCGACGAGCAGTGCGCCAGTCTGATCGATAGCTACGCCGACCGGACGGCCCATCGCCTCGCCATTACGCCCGATGAAGCCAGTGAGCACATCTGTCGGAGGACCGCTCGGTTTGCCACCACGGAACGGCACGAAGATCACCTCATAGCCGCTATGCACGCTTCTGTTCCAAGAGCCGTGCTGGCCGACGAAGGCGCCGTTGCCGTAGGCCGGACCGAGCCGGGCGCCTTTGGAGAAGGTCAGTCCCAGCGAGGCGGTATGAGAGCCCAGTGCGTAGTCGGGCTTGACCGCCGTCGCCACGAGATCGGGGCGCTGCGGCTTGGCGCGTTCGTCGACGTTCTGTCCGTAGTAGCTGTAGGGCCAGCCATAGAAGGCGCCGTCACGAACCGAGGTCATGTAATCCGGCACGAGGTCGTCGCCGATCTCGTCACGCTCGTTCACGGCGACCCAAAGCTCGCCAGTTTCAGGATTCCAGGAGAGCCCGTTCGGGTTGCGCAGGCCCGAGGCGAAGACCCGAGTACGACGGCTCGACCGATCCACTTCAAGGACAGCCGCGCGGTTCTTCTCCGCGGCTATGCCGTTTTCTCCAACGTTGCTGTTGGAACCAACGGTGACATAGAGCTTGCGTCCATCGGGACTTGCGATCACGTCCTTGGTCCAATGATGGTTGAGGTCCCCGGCCGGCAAGTCGATGATCTTTTCCGGCGACGTGCCGGCTCGGGTCTGGCCGTTGGAGTAGGGGAAAGCGACGAGCGCGTCGGTATTCGCGACAAAGAGCTTGCCTTTGGACAGCGTCATGCCGAAGGGCGAATTGAGGCCTCCCGCGAACGTCGTGCGCACATCCGCAATGCCATCGCCATCTGTGTCGCGCAGGAGCGTGATGCGGTTAGCACTTTTGGTCGCGGCGCCGGCCCGCTTCATAGCCAGGTCCATGAAGACCTTTCTGAGACTAAAGCCTTCGTCATGCTTGGCAGGGGCATTGGTCTCAGCAACCAGCACGTCGCCGTTCGGAAGCACATGCAGCCAGCGCGGATGGTCGAGGCCGGTGGCGAAGGCGTTCACTGTCAGCCCCTTCGCCGGGGTCGGCATACCTTCTTTCTGCCAGCCTTTCGCCTCGGCGATGTTAACAGTCGGGATCAGCGTCGGTCTTGGTTTCGGTAAGGTGGGGTTGGGGCCATAGCCGGTTATTGCCCCGGTTTTTTGCGCCGGCCCGGTTTTTTGCGCCGGAATACCGACGCAGCTCGCCATGACGGCTCCCAATACCGCCACGAGTACGCTTCCTCGGAAGCCGGCATGCATCGGACGTCCTCCGCATGGATCTGTGTCGCGCTCTTTGTGCAAACGGAAGTCAGTGGCTTATTCTTCCAATTGCTTCGAAACAGCGGCGCGTGATCCGAGGGCCAGGAATTCGCGACAGATCTGCTCTCGGTAGAAATATGGCGCGAGGAGATTGTGGCAACCGCCCGAATATCTGTCGCGCGATATGAATCTCACATTCGTATCGCGCGAAATCGATACGGCTTGCGCTTTTCGGTATCGAGTTGCTCATGGGCCAACATGCGTTGGAATGGAACGAGACCGTGAACGGCGGGACCCACAATGACCCACCGATTGCACTGGCTGGTGAAACAGCTGTTGTCGCTGCTTAGCAAGGCGCTGCAAATCTGCTAAAGTCTGCGATGGGAGGAGACGGATATCCAATCGCTGCCGATAGCACATCCAAGTGTAGCGAAGGCGACACCCGGCGCATCACTTCCGCTCGCCTATTCCCTCGCGACGCTCTGCTGGCTCCTGTCGGCCGGCGTCTATATCGCCGCCAAGTGGGTTGCCCCCGAGATGCCGCCCTGGGCGCTCTGCTTCTGGCGGCTGACGCTTGCCTGCGCGATCCTGCTGCCTATCGTCCATCGTCATCACGGGGCGATGCTCGTGCTGATCCATTCCCGGGTGATCGAGGTGCTGGTCATCGGCGCCATCGGGCTGACCTTGTGTCAGGGCATGATCTACACGGGCCTCAACTACACCAACGCGACAACCGCCGGCATCATCATGGCGCTGTCGCCGATCATGACGATGGTGCTTGCCCGCTTCGTGCTCGGCGAGCCCCTCGGTGTCTGGAAAGCGCTTGGAGCGCTGGTCGCTCTGGCCGGGATGGTGGTGATCGTGGCGCGCGGCGACCTTGCCGCGCTGATGCAGCTGCAATTCAATCCCGGCGAGTTGTGGATCGTCGGCAGCGCCTTTTGCTGGGGCCTTTACACCGTGCTGCTGCGTCGCGCCAAATTCGCTATCGAGCTTCTGCCGATGGTGGTCCTGCTGCTGGGAGCCGGCGCGCTGGCCGCACTGCCCCTTTATCTCTGGGAACTGTTTTCCGGGGATCGTTCGGCGCTGCATGCGAACGGCCTGCTGGCCCTCGCCTATGTTGCTGGCCCGGGCGGCGCCCTGATGTACTATCTCTACAACCGTAGCGTCGAGACGCTTGGCGCCGGGCGCGCCAGCATGCTGCTCTATCTGCAGACCGCCTTCGTCGCCGTTCTCGCTTATCTGTTCCTCGGCGAAAGCTTGCACGACTACGATCTCGCCGGCGCCGCCCTCATCATCGCCGGCCTGCTGCTCGCCACCGCGATCAAGCCGAGGCAGCGCACGGTGCGTGTCGCGTAGTGAACCTCAGCACCGCCGCTTCGGCCAGCAACTCGTAAGTCTTTGACAGTCCTTTCGGCCGGTGCAGCCCATGACATTGAAGGCGGCGCGTGTTGGATCGCCATAACATCTTCTCTGCGGGAATACCGCGCCATGGCCGCGTCGAGCGGTGATCAATGCCGTTCAGCCATCATGCCAAAGGGAGACGGCTCTCGTGCCCGCCCATCCTCGAGCTCGAGCATCGAATCGAAATACGTCTTCCAGCGCGTATCGTGGGTCACAACGCAGATCGCGACATTGCGGCTGTCCGCCAGATGCCTGAAAACCTTCATCACCATCTCCGCCCGTGTACCATCCAGTGCGGCGGTAGGTTCGTCGGCTAGAATAACGGTGGGATCGTTTGCCAAGGCCCTGGCGATTGAAACGCGCTGCTGTTCGCCGCCGGAAAGTTGGGAAGGATAATTGGAGCCGCGATGTTCGATGCCCAACGCGGCGAGAAGCCGGCTGGCTCGCGCCTGCGCCTGCTGGCGACCGACATCATTGACCTGCATGGCGATGGCAATGTTTTCGGCGGCCGTGAGAAAGGGGATCAGGTTCGCTTTCTGGAACACAAACCCAAGATGGGTCCGCCTGAAGGCCCGTAGCTCGTTGAGCTTCGCACCGGGACGCGAAATCACCTTGCCGTCGAACAGGACCTCTCCCGTTGTCGGTGTCTCCAGCAGACCGGCGATCATCAGCAGCGTCGTCTTGCCGGAGCCGCTGGGCCCGACGATACCGGTAACACTGCCGGGGCTCAAGGTCAGCGAACCTGCCGCCAACGCGGTGACCGGCGAGCCGCCGCTCTCGTAGACCTTGCTGGCGTTCCGAACCTCCAGCGTGGCGAGGCGGCGCTTCGACATCAGGCCAACACTTCCTGTGCACGGACCGCGAGCGCGCGACGAATCGCAAACCAGCTGGCCGCAAGGCTGAGTGCCATCAGCACGAACGACAACACGCCAAGATCGGATTCGGTCATCAGCACAGTTCTCGGAAATCTCGGATAGATCGTAAACGAGATGGCTATGGCCAGAACGAGGCTGCAAAAGCCGATCAACCCCGCCTGCTGCGCAATCATGCCGATGATCACCCGGTCACGGGCGCCGATCAGCTTCAGAAGTGCTATCTGCGCGACCTTCTCGATTGTCATCGTATAGATGGTCAGTGCTATGACGGCGCAGCAGATCAGCAGCGTCATCGTCGTGAAAGCCAGGATCTGGACGCGGAGCTTGCCGAGGCGGCCGTCCAGTAGAAGCGTTTCCTGGTCCTGCTGCGTGAGGACCTCGACGTCGCCCCAGCGTTTGATCGAGTCACGCACGACCTCCTTGTCAGCGCCCGGGAGAGTTTCGACGATGACCGCAGCGACACTTCCGGTCTCGTCGCCGAGACCCATGCGCGTCTTGCCCTTGGCCGCACGGTTGAGGAGGATCGCCTCGCTGGGCAGCAGTCGGTTGATGACCTGCGCGTCCGGGATGGTGACGAACAACAATCCGTCGCCACCCATGTCGACCTGCCCGGCTGACACGCCGACAATCGTATAGCTATCTCGTCCAAGCCGGATCTCGTCACCCACAACTAGGCCTAAAGTCTTGTCGGCTATGGCCTCGTAGCGATTTGATTGGAAGTACCGGCCGGCGATCAACGGTATCCAGCTGCCACTGTCGCTTGGATAGTCCACACCAGTGACGGACATTCGCAGCGGAAGCCCGTCAATTTCGAACTGCTGGTTGTATTGGATGAACCGCCGCGTTGCCGCCACACCGGCCACACCGGCCACGCGGCGATCGAGATTGGCCGGTACGGCGGAGGATTCGGCGAACGGTCCGGACTTTCCCCCTTCGACGACCCAGAGGTCGGCACCAATGCCGTCGATCACGATCAAGGCTTCGTAGACGATGCCGCGATACATGCCCAGCATGCCGATCGTCGCCGCCATCAGCAGGCCGACGCCGAAAACGGTCAGGATGAACCTCAGCAGGTTATGCCTGATATCTTTGACCGCGAGATTCACCTGCTCAATGCCTGGAGGTTAACCGCTTGGTACTGGAAGCGGCCTGTCGGACTGAGCACGACATCGCCGACCTTTAGGCCGCGCGTGATCTCGATATCGGTGCCGCTGGAGTAGCCCAGCGAAACAGGAGCCCAATAGGCCCGCCCGTCATGTGCAATCCAAAGACCCACCCGTCCCTGGTTTCTCGCCAGGAACCGCTGTGGCACCGCAATGCCCGGTGACGGCGATTCCGCTTGGATGGTGACGCTTGCACGCTGACCCACAGCCCAGTTCGCCGGCACCTCGCGCAATTTAAGATCGACCGTGAACTCGCGCGTCTCTTGATCGACCTGCCGGCCGATCCGCGCAATGGAAGCAGCGTAGGGCCGTTGCGGATCCGATGAGAAGGTGACTTTGGCTACTTGCCCCGGCCGAAGCGACCCCATCGCGGATTCGTCGAAGCGTGCCATGACCAGCAATGACGTCGGGTCGACGATCTGCATCAGTTCGACGCCCGGAGAAAGCAGGTCTCCCACCGTGCGGCTGCGGGAAACCACCACCCCATTGACAGGCGAGCGTATCGAGGTTTCGCCGAAACGGCTCCGTATCTGCTCGACCTCGGCGGAGGCGGCCGCGGCCTGGGCCTTTGCGCGCTCGATGCTAGCGGTCGCTCGCGCCAATGCGGCCTCGGCTTGCTTCTGGGTGCCTTCGAAGAGGTCGAACTCGGCCTGAGAAATCGATTTGCTGGCGAGCAGGCTCTTCCTGCGATCCAGATCTGCCTTTGCAGTACGGGCGGCGATAACCAGCCGGTCACGCTCCAATTCGGCCTCGCGCACGCTCTCCGCAGCGGCCCGGTCGTTGGCGACCGCTGCGGCAAGCTGATACTCGATTTCAGTCGCGTTTAGCGTGGCGAGGATATCGCCGGTCTTTACCTCGTCATTCCGGTCGACGCGAACGTCGGCCAGGAATGCCTGGATCCTTGCCGTCACGACGACCTGGTTGGTTGCACCAAGGAGGCCGGGTCCGGCGATTTCACGCGCGATCAGCCTTCGCTGGGCGACATAGGACTCCACCTGAGCAGGCCAGATATACCAACCAGAAAAAAGCCCGACTGCCGCCAGAACGGCAAACAAGATTAAGATGAAGCGAATCACGTGCCTTTTACCTGCACCGGCTTCCACCGGCCCCGCTGACCCTGAATCGACGCATCACTATATCGCCGCCTGCTCGGCTGCATCGACCGCCGGTTGCCCAGCCAACAGCCGTTCGATGACTTCCCTCAGGATATCTTCTGCTTCTGCACGGTCATAGCCCAATTGGTCGAATATCAAGGTCAGACCAAGACCGTTCGCGGTCGGAAAGGTACGCAGATCCATCTCGCTGGTACGTGGTTTTTCTCGTCGCATGTCAGGCAGGGGCGTCACTTTGAACATGCCGAGATCAAGTTCGCCACTGGCATGGGCCCTTTGAAGCGGGGCCGACTGTGTGGCGCGTGTCCATCTGTCGACTGTTTGGGTGCCGGCGACGAAGAGGGAGGTATAGGAGCCCTTGGCCACGACTTCGTCATGCACGTCTCCGAAGTAGTTCGAATCCATGAAGGGCGCGAACTGGATAGCCTCTTCGATCCCTTCTCCGAGCGAACCGGCTAGCGCTTCGATTGTCTCGAACCGCGACAGCCGCGCACGCACGGGGACGTCCGAGGCGACGAAATTGACATAGTTCTCCAGCCGCCGGTCGTGGCGCAAGGCTGCTGGAACCTGCATCACTATATCGTCCACGCCGCCGCGCGCCCCGATGGTCTGCGCAAAGGCCGCGATGATCATGGCCGTTTCCGTCGTGCCGGCTGCCCTGGCACGCTTGCGCAGCGCATCCTGCTGGTCGCTGGCTATCGAGAGCGTCACGTCCTCGCTAAGGCTGCAATCGATCAGGTTGACATTCGTCCGCCGGCCTTTCGCCTTGCGCCCGAGATTGGGAATTTGCGGCAAGGGCTCGGCGAATACCTTGCGCAGGAATGCGTCTCGCCGTTCGAACGAACCGGGTTTTCCGACATGGTCGAAATCCCGGATGAATCGGTCGATACTCATTTCCACCGGATCAAGAGGCAGGCCGAGATAAGCCTTGACTGTTTCCTCGACGATGAGGCCGAGGGAATAGCCGTCAATAACGAGATGATGTGCCTTGGCGACGATAAGGTCGCTCTCGGAGCCGAACCGGATGACGGTGACCCGGAACATCGGCGCCTGGATATCTATGCCTTCCTGCGCGAGTTCGGTTGCGCGCTCTAACGCTTCGGATTCGTCGGCGACTTGCTCGACCCTGAAGAAATCGGTCGGGGTCCTTTCCAGATACGCGCCGTATCTAGCCCCCTTGCGGAAGAACCGGGTACGCATCACCTCGTGTCGCGCCATGACCGTTTCGATCGCCCGTCTGAGACGATCGGCGTCCATTTGCGGCCGGATCTTGAACTCCTTGCTTACAATGAATGCGGCACGCGCATGCGAAGTCGCGTCTGGATGTTCCTGGAAACGCAGTAATCCCAATTGCGTGCTAGTTACTGCTATCTCTCTTTCGACGTTGGGCACGCCGTTGAGCGGTGAGCGCTCGACATCCTGGCCTCCACTCGGCTGACCAGACCACTCGCGCAGACTCCAGCCCATTGCGATGGGCACCAGGCGGCCTGACGTTTCGAGCTCGGAGGAAAGCTCGTCGAGAAACTGATCGAGTAGCAACCGCGCTGCTGCTTCTTCGACGACGTCGAGATCCACGGTCAGCCGGCAGACAACGCCGGCTTCGCTGGTCGCTGCGGACAATTGTATCTCGTGCGCGGATGCGGGGATCGCATCGAGAGGATGGTCCAAGGCGGCGAGCGCCGTAACTTGACTACGGTCGAGAAAAGCGAAGCCGAATTGGCGCAGCGAAACATGGCGAATGCGCAGATCTTCTTCGAGCGCCAGTTCCAGAGACGACGTATCCATTGACCGATGCGCGTGGCCGTTTGCGTCGGCACGCTCGACCTTCCTCAGCAGATCGTAACCGAGTTCATTCATGGCTCGCAGGACAATCGGATAGGACCCATCCAAGGGGCCTATCAATCCGCTTGGTGCTCCCTGCCCGCGCTCGCTATACCAGCGGTCGACGACGATTGATTGGAGCGAGAGGCGGCTTGCCAAGGCCTTGGCATAGGCGGCCAGAAAGCGCGCGGCCGTCAACTCCGATCCCGATGCGAATGCTGCTGCTGGAAGCGTGATCTCCAGCAACCCGACACGGCCCCTGTTGGTTCCCATACCGACGGGAGACGCGGCACGACTGCGGCCGGGGATCGGTGCGATCGCAGGCGCGTGGTGAAGTATCTCCTTCCAATAGGCGAGGTCGCGACGATACTCGCTCGATCCGGGCATCGGATGAGCTGTGCGCGCATAGTCGGTAAAACTAGGCCCTGCTTCGACCGCTTCTGCTTCGCCTTGCACAAGCTGCGCAAGCAAAAGATGAACCGACAACGTGTCCGCAGCCGCGCGATGAGCCCGGATTTGTAGCTCGTGACCGCCATCCTGCCGCTGCCACGCGCCGATCCGCCATAGCGGACCAGGCAGCGCCACATCGCCCAAACGACCGCCCGGCGAAAGCACTTCAACAATCGGTTGAGCCTCGAAGCCGATCTCCACGGCGCCGGACGCCGATATCGCACCGGTCATCCGGAGCGCGTCGTGTCGCTCGACCAGTCGCGCCAATCTTGTCGCAAGCGCGGCCAGCGACACGCCAGGCTCAATACTCGTCTCGACCAGGATCTGATTGTCCGCCTTTGCGACCGCCGACGACATCGGCAGTCCATCCAGCATCATCGCATTGACCTGGCGGCCAAGAGGCCGGAAGGCTTCCTGCGCTGCAACGCCATCGGAACTCGCTTGTGCGGCCAGGACCTGCAAGGCGGACGCCTTCAGCTTCGCCTCAAAAGCGGAAGCAACGAGGCGCGACAGTCCCGCGATCGTCGGCGCTTGCAGGAACTTGGCGACAGGGATGTCGACTTCGACCTGAGCCTCGACGCGGTTTTTCAGTTCGAACGATGAGAGGGAGTCGAGACCGAGCTCACTGAGTTTGCGGTCATCCGCCAAGGCGCTTGCCTCGACCTTGAGGACTTTCGCCACTTCGCGCCGGATCATGTCGGCGAGCAGGTCGTCCCACGCCTCGCGCGGCGCGGCTGCAAGCTCGGCCTGAATGCGAGACCGCCCTCCGGTTCTGTCTCCAAGCAGCGACGAAATCCTCGGATTCGTCGCTGCGCCGGGGTTCGTGCGTGCGATCGCAGCCCAGTCGATATTCGCAAAGCCGAGATTCTCCGATCTGGCGCGCACAAGATAGGACAGGGCCGCCGCCGCTTCAGAATCCTGAACCGGCTTGATGCCTACGCTATCGAGATAGTTGGTCATTGCTTCCGACCTGGCAACGAATCCACTGCCGGCGATCATGCCCCAGGCGGTGGACGAGCCGGCCAGGTTGCGACCCCTGCGGTACGTGGCGATTGCGTCCAAAACAGAGTTGGCCGCTGTGTAGTTGGCCTGCCCAGACGAACCGATAACCTGCGCGATCGAAGAGAAATTCACGAAGAAATCCAGCGGGATATCGTGTTCGACAACGGCGACGTGCAAGTTCCACCCGCCGGCTATCTTCGGCCTCAGCACACGGTCGATCTTGCCTGCATCGAGCTGCGAGACGAAAGCGTCCTCGATCACCGCGGCGCCATGCACGATGCCGCGCAAAGGAGCGTCACCCCCAGCATATTCGCCGATCAGCCTGCCGACGGCAGTGGCATCGGTCACGTCCAGAGCGGCGCGAACAATGCGCGTGCCACGTTGCTCCATGATCTCGATAGCCACAGCCGCTTCGGCATCTGGAACACCGCTTCGATTGGCAAGGATGATGGTTCCCGCGCCTTTCTGACTGAGCCACTCGGCGATCGCAACGCCAAATCCCTTGAGCCCACCGGTGACGAGGTAGGAAGCCTGAGCGGAGACGGCGAACTGTGCGCCTAGGTCAAGTTCGATGTCCACGGAAGGTTCGTCGAAAGTGACGATCACCTTGCCGATGTGCAGCGCTCGCGAAAGCATGCGCATGGCTTCCGCCGCGCGCGATGCCGGGAAGCGGGTCGCCTCCAGCGGCTTATAGACGCCGGCGGCAACCTTAGCCTCCACCTCCGCCAGCAATTGTCTGAAGAGGCTCTCCTTCTCGACGGGAAGCGTCGAGAGATCGATGACCGAATAGGCGTTGTTGCGATAAAGCGAGCGAAGCCCGATGGGCTTGTCGTCGGCGAGATCGCGCTTGCCGATTTCGACCATCCGGCCGAAGGGCGCCAGGCACTCCAGGCTCTTGTCGATGCCGTTGCCAGACAGCGCGTTCAGCACCACGTCGACGCCGCGGCCACGCGTCAAGGAACGCACCTCGTCGGCGAAATCGAGAGCGCGCGAGTTCATGACCTCATCCACGCCCCATGTCTTCAGGAAGGCGCGTTTTGTGTCGCTGCCTGCGGTGCCGAAGACTCGAGCCCCCACATCATGCGCGACCTGGATGGCGGCGAGCCCGACACCACCCGAAGCCAGATGGATCAGCGCGGTTTCGTCCTGTGCCAATCGGCCGATATGTTTGAGAGCGTAGTGAGCGGTAAGGAAGGCTGTCGGGAGGGTCGCGGCCTCGATCAGATCAATACCATCGGGTACGCGCATGGCGAGATCCGCCCGGAGCTTGGCGAAGCGTCTGAGGTAGCCCTTGCCCATGCCCATGATGCGATCGCCGGGCTTGAGATTGGTCACCCGTTCGCCGACCCTGCGGACGGTGCCGGCGAACTCCAGCCCGAGATTGCGCCAGTATGCCTCGTCATTCTCCAACTCGTCCGGCAAGATGCTGGTGGCCGCCATGATGTCGCGGAAGTTCAGTCCGACCGCGGCGACCTCGACCATGACCTCGTCTGGCGCCAATTCGGGATCGGCGATTTCGCGTAGTACGATGTTGTCGATGGTGCCAGGCCCCGTCATTGTGACGGCGAAGTTGGAAGAATCCCGCGCGGTCTCCAGCGTCCGCCGCAACGGCGCCATTTCGTGCAAAGCCAGTTGCTCCAGCCGCGGGACATAGCGTTCGGCGCCGCGCAGGACGAATTCCGTCTCTGCGGTTTCCTCCAGCACGGCACCCGAAATGCTCACCCCCGACTGCAGCGATGTGGGATCCGCATCGATAAGGCGGATGCCCAAACCTTTGAACTCGTTTGCCATTGTGCGAGCAATGCCGATCAAGGCGCTCTCACTCAGGCCTGAAAGGCTCATCGGCTGGTCACCTTGCACAAGCCGGCTGCCGGACGTGACGACAACCAGTTCGGGCCGCTGTTCGGACGAACTGTGCAGCCGGTCGATGACTTTTCCAAGCGTGATCAATTGGTGCACGATAGGCGTGATCCTGGCGAGAAGCTCGTCCCCGCCTGCTTTGTCGTCGAGTTTTTCGGGGGTGGCGGCGCTGAACAGGATGCCACCTGTCCCACCCGATTTGGTCATGAATGCCCGGATCGTGGAGAGCGCTTCATCCGCATCGAGGTTGAGGAACGGCGCGGGGTTTGCGACCTCGACCGTCGCTCCGCGGCTAACCAACTCCGCCAATGTCGTTTCGAGGCGCTGCGTTCCATCACCCACCACCAACCAGTGGGCGCAACGCAATGAGGGCGCTGCCGGTTTGGCTTCCTGCTTCTCGAAATGCTCCTCGAAAACACTGGACCCCGAGCCGGCACCCTGCTTGGCCCTGCTGCCCCTGACCTTGCCCAGCGCCTTTGTCTGAAGGTTGTCGAGAACGATGAGCGGCTGCCCTTCCGGCGAGAACACACTGAACCGCATCGAGTACGGGTCGAGACCCGGCTGGATATCGACGATCACCTCGGGCGTCAAAGGAGCGCCCAGCAGGATCTTGCGCGCGCCGGTTGGCAGGCGCAACTGATACTGGGCCTTGTCTTCATTAGCCGGCGGCAGCGATTCACCTGGAACCCACACGCCGTCTCGATGTGAAGCCAGGCCGATGCCGGCCTGGAGCACCGCGTCCAGCAATCCGGGGAAGGCGAAATACTGCTTCGCCAAGTTGGGATCCTTGCTTGACAGCCTGGCAACCAGGCGGTCGCCGACAATGTCGAGTGCGTTCACCGACTGGAAATAGGGACCGTATTCAAGCCCGTGCCGTTCGGCGAGACGGTAGAATTCCGTCTTTTCGACTAGGTTCGGGCGATCCAGCAGCAGGTCGGCGGGAGCTGGTGCAAGTTCATATTTGTGGCTGAAGCCATAAGCTTCGGCACGCGTCCTCCAGCCATCCTCCGAACCTCGATGGAACGTGGCGATGCGCAGCCTGCTACCGACCGGATCGAACGTCGTCGTAAACAGTACGACGTCGTCCTCCGCGATGGAAAGCGCTTCGTACAGTTTGAAATCACGCAGTTCCACGGACTCAGAGCCGAAATGGTCGCGCAGTGCGGCCCCCATGATTTCGATGTAACCGACGGCCGGGAAGAGGCAATCGCCGCTGACCCGATGGTCAGCCAGGAATTTGAAGCCTCTGAGCGTGATTTCGTTGGTCCAGGACGGCGCCGCAGTGAAGTCGCGCCATCCAAGCAGTGCGTGCCGGGGTGCCTCGAACAGGAAGTTCTTGGTTTCCTCGGATGTATTCAGCAGGCGCTGGTTGTTCCAGGGTAACTTGGGAACGGCCACGTGGCCACTCAACGATTTCGGCCGGTCGAATTCGACGCCGGCAACATGAAGGCTGCCCTCGGCCCGCGCCAGCGTCCAGAAATCGTCAGTTTTGCGATCGAGCGAGTTCACCGCGGCGGCGTCTACCCCGCGCTCCTGCGAGATGCCTCGGATGAGCGGCGTCAGCGTGCGGTGCGGACCTATTTCCAGGAAAGTATTGATGCCGAAATCGAGGGTGAAATCCAAGGCCTTGGTAAAGCTGACGGGTTGGCGCAAATTGGCCCACCAGTAGTCGGCGTCGAACTTCGTCTCGAATATGCCGGTGACCGTCGAGATGATCGGCAGACGGCCTTCTTTCCAGGCGACCGGACCCAGTTCGCCGAGGAACCATTCCTTGCAGTCTTCCAGATGCGCGCTGTGCCATCCGAAATCCATGGTCATCCGGCGGGCCGTCGCATCGGGATAGGCTTCCGCGACCTTGGCCAGTACGCCAAGCACCGCGTCCTCCATGCCGGAAATCGTTTGCGCGATCGGGCCGTTGTAGGCGGCAATGACAACGCTTTCGTCACCGGGCAGCAAAGGTTCGAGTTGATGGACCGTCAGCCCTATCGTGGCCATTGCACCGCGCCGCTCGCTCTTCAGCGGGATGAGGCCGCGTTTGGCAATGATGCGAGCCGCCGTCTCGATATCGATGATACCTGAAACGTAGGTGGCCGCGACCTCGCCGAAGCTGTGGCCGATCAGAAGCTCAGGCCGCACGCCGGCCTTTGTCCAGCGCTCGTAGAGGGATATCTGCGTGGTGAAGATGGATGCCTGGGTAACGTCGGCATCGTTGATGCGGGTCTTCGTCTCGTCCCGCAGCATCTCCTCGACGGTCGACCAGCCGACCATCGGACGCAGCACCTCGTCGAACATCTCGGCGGTTCGGCGAAACGCACGGTCTTCCTTCAACAGGCGGCGCGCCATGGCCCACCACTGGCCGCCCTGGCCCGAGAAGGCGATGGCGAGCCGACGGTTGGATGCCCTCCCGGTGATGATGGTCGGCCCTTCCACGCTTTGCTCGATGGCTCCCTTAGCTAATGCGCGCAGTTGGGCCTGGAGCGCGGCACGCTCCGGCTCGACGATGAGCGCGGCCCGTTGCGCGAAGTTATCGCGCGTGCTGCTCAAATGGGCGGTGATGTCTTCGACCGGGGTCTTCGCAAGGGAGCCCCCCTCCTCCAGCGCATCGGCCAGACGGCCTGCCCACAGTTCGAGTCCGGCCGTGCTGCCGGCCGAGATCGGGACGGCTATCGGATGGCCCGCTGTCACCGGCCTTGGCGCACGGTTGGCGTTCGCGGACAACCCCCGCCATCCTTCCACTGCGATGGAGGCATTGGTACCGCCAAAGCCGAAGGAGTTGACGACGGCCAGGACCGGCCGGCCGTGATGGTCGATCGGCGTCGGCGTCGTTGCTACAGCGATGTTGAGCGCGTCGAACGGAATGCTCGGATTCGGGCGCTCGAAATTCCGGTTCGGCAGCACGATGCCCTTTCCCGCCGTCAGCACCGTCTTGATGAAACCCGCAATACCGGACGCTGATTCGAGGTGGCCGAGATTGGGCTTGAACGATCCGACATAGGCCGGCTTTGACCGTGAATTCACACCGAACACGCGGCCGATGGCAGCCGCCTCGATCGGATCGCCGACCGGCGTGCCTGTCCCATGGGCCTCGACATAGTCGACATCGGCCGGATCGATGGCGGCGCCTTCCACCAGCGCCTCCAGCATCGCTTGCTGTGCTTCCCCGCTCGGCGAGGTCAGGGTGGGCGTATACCCGTCCTGATTGACCATCGAATGACGGATCACGCCATAGATCCGGTCGCCGTCGGTAATTGCCCGGTCAAGAGGCTTCAGCAAAACGAAACCGCAGCCTTCGCCGCGCACGAACCCGTCCGCCCTTTCGTCGAAGGTGTAGATACCGCCGGTCGGCGAAAGCATGTTGGCGCTGGAGAATGCGATAAACGGGCCTGGATCGAGCATGCAGTTGACGCCGCCGGCGAGCGCCGTCTCACAGGTGCCGGTGCTCAGGTGGCGCACCGCTTGGTCGATGGCAACGAGCGCCGACGAGCATGCCGTGTCGACGGCGATACTCGGCCCTTTCAGATCGAAACGGTGGGATATTCGGTTGGCCGCGATCGAGAACGCCGAACCGGTGCCGGCAAAAATATCCCCACCACCGACACGTCCGCGGCGCAGGTTCTGCGCGAAATCGTTGGTCGAGATTCCGATGAACACGCCGGTGCGCCCGCGGCGCAGGTCGGCCAATGTGCGCTCGGAATCCTGGATGGCCTCGAAGGCCACTTGCAACGCCAGGCGCTGCTGCGGGTCCATCGATGTCACCTCGCGGGGCGACATGTCGAAGAAACTCGGGTCGAAGCCGAAAACGTCGCTGGCAAGAAACCCACCCCAGCGCGTCCGCATCTTTCCCCGGGCATCGGGCTCCGGATCATAGAAAGCATCGACATTCCATCGATCCGCCGGGATATCGACGATGCCGCAGTTCTTCTCCAGGAGAAAGTTCCAGTACGAGTCCGCGTCCTGGATTCCTCCAGGAAACCGGCAACCAATTCCGATAACTGCGATTGGCTGTGTTGATTCAATGACCTGCTGAGGGCCATCGCCCCCACGATGAATGTTCATGCCCAGACCCCCGCCTAGTATACACCGTGGGTTGCCCAACCCACGGCGCACTTAAAGTCACGGCGTATTTAAGTGCATGTCCTAACGGAAGCTCCAAGAGCAAAACTCGCCAAGTTAGCATTTTTATCGCAAAATGTGTCTTTTAAGCCGATTTGATTACTTTTTAGGCCAATTTGATTAGTTTTTAGGCCGATGTGGCTGCCTTTGAAGAGAACCCGTCCGCTCGATCCTCGTCGCCAAAAACAGGCGTTCCCCGAGGCCCGTTCCGGAGCGTCAACGCAATCCCAAGTCGAAATCGAAGCGGCGTGCGACGACCTGAGGACTGCGTGCACTCCAGGCGACGGCGGCCACGTGGTGCGCGCTTGGGCGGAACTCAATGAGCCTGAGGGGTTCAACCAATTCCAGTGGCGGCGAGAGGATATAGGCCTCGCCGCTCCCGTCCATCCCAATCTCGAGTCCCACCCCGGCGAGGCCGACGCCGGCAGCCTTGAGCACGGCTTCGCGACAAGTCCAAAGCCGGCAGAACATGAGGCGGCGGGCCTCTGGCGCCAGTGACTCAAGTTGTGCGATCTCGCCGGGCGCGAACAGAGAACGGGCCATGGACATCTCGCCGCTCCGCGGGGCGACGCGCTCGACATCGACGCCGACTTGCCCGGCGGCAGCCACGGCCACAAGGGCAAGATCCCCCGAATGCGAAAGGTTGAAGGCGAGGCGCCCGTCCGCAAGGAACGGCTTTCCCTGTGGGGTCTCCCGCAGATCGAGCTCTCCCGGCGCTCGGCCGGTGTACATGGATAGCACCCGGCGTAAGCCGGCATGAGCTGCCAGATGGCGCCGCTGATCCTGCTCGAAAACAAACCGTCCGCCCCTGGTCAATTCGGCTGGATTGAGCACGGCCATGTCCGACTGCGAAAGGGGAGCATCGAGAGCAACCCGCCACACATGGACGTCGATCCCGAGAGCCGGCACCATCCGCCCACCGCCGTGCGGCAAGACAACTCCGCTTTGCTTCATCGTACAGTTCTCCCGGCCGGGCGAGAGGCAGGGCTCGGCCTGCTGCAGCAATACGGCATTGACGACTGCTCCCCAAGCTTTGCCCGTTAACACCATAAACCTACGCGATTCTTGTAACACCTCTCGGCACGCTCATCATCGGCCACGCTCTAACGCGCCAGAGTGAACCAGTCCAAAGGCCGGAGGGACTTGGCTGCGATGCGGGTGCGCACCGATTTGGAACAACGAGCCTCAGAGTACCAACCGAAGCGGAGTCAGGTCATTGAAGCCGGCTGTTGTGGCGCAGCACGAGGCCGACCGCGCCGAGCAATGCGTCGTTCTTCGTGTGCTTGCCAACGATGATCCGCGTGCGCAGCGCCGGGGCCACATCGCGGGACTTGATCAGCGTATGGCGTTCATATGACGCGATCAGTGGCGCCAGGAGAATGTCGCCCGCCAAGGCCATGCGGCCGCCGATGATGATGAGCGGCGGATTGAGCACCGAACCGATCAGGCCAAGGCCACGGCCGGCGAACTCGGCGGTGTCCTCGATCATCCGCAGCGCCCTCACGTCGCCCTGCTCGGCCATCATGATCACATCGTCCATCGTGACCGGCCGCCGAACGATGCGCGAAATCTGCTCGAGCGGCCGGGCAAAGCTGGCATAGAGCTCCAGGCATCCGCGATTGCCGCACCGGCAAAGGTCGCCGCCGGGATCGATGCTGATGTGCCCGAATTCGCCGGCGCCGCCGGCGATGCCGCTCACCAGCCGGCCGTGCTGGACAATGGCCCCGCCGACGCCCAGATCGACCTTGAACAGCACGAAATCGTCGTGGCCGACGGCCGCACCCCACATCAGCTCGGCAATGGCCGAGCAGTTGCTCTCATTGTCGGCGAAGATCGGCTGTTCGAGGACCGGCCCGAACACATCGCGGATGTTGACCCCGGCCCAGGTCGGAACAATACTCGCGCGCAGCACCACTCCTTCGCGGCTGACTGGGCCCGAGACGGAGACCCCAACCCCCAGGAGCCCCGCCATCGGCAGACCGTTCTCTTCGTAGCATCGGGCAATTACTGACTTGGCGAGCTGGGCCGCCTGTTGCGGCTGGTAGTCCAGACCCATGGGGATAGTTTGTTCGGCAACGAAAGAATGCGAGACGTCGGCGACGACGCACCGCATCTCGTCGAGGCCCAGGTGGATGCCGACGCAGGTGCCCGCAGCGGGATTGAGCGTCAATGCCGTGGCCGGTCTGCCAATGCCCCTGGCCGCGTCATGATGGGCCGAGGATTCGATCACCATCCCTGACTTTCTCAAGCCGTTGAGCGCGGTTGAAACCGTCGACCGCGCCAAACCGGTAATGCGGGTAATTTGCGACGCGGAAAGCACGCCGCGCTCGCGCAAGCATCGGACGATCAGGCTCTCCGGCGACGCGGACGGCCTGTCGATCAGCCAATTTCTAAGCGAAGGTTTGTTCATGATGAGCACAAAGCATGTTGACTGATAGCTCAAATATGTCATCTTGGAAAGAATGGAGATTACTGCATCTCACAGGCCACGACCTCAAATCGCAGGCCACAAGCGGTCGATACGAACCGTGCATCACATATGGGAGTGAAACGATGAAATACCTGAGGACGGCCTTTGCGGCCGCTACCGCCTTCACCTTGATTACCGGAACAGCGCTCGCGGAGCCGAAGACCAACCTCTTGCATCAATGGGCCACCGGATCGGACGCCCAGGCTATCGCCAAGCTCGGCGAGATGTTTACCGCCAAGGGTGGCACCTGGCAGCAGACCTCCATCGCAGGCCATACGGCCAATACATTGGCCAAACTGCGTGCCGATGTGATCGCCGGCAACGCACCTCCCGCTGTGCAGCTAAAGGGCCCCGAGATCGCCGAATGGAACAAGACGGGCATGACAGCCAATCTCGACGACCTGGCGAAGGCGGAAAATTGGGAGAAGGTCGTCGCTCCCGAATTGCTGCCGGTGATGAAGCCGACCGGGAATTGGGTGGCAGCGCCGATGAACATCCACCGCATCAACTGGCTGTGGGCATCGCCGAAGGTCATGAAGGATGCGGGCGTCAACGAGATGCCGAAGACATGGGCGGAGTTCAACGCCGCCTGCGACAAGATCGTGGCCAGCGGCAAGATCTGCATTTCACACTCAACCGCCGACTGGACCGACTCGACGGTCTTCGAAGTGGTCGTGTACGGTCAGGACCTCGATCTCTACAGGAAAGCTTTCGTCGAGGGCGACGTTGATGCCATGCGCAGCGACGGCATGGTCAAGGCCTTCGAGCAGTTTCGCACCATGACCTCGAAGTACATGGACCCCGGCATGAACGGGCGTGACTGGGATACCATGTCGCATCTCGTCGGCCGCGGCGAGGCCGCCTTCCACATCATGGGCGACTGGACGATCGGCCTGCTGACGGCCGGCGGCTTCAAGGAGGGCACCGACTATGTCTGCGCCCAGGCGCCGACCGATTGGGGCAAGCCCGGCTTCATCTTGAATTCGGACTCGGTCGTGTTCTTCAAGCAGAAGGACCCGGACTACATCGAGGGACAGAAGCTGCTTGCCAGCATCATCCTGTCGCCCGAATTTCAGACCATTTTCAATCAGACCAAAGGGTCCATCCCGGCCCGCCTCGACGTCGATCTTTCGAACGGCTTCAATCCCTGCCAGCAACTCTCGCAAAAGGATCTGCAAGCCTCGATCGCCGCCGGCACGCTCGTCCGTTCGATGGCGCACAACATGACGGTGCCACAAAAGGTCCGCGGCGCAATAATGGACAGCATCACCGAGTTTGTAGCAACGCCGGATATGAGTGCGCAGGACGCGGCCAATGCGATGGCGGATGCGGCCGAAGCGCAGAAGTGACGCTGCCGATGATGGCCGGGGGCGAAGCGCCTGGCCAGACCTCGCCGGAGCAGCCCGATGTCCACCCATGATCTGATTGTACCAGCCGCAGCTGCCGCCTCCCGTCCGTGGCGCGAGCGCCTGGGCACGATGGTGCCCATTCTGGTGCTGGCGCCGTCGATTGCAGCGAGTTTCATCTATGTTTTCGTCTTCACATTCTGGACGCTCTACATCTCGCTGTCCAATTCGTCGCTGTTGCCGACCTATGGATTCGTCGGCCTGGACAACTACGCTTCGCTTTGGGCAAACCGGCGCTGGAACATCGCCTATACGAATCTCTTCCTGTTCAGCGGCTTCTATATCGTTGGCTCGATGGCGGTTGGCCTGCTGCTTGCGATCGCGATCGACCAGCGCGTCCGCGGCGAGGCGGTTTGGCGCACCATCTTCCTTTATCCGTTGGCGGTGTCCTTCATCGTCACCGGTACGGTGTGGAGCTGGCTGTATAACCCTGTCGACGGTATCCAGGCCTTCGTTCGCGGGCTTGGCTGGACCGACTTCAGCTTCGCCCTGACGGCCAACCGCAACACCGCGATCTATGCGGTGATCATAACCGGTATCTGGCAGTCGTCCGGCTTCGCAATGGCACTTTTCCTGGCCGGTCTGCGGTCGGTCGATCCGGATCTCGTCAAAGCCGCGCAAATCGACGGCGCGTCGGTTTTCCGGACCTATCGGAGGGTCATCCTGCCAACCATCGCTCCGATATTTCTGGCGGTGGCGGTCATTCAGATACAATTCGCCATCAAGACCTTCGACCTGGTGGCGGCGTTGACGCGGGGCGGGCCGGGCGTGTCCACGACCTTCCCCGCCATCTATGTCTACGACCTGATGTTCCAGCGCGGCCAAATCGGCGAGGGTGCCGCCGCGGCGATGATGATGCTCGCGGCGGTCGCGGTAGTGCTGGTGCCGTACTCCTTGTGGATCGTCTGGCGCCGGCGGGCGGAGGGCCGCAATGGCTGAAGTTGCCCCCAATGCCCGTTTTGATCCGGAGGAAGCCGCTGCCACGCGCCGGCATTTCTGGAGCCGCTTCCTTGTCTATGCCGTGCTGACGCTTTTCGCGGTCGTCTATCTTGTGCCATTGCTGGTGGTGATCTTCAACTCATTGCGCGAGCAGTCGGAGATTGCCCGCAACGGCCTCATCTCCGTACCGCGCAGCTTCCGGTTCGATGCGTGGGCGCAGGCCTGGGGATCCTACTGCGTCAGCGGTACCTGCGAGGGCATGAAGCGCAATTTCTTCAACTCGCTGGCGATGACGATCCCCGCCACCATCATCTCGACCATTCTCGGCGCCATGAACGGCTACATCCTCTCCAAATGGCGCTTCAGGGGTTCCGAACTGATCTTCAATCTGATGCTGCTTGGCGTATTCATGCCCGGCCAGATTTCGCTGATGCCGTGGGCGTTCCTGCTCGGCAAGCTCGGCCTGACCAATTCCACATATGGGCTGGTGCTTATCCACGTCGTCCAGGGCATCTCGTTCACCACCCTGTTCTGCCGCAATTTCTACGTCAGCATACCGGACGACCTGATCAAGGCGGCACGCATCGACGGCGCCGGCTTCTGGCGGATCTTCCGCAAGATCATCCTGCCCCTGTCGCCGCCCATTCTGATTGTCACCGTCATCTGGCAGTTCACCGGCATCTGGAACGAGTATTTGTTCGGCGTCGTCTTCACATCAGGCCAGCAGCAGCCGATTACCGCGGCACTGGTCGCGCTCACGGCCGGCGGCACGACCGCGCGTGCTTACGATGTGATGAGCGCAGCCGTGCTGATCGGCGCGTTGCCACCGCTGCTGATCTATCTGTTCGGTGGAAAATACTTCGTGCGCGGCCTCACCCAGGGCGCCATCAAATGAGGCGTCGCCCATGTCCGCGTTGATGATCCGCAACCTTCACAAGAGCTACGGCTCGCTCGAGATTCTTGCCGGCATCAATCTCGAGGCTAAGACCGGAGAATTCGTCGCCCTTGTCGGCCCGTCGGGCTGCGGCAAGTCAACCTTGCTCGCCATGATCGCCGGCCTCGAAACCGTCACGTCGGGCGAGATATGGATCGGCGACCGGCTGGTTAACTCCGTGCAACCCAAGGACCGCGACATTGCGATGGTGTTCCAGTCATACGCCCTCTATCCCACCATGACGGTGCGCCAGAACATCACCTTCGGCATGGAAAGCCGCGGCGTGCCAAAAGCGGCGCAGGCGGAAGCTGTCCAGCGGGTTGCCGCGCTCCTTCAGATCGAACAGCTGCTTAAACGCAAGCCCGGCCAGCTCTCGGGCGGCCAGCGGCAGCGCGTCGCGATGGGGCGCGCCCTCGTACGCGACCCGAAGCTGTTTCTGTTCGACGAGCCCCTGTCCAACCTAGACGCCAAGCTGCGCGTCGATATGCGCACCGAAATCAAGAAGCTTCACCATCGCGTCGGCAAGACCACGGTGTACGTCACCCATGATCAGGTCGAGGCGATGACGCTTGCATCCCGCATTGCGGTGATGAACCAGGGCTCGGTACAGCAGTTCGACACGCCGAAGCGGATCTACGACCGGCCGACCAACATGTTCGTTGCCGGTTTCATGGGATCGCCGGCGATGAATTTCATCCCCGCCCGGCTTACCGGCTCGACCAGCATCTCGGTACGCGCCGCTGACGGCAGCGACGCCAGCCTTGCTCTTGCCGCGCCGATGTCCGCCGGTGCGCCAAAGGACGTCGTGCTCGGTATCCGGCCGGAACACATCTACCGTTTCACGACCGGTCTGAAGTCGCGCAAACCTGCTGTGGCGTCCATGCAGGCGCCGGTCGAACTGGTCGAGCCGACCGGGGCCGAGACGCTTGCCGTGCTCAGGCTGGGTGACCTGGAGATCACCGGCCGTTTCGAGCCGGACGACGCTCCCGTCATGGGCGAGACGATAACGCTGGGCATCGATATGTCGCGCGCCTGTCTGTTCGATCCAACAACCAAGGCGCTTCTGTAATCGATGTCCGTACAATTCGCGACCTATCCGAGCTTGACCGATCGGGTCGTGCTGATCTCCGGCGGCGCCTCCGGCATCGGCGCCGATATGGTCCGTGCCTTCGCCTCGAATGGCGCCCGGGTAGCCTTTCTCGACGTGCAAGACGAGCCAGCGGAGGCGTTGGTGCGCGAGCTCGCTGGTGCCGCCGGGCAGGCTCCCATATATCTCCATTGCGATGTGACCGACGTCGATGCGCTAAAGGCGTCGGTAGAAGGCGTGCGCGCGCGGCTTGGTCCGGTCGCCGCCCTGGTGAATAACGCCGCCAATGATCAACGCCATCCCATCGACGCGGTAACGGCCGACTATTGGGACCGCAGCTTCGACGTCAATCTGAGGCATCACTTCTTCGCCGCGCAGGCTGTGCATCCGCATATGAAGGAACTCGGCTTCGGCTCGATCATAAACTTCTCTTCCATCGCCTGGCGTTTCGGAGCGGACCAGATGGTGGCCTATGCCACCGCCAAGGGGGCTGTGGTGGCGCTGACGCGTGCTTTGGCGCGGTCGTTCGGACCGGATAACATCCGCGTCAATGCGGTCGAACCCGGCGCCGTCATGACCGAGCGGCAGCGCGAGCTGTGGTTCAAGACGCAGGAGGCAGTCGACCAGACGGTGCAGCGGCAATTGATCCGCCGCGTCCTGCTGGGCGAGGAGATTGCACGCACAGTGCTCTTCCTGGCAGCCGACGACAGCCGCATGATCACCAAACAGTCCATTACCGTCGATGCCGGTCTGCGCTAGTGACGCTTCTCCGCTCTCCATTGGAACCGCCAAGCTGATGCTTCGTCTCGGCCTCAACCCCTACGGACTGACCTATCATCTCGGACTGCAGGGCCGCGGCACGCCCCGGCACAATCCGGACGGCGTGGGGCTGGAAGGCTTCATTACGCTGGCGCAGGAACTAGGCGCACGCACGCTCGAGATCTACGAACCCTGGTTGACCGACTTGACTGACGCCGAAATCGTCGCCCTGCGCAGGCGTCTTGCCGCGCTGGACATCGTCCCGGTGGTGAGCGGCGGACTGCTGGTGGCAGGTCCGCTGGACAATGCCTTTCGGGCTGCGCGCCTGCTCGAGGCGACGACGATCCGTATCGCGCTGACGCCTGTCCTGTGCGGCGACCGCAATGCGTGGGGTCCGAAATGGAGTGAGTTCAACGCAACGATTCGCGCTGCCTTGACGGAATGGGGGCCGCGTGCGGCGGCCGAGGGCTGGATGCTCGGCATCGAGAACCACCAGGACTTCGGCAGCGACGAACTGGTTGCGTTCTGCGAACTCGGCGGGCCGGGCGTCGGCATCACCTACGACACCGGCAACACCTTTCCTGTCGGCGAGGCGCCGCTTGCCTTCACGCGCCGGATCGCGCCCCATGTCCGCCATGTTCACCTCAAGGATTATCGCATTCAGTTCACGGATGAGGGCTACCGTCTGGTCCGCTGCGCGATCGGCGACGGCGCCGTGCCATTCGCCGAACTGGCAGCCATCCTTGGCGAGCACCACGACACGCTGACGGCAGTGCTTGAGCCAGGCGCGCTGGAGGCCCGTCACGTTCGCTGTTTCACCGACGACTGGTGGAACGGATATGGGCCGAAGACCGCCCGCGAGTTCGCCGCCTGCCTGAGTGCTGCGCGCCTGAACCGCCTTGCGGACGACGCCGACTACCGCACGCCATGGGAGCGCGATGATGACGGTGCGCTCGTTTCGTACGAGCTCGACATGATCCGGCGCAGCGCCGCCAACATGAAGAAGTTCGATTTCATTGCAATGGAGAAATCAGCATGACTGCCCGAGAACTCAGCGGCCTGACCGCCTTCGTAACCGGCTCGGGACGCGGCCTCGGCCGCGTGATGGCCGACCGCTTGGCCGGACTTGGCGCAAACGTCGCGGTCCACGACCTCGATTGGACCCGGCCATCTCAATATGGCGAATTCGCGGATCTCGGCGACTCTGCTCGGGGCTTGGAGAAGCATGGGACGCGGGTGACCGCAGTCACCGGCAATATAGGCGACAAACAAGCTGTCGCCGAAATGAAGAGGAAGATCGAGGCCGATCTCGGCGACGTGCACATTCTGGTCAACTGCGCCGGCGGCGACATCGGCGCCAAGGGCGTAAAGCCCAATCCCAACAACGCACTCGATATCGACTACGAAGACATCAAGGTTCTAACCGAGAACAATCTCATCGGCACGATGCTGGTCTGCCAGGCGTTCGTTCCGCCGATGGTCAAGCGCGGCTCAGGCTCGGTGATCAACATCGCCTCGGCGGCAGCGCATATCGGATGCTCGCCCGAGGTGGTCTACTCGACGCTCAAGGCGGCTGTTGTCCATTATACGCGCTGCCTCGCCAAGGAATTGATCGACGATGGCGTACGCATCAATGCGGTGAGCCCTGGCGCCACCAAAACGGCACGCTTCCAGGCGAGCCGCGTGGTCGATCCGCAGCGTATGGACTCGAGCAAGAAATCGCTGAACCGGTATGCGGAGCCGGAAGAGATCGCCGAAGCGGTGGCCTTCCTCGCCGGTCCGCGCGCGCGCTTCATCAACGGGCAGGTAATCCGCGTCGATGGCGGTTTCACGATCTTTCCAGGTTAAGCCGCGACAGTTCACATCGGCTGCCTAGCTAAGCCTCGCCATCGAGCGTGTCACATAGCGTCACCGGGGTCGACCAGACCCAACCGCGCTTACGTTCGAAGTTTCGGTCCGTCGTGCGTCCGCATAAGCGGGCCGCTGCTATTTAACGCCCACGCTTTCAGGCCAGAGCGCCTGGATTTCCTTTGGCAGCGCATCCCGCACCTTCGCGGACTGGCCGAGGTCGATATGGCGTGCAAGCACACGCAGCACCGAGCGTGCCGCATCCTCGGGATCGACAGGACGGGTCGATTTCAATTCATCGGCGATGTGTTGCAGGAACTCCTCGAGCGAGCGTGTCTTGTCGGGCATGTCGGCGGGCCGATAGCGATCATAGTAGGCGCCGCGCACGAGCAGCGGCAGTTCCGCTCCCAATTTGGCCGCCAGTCCGATCTGCAGCCGGTCCCGAAGGGTTCGCAGAACGGCGCCCAATGTATGCCAGGCGACGTGTCGATCCGGACCAAGATCCGCCATGATCTCGTCAAGCCAGATGTTTGTTATCTGCAGCGTTTTGTCAAAAACGTCCAAGCCGGTTGCACTCATCGTCGCCTCCTCGAAAGGTTCTGCGGGCGAAACGGCGACCCGAGATAATTGTTTCGCGGTCCTGTGAAAATCGCCTGGCAAAGCGGCGGAAAGCGGTTTCGGTCGGAGAGCCTGTCGGGGTTGGTCTGCTCGACACTCTGCATCTGCCGGATTTCGGCGATCTGTCGGAAGCGGCCATTTTCCACCACTCACCGCGGCCGGATTGTCCCCTTTTTCATCCCACCGTACCGGCTCCCGGTAGGCGATTCCCTTGAAACGGATATCGCGCACTGCCGCCAGAACGTCGCGCCGGCTCGGATATCCCTTGGATACAGTGCTGGCGTCTTTGAATTGCCGATCGGTCCGAAGCGCGCTGCATAGCGCGGCAAACTCGGCCGAACCGGCCACCCTGCCCGGTCGGGCGTGGCGGAAAGCACGAGAACGCCTTCGCCCACACTGAGCTTGCGCTTATCGGTTCCGAACGCCGTCAGCAATGAGACCAGTCCTCACGTTGCCCGAACCCAGCTCTTGCCGGACATCTCTTGACTGATTGAGCGGCCCGCGCCGACAATGTTGGGAAGCTGGTGGGATGTCGACCAAGGTGTTCGGCACCACTTGGCGAAAGCTGCGAAAGGGCTGTCATGGATTGGAAGCTGGAACTGGTCCCGGTCCCCGTATCGGACGTCGACAATGCCATCGCCTTTTATGTTGGGAAGGTCGGCTTTCACCTCGATCATGATCACACGGTAAGCGACGAGATACGTTTCGTGCAATTGACGCCGCCCGGTTCGGCCTGTTCGATTGCCATGGGCAAAGGCATCGTCGACAGCACCCCGGGATCCATACGGGGGCTGCAGCTGGTTGTGCCCGACATCGATGAGGCGCACCGGCATCTGGCCGCCCAAGGCATCGAGGTCAGCGATATCAAGGATTTTCCCTGGGGCAGATTTGTCTTCTTTGAGGATCCCGACGGCAACACCTGGTCTGTCCAGCAAATTCCACCTCGCAGCTGAGGCGGCGCGCTGCGGCAGGACGATGCTCGACCCAGACAGCGATGACCAAAAGAAAAGGCCGGACTGTTGAGCCCGGCCAAGCGTGAAGGTCTGTAACCTCCAGAGGGGAACGCGCCGGACGCAATGGGAGGAGACATCCGACGCAACCCGCATATGGGTCTCTACTGGTGACGTTTCAATGACATGCAGTGGACCAATGTCGCTTCGCCATAGAGCCAGGAAGGTAAAGCATTCGAAGGGACCGGTGGATCGCGCCGCCTGGTGGACACAAAGGTCGCCGAATTGCAGGCGGCTCCTTGCATAGGGACTTCAGTCTGTAGGCCTGTCGACCAAGGTCGTGCACAGCCGAACTTTGGTCCGAGGCTGCTATCGCAAAAGCCCGAAACGCGAGAGTTTCAGGAACCGAGTTCAGAAGAGCCCCGTTGCGATGCCGACTGTTACAGGAGGCCGCTATGGATTCGAGCGTTCACCAGGCGCGTTGGCTGCTTTTTCCGTTATTTGGCCTGTGTTTCGGGATCGCAGCCATTGGATTTATTGTTGGCTGACGATGAGAACTCGGCGCCCCCGCCGAGAGACGCAACGAAGCGAAGGCAAAAGACTTGCGCAGTAAATAGTCCCTTCCTGCGCCAGCGAGACCCACCAGTTACCCTCGTGGGACTGGTGGGTCTTGACCTTACCGATACAAACCATTGTTTTAAGCATCGCACGAATTCGAACAGGAGGCAGCACGAAAGGTCCGTATGATTAAGGGGATTTCCGCCATGCGACTGGCAAGTTCATTGATGACGACCCGGAGACTAAGGACCGGATCTTCGCGAGGACGTCATGTCGGCATTTCTGTAGTCGTTTTGACCTTCGTTCTCGTCGTGAGCCCCTATCGCGTCGTGTTCGACGGACTATCGCAGCCGCTCGGCCCGCTGGCTGCCTGGGCCAAAGACGGCGGGAACGGCAACGGCAATGGCGGGAACGGAAATGGGAATGGGGGCGGCAATTCCGGCAATCCGGGTGGAAACTCCGGCAATTCGAACTCGAACGCCGGTGCCGGCAAAGGCAAAGCAAAGTCGCAGGACGACAATCTCCCTGATCCCGCCGCTGCGGTAACCCCGGGCAGCAGGCCAAAACTCTTTATCAATGCAACCACGGGAGACCGGATCGAGGTGAGTGGGCCGAGCATTGGCGTGGTGCATTCGAACGGCCTCAGCGAGCGCGTTGATAGCGGCCAATATGAAATGCGGGATGCCAAGGGCCGTACCATCATTCGGCGCCTGGCGACGCGTTCCGATCGGGACAGGTTACTTGAAATGATCAACTGAGGCCGGTTCACATAGCCGCCTGTGCGGCAATCTCGGCTCAAGCATGATCGCGAACAGGCGAATGCCGCCGCTCAGTCGCATCGCGTAAAGTCATTGCGGCTTCGGTCCTGTTGCTGACGTTGAGCTTGGCCAGGATTCGCGTCATGTGGTGCTTTATCGTTTTCTCATGCAGGTTCAGCCGAAGCCCGATCCGCTTGTTGCTCAGTCCCGCGGCAACCAGCGTCAGGATCTCCCTTTCGCGGCTGGTGAGTTCGGCAAGTCCGTCGGCTTTCGCCGGCTCATTTGATTGAGCCGACAGATCGGCCAACAGGCGTGCCGACAATTGTGGACAGACATATCGTTCGCCCGACGCTACCGTGCGCAGGATCGTAGCCAACGTCCTCGATCCGACCCCCTTCAGAACATAGCCCCTTGCCCCGCTCTGCAATGCGGTCATCACGTGCTGGTTTTCTTCCGAAACGGTCAGCATCACGATTTTCAGTGCCGGATGGCTCTCCAGGGCCGGTCCGATCACGCTGAGGCCGCCTCCGGGCACCGAGATGTCCATCAGCAGAATGTCGGGCCGCCGGTCTTTGACTATCCGCAAGGCATCATCCCTGCTGCTTCCTTCGCCGACGATCTCGAACCCGCCGATCTGATCGAGCGTGCGCACAACGCCTTCCCTGAACAGCGGGTGGTCGTCAACGATGGCGAGCCTGATGGCTGCTGTCATGTCTGCCCCATTTCAACGATGTTGAGAGCCATTTTCACGATCGTGCCACTTTGTGAGGACGTCACGGTAAACTGGCCCCCGAGGCTTTCCACCCGCTCGCGCAGCCCAACGAGCCCCAGCCCCTCGGGACGCACGATTTGTGGATCAAAGCCGGGGCCGGCGTCGGACACTTCGATACAAACGCGTTCGCCGTCGAAATGTTTCTCGACCGACTGACCTTCACCTCCGGCATGACGGAATCCATTGTTCAGCGTCTCCTGGACGAAGCGGAAGATACAGATCCTGGCCGCCGGCGACAGCGGTGTATGGCCGCCGGTCATCGATAATCTTACTTTGACGCCGGTTCGTTCTTCGTGCGCCTGTACGGCAATCTGGAGAATTTCACCCAGTTCGGCATGCTCTATATGCGGCAGGACAAGGCCCTTGCTGATGCTCCTGATCTCGCGCATGGCATCGTCCAAATGTGCTTTGATGGCCCGCAATTCCTGCGCACGCCTCGATTGCGACGTAGCAGGATCGGCAATGACCGGGCTATCGATCCCCAGCGCCGCGAGAGCAACCAGTTGCGCGGGGCCATCGTGCAAGTCCGCGCCGATGCGCCTGAGATAGCGTTCGTTGAGTGCGGTGGCACGCTGCGAAGCGCGCTGCACCCGCAGCCTCAAAAATCTGTTTTGAGCGAGCAGATCGGAAAGCTCGGCAATGCGCTGCTTCAACGAGCGGCTCTGCGAACTGATCGTGCGGCTGCCACGGAACACGATTGCCGACAGCCCGAGAAAGAAGGCCGCTGTGACCGCGGCAACGTCCAGCCAGGTTCGAATGAGTGCCTGATGCAGGTTTCTTTCAAAATCAGTGGCGACTTCGTAGAATTCCGAAACGGCCACCACTTCCCCCGACCATGGCTGCAGCACCGGATTGTAGATCTCGAGGAGATGCAAGCCGCTGGCTCTTTCGGCCTCGCTGTCCGGATCGTCGAGCCTGTCGAATTCCGAAACCATTTGGCCGGCGAATGCCGCCCGGAGATTGTCGCTGGGTTCAAAGCGCTTGCCGATCAATGTCTTGTCGGTCGAATACAGGATGGTTCCGTCGCGACGCCAGAGCTTGAAGGATTCGAGCCTTGTGCCGAGTGCCCCTTGTCCCAGCGTTTCATCGAGCGCATGGGCTACGCTCTCGTCGAGGACTTCGCTCTTGCGCATATCCGGAAGCAGCGGTGCAATAACGCTGTCCACGTAAAGAGCCGTAGCGGAAGCCGAATTCTGCGTGACCACGGTTTCTATATGGTTCGTGACTGAAATCCCCACCACCACCATGGCCGACAGGGAGAATAGACCACCCGCGAGCAGGAACTGCGTGGCCAGCGACAGCGCATTCCAGCGGTCGACGAGGCTTGTCAGCCTGTGTGGCCTGGTATTCCGAATGGCCCGCTCGGCAGCACGCCGCGCCAGTGGCGCGATTCTGGAGAGCCGGCTAATCCGCTGTCGAACGTCGCTAAAAGACGCCATCCTAGGTGTGTAACCGATCAATCGCGATGGAACTAGGGCCTGATGAGAGGGCGAACAGCGCATCCGACGCTTTTTTGCGCAAATCGTCTCATTGGGTCGTTCGGTAAAGCTCGGACGCAGCCTGCTTCAGCGCCGCCCGCCCGTCCGGCCTCAGATACATCATGTGCCCGCCTTCCAGCACCTCGCTGCGAATGGGCTTTGCGCCGGCAAGCGAAGGAATTTGACCAAGCAGGTAGCGCGAGCCCATGTACGGCGTCACCAGGTCGCTGTAGCCGTTGACGATCAGCACGCCGAGGCTGGGGTTCAGCGTGCGCGCCTGCTGAAGGTCGTCCATGACACCCGCATAGCCCTGACGCGTCGGGCTCGTTCCATAATCCCAATTGCCGCTGACTTCGCGGTTGAGAAGCCGATAGCTAATATCCGTACGGAAGTTCAATTCATCACGCACATATCCGACGAAAGCGGAGGTAAGCGCCGGCACGCTTCGGTCGAGCACCGGATCGGGACCCTCGACTCCCAGGCTCTCTGGCGCTACGTCCGCCGTTGCGATGTTGCCGTCATAGGCGCTGAGAACATTGCCCTTTGCCCGTGCAAACTCCTTGGCGAACAGCCCTATGGGAATGCGTGCAAAGTGCCGCTGGACGAGATCGAGCGGCAGACCGGTGATTGCGGCGACACGCTGGCTCGCCAGGCGTCCACCCTGCTCCAGCCCACCGGCTAGCGCGGCCAGATATTCGCCGAGCGCATAGCGTTCGACTTCCGCCAGCCGCGCCTGCAGGGCCGGGCCGGAAACGCCTTCGCTGTGCAGGCGAACTGCCGCCAGCGACGGCAGTTCCAGCGCCCAGTGGAGCGGCTGGAACTCGTCCGGACGCACCAGCGTGAATTCGAGCGCCGGCGAAATCAGCACGACGCCGCTCGGGCTGATGCCGATGTCTTCCTGAAGCTTCCTGGCGAGCAATGCTGCTCGAAAGCCGCCATAGCTTTCACCAGCCAGGAAGACAGGCGATGCCGTACGGCTGGTCTGCGCCAGATAGAGCCGGATAAACGCGCCTATCGACGCGGCGTCCTGGCTGACGCCCCAGAAGCTGTGTGCTTCCGTGCCGGGCGCTTCACGGCTGTAACCGGTTCCGACAGGGTCCACAAAGACCAGGTCGGTCATGTCGAGCCAAGTGTCGGGGTTGTCGAACAGCCTCTGCGGCGGCGGCAGGAAACTTCCATCGGCCGCTGTCGCCAGAACCCGCGGACCGAGCGCGCCCAAATGAAGATAGGCGGAAGCTGCTCCCGGACCGCCATTGAAAACGAAGGTGATCGGGCGACGCGGATCCGGTCCCGTTTCTTTCCCGGCGTGCAGAGCATAGGCGACATAGAAAATCTCGGCGGTGATATCGCCTTTGCCGGACGGTAATGACAGCGTGCCGGCCCTGGCGTCGTAATCGAGCGTCCGTCCGGCAATGACGATCGAATGATCGGAAGTCTGCGGCGGTGGCAGGAGCGAGAGAACCCCGCCTGTGGGCGGCGGCCGCTGGGCCGTCTCCGCATGACCGACCCCAGTTCCGGCAACCAACAGCAGAAGAGCGAGGGCGATTTCTTGCAGCTTGATAGGCATGACGTCTCCGGAGCAATTGGCTGGAAACTAGCACACCGTCGGCCGAACCAAAGTCACAGCACCGTGCGCCAGTACGTCTGACAAGAAGGGATCGGTTTGGGAAATCCGATGCCCAGGCGGAAGATAGGGCGCGAGGGTCACGGCGGCAGCCTCAACCTCTTGCAGCGGATGCGCGCGGCGGAATGACGTACCAAACGACTTCGTGAATTTTCTGCCGGTTGACTCGATTGGCTCACTTCCTAGGTTGGCATTCGGGGCTCCCGTGCAATCCGAAGTTGGTATGACATCTTTCCACACCCGAAAGCTTGCCCTTCTCCTTCTATCGGCAGGCGCCGCCATCCTGTCATCCTGCGTCATGCCAGACGACACGTCGAGCACCGCGAGGGAAGACGCCACGGCGGCGGCAGCCCGCAAGGAGATGGTTGGCCTTAGCGAGGCGGACGTTCGAATGTGCGCCGGCTTTCCGACCGCCACTGCCGATGTCGGCAAATCCGGCCAGATCTGGACCTATCAGCGGGTCGTTCAACGCGGCAATCTCAACATTGTGGTTCCGACCGTGGCCATTGGCCCGGTCCCTGCGCTCGGAGGTTCCGTTAACGTCGCCCCCGGCGGCTATTGCAACACGCAAATTCGAATGGTTGACGGTCGTGTTGCCGAGGTTGCCTACGCCGGCGACAACAACCTGCCGAACAACCGCGATGCGCTCTGTGTCAGCACGGTGGACGCCTGTGTCGCCTATGCCCGTCAGTATCATCCAAGCAGGGCAATGGGCCGAACAAGATAGCGGGATGAGTGGCATTGCCGCCGACCTAAACGTCTGGGGTTTCTGGATCTCGATCGAGCATCACTGATTCGAACTGATGTTCCCCGCTCTCAACCGCCGACCCGTCTCCATCGCGAATAGTGGAGAAATAGCGGTCGGTTCCGACCTGCCCGCCCTTGAGGGCAATTTCCAGCCCGTCGATCGCCTTTATGCGCGAATGCGCCACACAAAGCGGCGAGCCCGGCGATGCCGGCAGCGGCATTCGCACCGTCAGCGCGTCGACGCCCATCTGGCCGAGTGCATGGCTCGACGTGTCGCCGCCGGCGATGACCACGCGCGGCAGCTTCTCTTGAAGCGTCAGTTCGCGGAGAAGCTCGCCAAGGCCGCGCCCGAGCTTATGGCGGGCGCCTTCCCTGAGATCGATTTCAGCACCGCGGTCGGCCGCAGGTCCGAGCGCGGTGTAGAGGATGATGCTCCGCCCGGCCCGTAGGCTGGAGCGGCCGGTTGCGACCGCGCGCGCAATAGCGTCGTTCGAAGCCTCGGAAACCAGTTCGACCGGGTCGAGCTCGATCCCGTCGAAGCCTTCGGCCAGGGCATGCCGGATCTGTCGTTCCGTCGTCGGCGAGCAGCTCCCCGAGACCACGGCGATCCTGTCGGCAGCGCCCGGCGGCGAAAAGGCGGGTTTGGCATCCACGATTCGGTTCGATGCCCATTCGACCAGCAAGGCATATTCGATGCCCGAAGAGCCGACGACGAAATAACTGCCCGGCTTGCGAGCGCGCCAAATCTCCTTGCCGGCAAGCGCTTGGGTTTCCAGGCTGTCGACATCGACAAGCACGATCCCTGTGCCATCCTCCACAAGCCGGTCGAATGCTTCCGACCGTGACGCAGACTGCAGCGTTGCCAGGTCGATCAGGCCCGAGCTGAGGTCTGTCTGGCGCGACAGATGGATCAGCAGGTCGGATTCGTCCATCGGCGTGATCGGATGGCGGCTCATCACAGGATGGCGGTCGATGCGGAAATATTTTTCGCGATAGGCCGCGAACAGATGGCCGAAGGCGGTGTAGCGCTTCAGCTGCGGCGCGCCGACCACCAGCGGCACGCCGTCTTGCCGGAAAACCGAGCAGCCGATCTCGATCGCCCGGCCGATGCTGCCGATCGCCGGGCTGGAATCGAAGGTCGAGCAGACCTTGTAGTGGCAGATCTCGGCGTTAAGGGTCTTCAGCCAGGCGAAGGCATCTCGCAGATGCGTGTCCATCCACTGCGGCGTCTCGCTGCGGCTGGTGCCGGCCAGCCCGACGGCGCGGCAATGCGCAAACTGCGAAAGCAGCGCCTCGTCCGGCTGGCGCATGAACAGCACGGTCGGCACGCCGCCGAGCTCGAGCGCCTCCATCACGTCGGTCGAGCCGGTCAGGTCGTCGCCATAATAACTCAGAAGCAGGTTCTGCATGGCGTCAGGCCGCCTTGCCGTCGCCGAACTTCTCGATCGACCGCGCCAGCTCGACATGGCTCAAGGCATAATCCGACAACGGAATGTCCTGGACCGCCGCCTGCCAGGCCTGCTGCACGGCGCGCACGCCGGCGCCCGGCCCGTCCGGGTGGCTGACGATGCCACCGCCGCACAGATAGAGAAGATCCACCGTCCGGCCGGTTCGCTGGAACGTTTCAGGCGCCTGCCCTCCCCACTGGCCGGAACCGGCGACCGGCAATGCGCAATCGGCCGGCGAAAAGATCGGCGTGGCCACCGCCTTGAAGGATTCGACGAAGGACCAGTCGGGTTCCCAGTATTTCGAGGCGATGCCGTTGATCTGGAACTGGTCGACGCCAAGCAGGCGCCAGAACTGCTGCCAGACCTTGAAATCCATGCCAAGACCGGGATGACGGGTGAGAATGTCCCAGCCATTGCGGTGGGCATGGAGCACAAGGCTGGAGCGTTTTCGAAGGTAAGCCATGCCGCCGAAACCGATCGAATTGATGTTGACCACGGCGCAATTGCCGCCGGCCTTTGCCACCAGGTCGTGGTTTCGCATCATCTGGTCGGGATCGGCATGTGAGATGCCGAAGGCATACATGACCTTCTTGCCGGTCTTCTGCTCGCGGTCGAGGATCAGCGGCATGATTGCCCTCACCCGCTCCGACAGCGGTGAATAGGCCGGGCTCATCAGCTTCTCGTCGTCCTTGATGAAATCGACGCCGGCTGCAATCAGCTCTTGCACCATTGCGGCCGTCTCGGGCGGGCGGAGCCCCAGCGCCGGCTTGACGATGGTCCCGATGATCGGACGATCCGCGACACCGGTCAGCCTGCGGCTGCCCGTGACGCCGAATTGCGGGCCCGGATGCGCGCCCCGGTACTCCTCGGGTAGCCTCATGTCGACGATCCGGATACCGGACAGGCCCTTGATCGAAAATGTGCCGCCGATGGCGATGGTCATCAACGCCGACAAGTCGGTGCCGATGGCGTCTAGCGGAAACGCGATGTCGACGTCGGCGCGCTTGACCGGGCCATTGCGCGCTTCGGGACCGGTTTCGGGAAGAGACGGCCGATCCGCATCGGGCAGATGCCGTATCGCCAGGACTCGCGCCGCGACCCTGGCCTTGAGCTCTTCGGTCTCGCCGGCCAGCGCGACGAAGGTTCCGGTCGACTGGTCGCTTGCGATCTTGGCCGCCAGCGCCTCGATATTGCCGGGCGTTTCGATGCGATAGGTGAGAACAATCATATTCGCGCGGCCTGCCGGGGTGGTTCGAAAAAGGTTCCTTGGCCCCTGAAATCTGGTATAATGAGTACATAAGCTTTGCAAGCCCTATCCGGCTGGGCAGAGCCGGACGAGCCGGCAGCAGGCGTTCCGGAATTCGCGCCGAAAATGCTAGATAGGGGCCGGTCAAAGGAGTGATTCGCGACGATGAACCGTTCGGAGCCGATCGTCCGGCGCAAGCTTTCCGACGAAGTATTCTTGAGACTGAAGCGCCTGATCACCAGCGGCGAATTGCTGCCGGGTGACGACATGCCATCGGAGCGCGAGTTGATGGAGCGCTTCGAGGTCGGCAGGCCGGCGATCCGCGAGGCAATGCAGGCGTTGAGCAATATGGGCCTCGTCGCGATCTCGCATGGCGAGCGGGCGAAAGTGCTGCAGCTGACCGCCAAGTCGATCATCAAACAGGTCGACGGCGCCGCCAAGATCATCCTGTCGTCGTCGAAGGACACGCTGGAGCACCTCAAAAACGCGCGTATCTTCTTCGAGCGCGGCATGGTCAGGGAAGCCGCGGAGAAGGCAACCGCCGAGGACGTGCAGCGGTTGCGCGCAACGGTTGCAGAGCAGCGCAGCCATCGTGGCGACTCGGAAGCCTTCATATCCGCCGACATGAAATTCCACACCCAGATCTCGGCAATATCCGGCAACCCCATCTATGTCGCCGTCAGCGAGGCAATGCTTGGCTGGCTAAAGGAATACCACACCGAAATGCTGATCTGGACCGGCAAGGAAAAGTTCACGCTGACCGAGCACGAAGAGATCATCGGACGCATCGAAGCCAAGGATGCGGATGGCGCCGAGAAGGCGATGATCAAGCACCTCGAACGCTCGCGTGCGCTTTACGTGATGAACTCCGGCAGCTGAAAACCAAGAGCAAGGTCCGGACCGGCGTAGCGGCCTGCACCTGCTCTCGGCCTACTGACTGACCACAGATCAGCCTGAGCCCGGACCGACGCAGTTTTCTGTTGCCCTCTGAATCCGATGTATTTGCCGCGTGTTTTCATTCAACGATTTCAGCATTTGCATCTTCCCGGCCATGGATTTCCGCGGCCCCGCTTTCATCAGCAAGCCCGCATAGGCCCTCCTGGAGCCCGCGCGCTTGTTCTGGAATTGGCAATTCTTGCAAGGACTATGCTAGGCTTGCCATCCGAGACCGGCACTGGAGTACCGCAATGGCTGTCAGGAGCCTCCACGTTGTGATCTGGCTGCCGTCGAATTTCTATTCGGCCGTCGTCTCGACGCTCGTGGAAATGTTTCAGCTTGTGAATGATGTCTGCCGTTCGCAGGTTCTCTCCTGTGAGTTCGTTTCAAGGAGCGCGCCGTCGGCATCAAGCACCGGAATTTCCTTCCCGACAAAAGCTCAACCATCGCGGAAAATGGATGTCCTGATTCTTGTTGCCATGCCGGGTGTCGAGATTCCGCAGCTTCTGCGCTCGCTCGACGAGGAGAGCGAACATTCAAAACCGCTGATCGCGCTCGCGCAGCAGCAGGACGCAATCATCGCAGCACATTGCGGCGCGTGTTATCTGCTCGCCAATTCGGGATTATTGGACGGTAAACGCGCGACGATATCCTGGTGGCTGAGAGCCGAGGCAAGCCGCCGGTTTCCGCAAGTGCGATGGGACGCTTCCCGGCTCCTCATTCGCCAGGACCGCCTCTACACATGCGGAGGCGGGTTTTCCGGACTCGAACTCGCCAGGGCTTTGCTGATCGATCTGGGCTTCTCGAAGGAAGAGCGGATCATTCGAAAACTTCTGGTTCTCCCGCCGCCGCGCACATTCCAGAGTCCCTACGAATTTTCCCTCGATGGAATTTCGAACGGAGCCAGCCCATTCGAGGACAAGTTGCGTGAGCTCTCGAAAGACAAGATGTCGGAAATCGATCTGAAATTTCTGGCAACCGAATTGGGCATGTCTTCGCGAACCCTGTCTCGCAGGTTTTTCGACGAACTCCAGACAACGCCGGGAAAATGGATCCAGGAAAGGCGGCTGGAGTTGGCAAGGTCCATGCTTGAGGAAACGAAACTGAGCGTTTCAGAAATTTGCTATCGGGTGGGTTATCAGGACGTCGCCTCGTTCAGCCGTCTTTTTTCCAAGACAACTGGAATGGCACCGGGCGAGTTTCGAAAGCAAATCCGGTGACAACTCGGCAGCGGAGTGCTGCGGCTACACGCAACCGCTACGCAAGTGCGGCTACCCATGAGCCTCGGCAAATGACTTCAGCCGATCCGGACGATTGTGTAGGGTGTCATCACAAGATGGTCTCGGCCCGACGTATCGCGCGGAATCTGGCGTGACAGTCGTCCATCCCAAATCTTGAGAGGACCCTGATCGGAGCCGAGCCCGGAGACGTCGACCGGAACATCGACCGGGGTAAGGTTCGCCAACCAGACGATGATCTTGCCTGTCTGGGAACGGCCGGCGAGTGCCAGCACCCGCCTCTCATCGGTCGTTGTCGCCGCCACATGCGCATGGCCGGCCAGATCGCAAAGTCCTTTCACCGCGTGGAAAATCGGCCGGGGTGTACCTTCTTCGACAGGTTCGCCCGACGAGGCCAGCACGCCGAATGGTCCGGTGAAGCTGCAGAGCGTCAGCATTTCGAGTCCGGCCGGCCCAACACGTGCGGCATAGCCGATCGTCCATGCGGCTCCGAACAGCCCGGTATGGCGAGGGTCGCGGTCGGCCATGGCAATGCGCTGACTGTCGGGATTGGCCTTGGTCGCCCCGCCATAGGGGTTCTGGCGCATGGCAATGGTCGACGGCCCGATCCGATAGGGTTTTGCCCCGAAGATCGTCCTCACCGAGGCAGTGATGGAAGGCAGCGCCTCCAACGATTGCATGACGCTGAGATCGTCGGCGGCGTGCACGATCGGGCAGGTGCAATGCGTGACGAAATCGAGCGGGTCGGCCGGCACACGCTTGCGATTGAGTTCGGTGAAATAGCTGAACATGCCGCCGCCGAGGCGGCTGTCGGGAAAGGCGCGCCGCGTCGCGGCATAGACGCCTTCGAGCGGTGGGCCGCGCGGCCCCCCGCTGCCCGGTGGCGTCGACTGCCGGTCGACCGAGGGCGAAACGGCAATGGCCGAAAGCTTGAGCCCGGCCTGCCGCACCCTGTCGGTGACGCCCGAAAGCTCGGCGTCGAGATCGCCGTCGCCGGCAATGACACATTCGAGCGTTGTCCGGACCGGATAGGCGGCGGCGAGCCGGGCGTAGGATCGCAAGGCATCGAGCTCGTGGCCGCGCGTCGGGTCATAGTGGAACATCAATTGCTGCGGGCCAAGCTCGGACAGCACCGACAGCTTGCCCAGCGCCGCCTCGACCTCATCCGGGTAGATGATCACGCCGATATCCGGCAGCACCGGTCCGGCTTGGCCGAGCGTGACACGAATCGGTTCGGCGCTTGCCGCGGCAGCCGGCACTTTCCCGCCACCCTCCATCCGCAAGCTGATGGTCTGGCGGAAGGTCTTGCCGGCAGGCAGCACGTATGGCCATGGCAGCGCGAGCGGCCGGACATAGGTCTTGTAGGAGGCATCCGACCAGTTGCGCTGGTCCTCCATCTCGAAAACGTCGCCTTCCATCCGGCATTCAGCGGTGACGCCCGGCCGGACCTCATGGGTGATCGCCCGCAGGTCTTTGAAAGGCTGCCAGGGATCGATCAGCTCTGGAAGCCTGGTCGCGACCACGCTGCCATCGGTATGCTCGACCGTGACCGGGCTGCCGGCCAAGCCGGCAATCGGATGCAGGATGCAGAAGCCGCAGCGATTGGTTTCGAAATCGCTGTCGGGAAGAGCGCTCACGTCGAAGACCAATTTACCATCGGCGGAGCCCTTGATGGTCGCACGAAAGCCGAGCCGGCTGCCCTCCGGTGCTTGGCAACTTGCCGTATAACTGACGGAAAAAGCCTCGGCATTTTGTTCGATGGCAAGATCGGCCAGTCTCGGCTCGTAGGTGCCCCAGTCGCGATCCCTGACGATGTAGGCGATAGCGCGCAGAACTTCGGTGCCGCCATGCCGAATGGTGCGCAGATTGCCGTTGACGAAGTCCGCCGTCAGCGCGCCGGCTTGCAGCCTGACCGGTTCGGCTTCAACGGCACGTGTGCCGTAGAGGAGGAAGGCGTCGGCTGTCATTTCAGCAAGGCGTCGAGTTGCACCGGCTCCCGGCTTGCGGCGCCGGCGTACGCTGCCTCGACCAGCGCTAATGTCTTGAGGTTGTCCGCGCCCGAGGTCGCGGGCTCGGTTCCGTTGGTCAGGCAATCGACCCAATGTTTTTGAATGGCGACGACGCTTTCCTGGATGTTGTGCCACGGCCGCGATGCCCAGGCCAGCAGCGGCGGCGAGACGTCGCTAACGACCGTCCCGCTCCTGCCGGTGACGGTGAGGCGGTAGCCCTGCGCCAGCCGGATCGTGCCATCCTTGCCGTCGATCTCGATCAGCGTCTCGGGGAACGGCTCTGTCGCGAGCTTGCTGGCGTAGCTGCAGTCGACCACGGAAGTGGCGCCGCCCGTGTGGTCCATCAGCATCGTCGCAACGTCCTCGCCGGTTATGCCGGGATTGACGCGCGCCGTTCGCGCGGTGACCGTCGAGACGTCGCCCAGCAGAAAGCGGGCGATGTCGAGGATATGAATGCCTAGATCCTCGATAATGAAGCGCCTTCCGGTCGCCAGATAGGGCTGGCCGGAAAACACGTCATAAGCCGATCGGAACGAGATCCGTCCGAAGAAGGGGGTGCCGATTTCGCCGCTGTCGAGCACCGCACGCACCGCCTGGATCGGCGACTGCCAGCGAAAATTCTCATGCACCATCAACGCCACGCCGGCGTCGGCGCAGGCTTTCACCATGGCCTTGGCGTCGGCAAGCGACGGCGCGAACGGCTTTTGGCAGATTACCGGAACGCCATACTGCGCCGCCATCTCCACCAGCGTTCTGTGGCTTGGTACGGTGGTAGCGATGTCGACGAAATCCAACCTTTCGCCGGCAAACAGCGCAGCAGCGTCGGTATAGCGCCGCGCGATGCCGAACTGGTCGCCGACCACCCTTAACCGGTCCGGATCGCGGTCGCAGATGACGGCAATCGAAGCGCTCTCTATGTCGCGCCAGGCATGCATCTGGTTGACGGCAAAGAAGCCGCAGCCGATCAGCGCGCCACGCAGCTCCGCCATGTCAGCCGGCCTTTGCCATCTGCATCAGCGTGACACGGCTCTGCAGCCGGCGCTGGGCTTGGTCGACGACAACGGCTACGATGATGACGAGGCCCTTGATTACCATTTGCCAGAACGAGCTCACCCCCATCATCACCAGCCCGTCCGAAAGGATGCCGATTACGAAGGCGCCGACAATGGTGCCGCCGATGGTGCCGCGTCCGCCCGACATCGAGGTGCCGCCGAGCACTGCCGCGGCAATGGCGTTGAGTTCGAAGCTCTCTCCGGTCGCCGGATGCGAGGCCATCAGTTCGGACGAGATGATCAGCCCGACGATCGCCGCGCAGAACCCGGAAAACATGTAGACGAACATCTTCACCATGTTGACGCGGACGCCCGAAATGCGCGCCGCCCGCTCATTGCCGCCAACCGCGAAGATATGGCGGCCGAGCGGAGTGTATCTGGCGAGATAGGCCGCCCCCAGTGCCACGACGACCAAGATCCATATCGAAACCGGCAAGCCGAGCAGCCGGCCGGCGCCGAGGAAGCCGAACCCGGTGGTGCCGAGCTCCGGCTTGCCGACGAGATTGGGGAAGGTGCGCCCGTCGGACGACAGCAGTGCCAGGCCGCGTGCGACATAGAGCACGCCGAGCGTGGCTATGAACGGCGCAACGTTAAGCCTGGTGATCAGCAAGCCGTTGACGGCGCCGATCAATATGCCGACGGCAAGCGTGATCAGCGCGACCTCGAAGACGTTGAAATAGATGGTGTAGCCGACCTGAAGGTCGACGCCGTTCAGCACGAGATAGCCGGCCACCATGCCGCACAGGCCGACGATCGAGCCGACCGACAGGTCGATGCCGCCGGTGATGATGACGAAGGTCATGCCCATTGCGAGGAATGCGTTCAACGCCACGTGCTTCGACATCAGGATAAGATTGGCGGCCGATAGGAAATTGGGCGCAGCTATCGAGAAGAATAACAGCACGGCGATCAGCGCGATGAACGTCCTCGCCTTCATCAGCGTCAGCAGGACCGAGCCGCTCGAAATGGAGTTGACCAACGCCTTGGCTGGAATGTCAGTCATGCGCCTTGCTCTCCGTGCGGGACCGGGCCGTGGCCGAGGGCCGAGGCAGCGACGAGCGCGGCCTCAGTCGCCTCCGCGCGATCGAAGATACCGGTCAATTTTCCATTGCTCATCACTGCGATACGGTCGGACAACGCCATCACTTCGTCGAGATCGGAGGTGGCAAACAGGATCCCCAGACCGTCGCGCGACAGCTTGCGCATGGTGCGGAAAACGTCGGCCTTGGCGCCGACGTCGATGCCGCGGCTCGGCTCGTCCATCAGCAGCACCTTCGGTCCGGTGAGCAGCGCCTTGCCGATCACCACCTTCTGCTGGTTGCCGCCCGACAGCGACGAGACTTCCTGCGTCGGATCAGCGACCTTGATGGCCAGTTCGCGCACCGTCTGGGTCACCGCCTGTCGTTCGGCGGCATCACGAATGTGGAACAGGCGCACGAACCGCGACAGGCTGGCCAGAGTCAGATTGCTGGCGACGGAGAGGATCGACACCAGCCCTTCGCGTTGGCGGTCTTCGGGGATCAGCGCCAGCCCGCGCCGGATTCGCCGCGTCGTGTCGCGCTCGTGCACCTTTTTGCCGGCAATGAATATCGCGCCGGTCGAATGGCCGTGGCGGCCCATGATGCAATCGAACAGCTCACTGCGTCCGGCGCCCATCAGGCCGTAGATTCCGAGGATCTCGCCGGCGCGCAGCGACAGCGAGACGTGGTCGACCGCAAGCCCGCCGGTGACGCGCGGTAGGCAAATGTCTTCGGCGCGGAATATCTCTTCGCCCGGCACATGGCCGTCGGCCTTGGCGAAGTCCTTGGCGTCCGAGCCGATCATCTGCCGCACGATCCACTGGGTGTCGACGTCTTTCATCTCCGCCTGGCCGGTGATGCGCCCGTCGCGCAGCACCGTGATGGTGTCGCCGATGCGGATCAATTCCTCGAGCCGATGCGAGATGTAGACGATTGCCACGCCGCCCGCCTTGAGGTCGGCAATCACCTTGAACAGGATCTCGACTTCCGCCGCGCTGAGCGCCGAGGTCGGCTCGTCCATGATCAGGATGCGCGCATCGAGCGAAACCGCCTTGGCGATCTCGACCAGCTGCTGCTGGCCGATGCGCAGATCCTCGACCAGCATGTCCGGCCGGATGCCAGCCTCCAGGCGTTCAAGAAATTCCGCCGCGCGGCGCTCCTGCTCTTTGCGGTCGATTTTGCGGAAGCGGTTGGTGATCTCGCGGGTGGCAAAAATATTTTCGGCGACGGTCAGGTTGCCGAACAGGTTGAGCTCCTGGAACACCATGCCGATGCCGCGATTTACCGCGTCCCCGGATGACGAGAAGGAGACCTCCTCGCCGTCCAGCAGAATGCGCCCGAGGGTCGGCTGCTCGACGCCGGCAATGATCTTCATCAGCGTCGATTTGCCGGCCCCGTTTTCGCCGACCAGCACGGTGACCGCACCCTTGCGCACCTCGAAATTCGCACGTTTGACGGCGACGGTGCCGGAATAGACTTTCGAGACATCCTCCAGCTTCAGGATGACGTCTTGATCGCCGGTCATGGCTTCGGCCCGATCTCTGCCTCCGCCGGCGTCACCAGCGGCAGGTCCTGGCCACTGCCTGGCGTATAGGCGCCGAGGATCTTGACGCTTCGGCCCTCGAGTGCCTCGCGCGGCAGCTTGGAAAGCACGGTCTTGTCGGCGTAGGCGTTGAAGGCCTTGCCGAACTGGGCGAAGTCGATCTGATTGGTGAAATCGTTGAATTGAATGAAGTCAAGGCTGTCGCGCAGCGCTGTACCGCGCAGGGCGGGTCCGATCTGCACCCGCGCATCCGCCTTGCCGTCGCCGTCGGCATCGACGTCCATTGTCGCCGCGCGTGACTGTGTATTGGCTGCAACGACCTTGCCCCCGAGCCGGACGGCGAAGGTCCATGGCGAATTCGCCTGCTTTTTCGGATTGCCATATTTGGCGCCGGCAGCGGCGGGATCGGTCTTCGCCAAAGCATGAACCTCGGGAAACGGGCCGGCCTTCTGCTGCAGGTAGGGTATCGCTTTCGCCGCCCAGATGTCCTCGACCTTCTTGTCGGGATTGAAGGCCGAGCCAGTGCCGCCATTTTCCGCTGACGGCGTCGGCAGGATCTTGCAGGCGGTCAGGCTGACTATAGCTGCAAGGAACGACACGAGGATCGGCCGGGTCAGCGTGTTGAACATGTCGGCTCGTTCGGCATGGCGGTCAGGAGCACCCAGAGAAATGGAAGCAAGGGCGAAATGGAAGCAAGGGACGAACCGGAGCTCGTCCCTTGCGCTTGATATTACGCCGGCTCAGTTGGTCAGCGCGAACGTCTCCAGCTTGGCGGCATTGTCGCCATTGACCAGGACGCAATCCATCAATTGCTTTTCCTCGGCCGGAGACTTCTTGTTCTTGATGAAGTCGTTGGCCTGCTCGACCGCCATCTGTGCCTGCGCGAAGGCCGGCTGCAGGACCGTCGCCTTGATGCCGCCGGAGGTTATCGAGTCGCGCACGTCGTTCGACCCGTCGAAGCCGACGACGATCACGTCCTTGCGGCCGGCAGCGGCAAGTGCCGCGTAGGCGCCCATCGCCATCGTGTCGTTGCCGGAGATCACGCCCTTGATGTCCGGATTGGCCTGGAGGATCGATTCCATCTTGGAGTAGGCCTCGGTCTGGCTCCAGTTGGCCGACTGCTGCGCCACCATCTTCAGGTCCGGATAGTCGTCGATGACGTCGTGGTAACCCTTGGAGCGGATGCCGGCATTGGTGTCGGATTCCTTGCCGACGAGCTCGACGAAATTACCCTTCTCGCCCATCAGCTTGACGAATTCCTGCGCGCCGAGCTGGGCGCCCTGATAATTGTTGGAGACGATCTGCGCGACGGCAACGCCGGTGGCATTGATCTCGCGATCGATCAGGAAGGAAGGAACGCCTGCGTCCTTGGCCTTCTGCACCGCAGCGACTGTGGCGTCGGCGCCGGCATTGTCGAGGATGATCGCCTTGGCGCCGCGGCCGATCGCCGTATCGATCAATTCGGACTGCTTGTTGGCGTCGTCGTCATGGACGAGCACCAACGCCTCGTAGCCGAGTTCCTTGGCCTTGGCCTCCGCGCCGACAGCTTCCGCCTTGAAGAACGGATTGTCATGCGAGGGCGTAATGATGGCGATCAAATCCGCCGCATAGGCGGGTGCGGCGGTGCCAAGCGCCAGCATGCCGGCGAAAGCCGCAAGCGTCATTCTGCGTGTCAGTTTCATGTATACCTCCCGTTGAAAATCCGCGCCTTGTCCCAAGGCTATATGCATTCGATTTCGCTAGCCGGCCGTAGGTGGCGGGTCGCGTCAGATTCACAAGCCTTTGCCGGCTTCACTTCGACGGATCGCTTCCCACTACCCTCCACTCATCCAACCCTGAGCCTGCTGCGAAGCTTGACGGTTCGATCTATCGAACAGCTAAGGCAACTGGTATAATGAGTCAATGACAATTTCAGGTAACATGTTCCGAAAGACGCGTCGCTGCCCTCAAGTGATGCGCTGGATGCTCGCGGCAATCTCCTCCGGCTCGAACACCCGTTTCCAGTCGTCGCGCATCAGAACCGGCTTGCCGAACTCTATCGCCTTGTTGCATGCGTCGGAGAACACGCCTTTGGTCTCGCCGAAGATGACGGCGCCAAGCACGTTCATATGACCAAGCAGGAAGTCGAGCGCCGCCTGCTTGTCGACCCCGCGCGCCACCACCTCGTCGACCGCCTCTTTCATGACGACGAGCAGCGAAGCGCATACCGTTTCCGAAAGGCCGGGCTCGAGCAGGGCCATCTGATCGACAGTGACGCGATGGGAGCGCATGACCGGCGCCCAGATGATCTTTGCGATCGCCTCACCCTTGGCGAAATCCTCCTCCGGTCCCTGCATCAAGGCGCTGACCATATGCTGCTTGGCCTTGACGCCGCCGAAATAGTCCTTCTTGGCCGCCATGTCGGTCTCGTCGTTGAAGATCGGCGGATGGCAGGGGTGGGTGACGAAATAGGTCAGATCCGGCCGGTTCGGCAAATGCCCGGCGAAAGGTGCCGCGGCGTCGAGCACGACGACCATCGTGCCTGACGCAAGCTTGCTCTCGATACTCGCCGCAACCTTGCCGATGTGCGTGTCCGGCACAGCCAGGATCACCACATCGGCGCCATCAAGCGCCTCATCGGCGCTGACGGCATCGATGCCGAGGCCCGACTTCAGCCGCTCGCGGCCGGCGTCGCTGACCTCGACATGGCGTATCGTATACGAAGATCCGCGAAAATTGGTTGCCAGACGGTAACCCATTTTGCCGCCTGCACCAAACAGCGCAATCGTTGTCATATGTCCGTTACTCCTGAATTCCAACGACGGCCCTACCGATCGTCATCTCATTGACTTGTATGCACATTGCCGCCGGCTGGCGGATTAAAAAACGCGGGGAAGCCGCCGCTCAAATGACGATGCCTGGACGATGTCTCGGGCGCCCGGATGTCCAGCGCAGCCACGCGGAGCATGCTACCTCAGGTACACATTATACCAGCATACCAAATTCGCAAGCGGCCGCGGCACTGCTCTGACCATTTGTTTGGCCGTCGTTTACCTCCTGTTCAACGGCAAAGAGCGATCATCGCGCTGAACCGCCGATCGGCGGGATGATTCGCAGCCAACAAAGGCCCATGCTCGAAACTTCACTCTACAGCCCGGTCAAGGCCTTCCTCGAAGGCCTGGGATTTATGGTCAAGGGCGAGATCGGCGGCTGCGATCTGCTGGCGCTGAGTGCCGACTCTCCACCGATCGTCGTCATCTGCGAGCTGAAGCTGAAGTTCAATCTCGAGCTCATCCTCCAGGGCGTCGACCGTATGGCGGCGAGCGACGAGGTCTGGCTCGCGGCATGCATGTCGGCCCGCGGCAAGGGCCGCGAGAGTGACGTGAGATACCGCAATCTCTGCCGTCGGCTCGGCTTTGGCCTGCTTGGCGTGCGACCGAACGGCGAGGTTCAGGTGCTGCTCAGCCCGACGGCATTGGCCCCGCGTCGGGATCCCCGGCGCCGCTCGAAACTAATCGACGAACATCGGCGTCGGCAGGGCGATCCTGTCGCCGGCGGCGGCTCACGTGCGCCGATCATGACCGCTTATCGCCAGCAGGCACTGGCATGCGCCGCAGCACTCGCCGACGGCCCAAAACGGCCGCGTGACTTGAAGCCCAACCTGCCGAACGCACCTAAGATTCTGCTGCACAACGTGTATCGCTGGTTCGCGCGCACCGATCGCGGGATCTACGAACTGACCGCCCAGGGCCGTGAAGCCTTGCAGCGCTGGCCGCAGCCCGATCGCAGCCACGCCGCTGCCTGAGACAGGCAACGCCGGATTTCGCGCCCTGCTCTCCGCGACAATCACGGCTTTCGGCCAGACAGCACTCAGTACAAGACAGCACCTCAGTCACGGAACCATATTTCGACACGATGGTTTTGTCGTCACCGAATTGATCGTCCGCTGAGCAAACGGAAGGAAACGGCCATGCGCCTATCGACGACAATTGCCACACTTTCGGCACTGGCCCTTGCCTCGCCGGTCTATGCGCAATCCGTGGGACCAGAGCTTGCCCCTGTGCCGCCGACGGCGCCGCAAACCTTGCCGGAGCAAGCCACGCCCCAAGGGACCACTCCCGACCAGGCTACACCGGACGATGCCTTCTCCGCCCAGAATTTCACCGCAGTGACAATCGTGGCGATGGAGGATCTGCCTCCTGACATCAAGGCACAGGCGGAGGCCGTCGTCACCCAGACCAGCGCCGAGGATTTGCGCATCCTGCAAAGTTCGATCGACGCATCGCCGCAGGCGGCATCGGCACTGGCGGCGAACGGGCTCAATTCCACGCAGGTCGTGGCGGCCAATATCGACGGCGACGGCACGCTGACGCTGATCATCCAGACGACGACGTGAGCGGCTGAAAGCGGACAAGCCGGCTCCGGCACGGAACCAAAGCCCGCCTGATCGCGGAGGACTGTCATGGTCGAGGCTGCAGTTCGCAACTTCACCATCAATTTCGGGCCACAACATCCCTCCGCTCACGGCGTCCTGCGGCTGGTGCTCGAACTCGACGGCGAGATCGTGGAACGCGCCGATCCCCATATCGGCCTGCTGCATCGCGGCACCGAAAAGCTCATCGAATACAAGAACTACCTGCAGGCCTTGCCCTATTTCGACCGGCTCGACTACGTCGCGCCGATGAACCAGGAGCATGCATTCTGTCTCGCCGCCGAGAAGCTCCTCGAAATATCGGTTCCGAAACGCGGACAGCTCATTCGCGTGCTTTTCTGCGAAATTGGCCGGCTGCTATCGCACCTCCTCAACGTCACCACGCAAGCCATGGACATCGGCGCGCTGACGCCGCCGCTCTGGGGTTTCGCCGAGCGCGAGAAGCTGATGGTCTTTTATGAGCGCGCGTCCGGCGCCCGCATGCACGCGAATTATTTCAGGGTCGGCGGCGTGCATCAGGATCTGCCGCCGGAACTCCTCGACGACATCTGGAAGTTCTGCGATCCGTTCCTCAAGGTCTGCGACAATCTCGACGAGCTGTTGACCGAGAACCGCATCTTCAAGCAGCGCAATGTCGATGTCGGCGTGATCGGCCTCGATGATGCCTGGGCCTGGGGCTTTTCCGGCGTGATGGTGCGCGGATCGGGGGCATCCTGGGATTTGCGCAAGGCGCAGCCATACGAATGCTATTCGGAGATGGATTTCGATATTCCGGTCGGCAAGCATGGCGACTGCTACGACCGCTATCTCGTACGCATGGAGGAAATGCGCCAGTCGGTGCGGATCATGCGGCAATGCCTGGAAAAGTTGCGCTCACCCGAAGGCCAGGGACCGGTCGCGATCCCGAACCACAAGATCACGCCGCCGCCGCGTGCCACGATGAAGCGCTCGATGGAAGCGACGATCCACCATTTCAAACTCTACACCGAAGGCATTCGCGTGCCGAGCGGTGAAGTCTATGCCGCCGTCGAGGCGCCGAAGGGCGAGTTCGGCGTCTACCTCGTGTCGGACGGAGGCAATGTTCCCTACCGATGCAAGATCCGCGCACCTTCGTTCGCTCACCTGCAGGCGATGGATTTCCTGTCCCGAGGCCATATGATCGCCGATGTTGCCGCGATCATCGGCTCGCTCGACATCGTGTTCGGAGAAATCGATCGTTAGCCACGTCGAAGGGTCGCGGGTCCATCCTAGCCAGATCGCACCTGCCTCGACTGCGCTCGAACGCCGGTCGGACGACGGCTCTCACTTGCGGCGGGCCAACTCAAATTCTCGCATCAAAACGGACGCATGGCCGCGACTAGGCGCAGCCAAGCGTCGAGGACTTTCACAATCTGCGCGGCCCGACGTGGCACGTGCCCTTCCAAGTTCGGAAGCGCTCTCCACGGCGCGGAAAGAACGCGTGTTCCGCCGTCCCTCGTACCGCGTCAATGCGCGATCAATCCCTTCAACCAGGCAACAAATCTGTTGCCGCGGACTATCCCGCGCACCCTGGCAGCGGCCCATCGCGCTTGCATCGTAGCACCGACATGGCAATGGCAAACGATTTGGTGCAACTGCCGATCGCTCAGTTCGAAGAAGCGCTTTGCCTCACCGTAGGTATCGTCCTTCAGCCCCATGGCACGCAGAACCGGATCCTCGAAGGCGACGGTGAGCGGCGTTCCAGCACCACGCGATCTGTCGCGCGCTTCCCTGTTCATATATTCGGTGCCTGGAAGCGCCCCAAGGCATCGCGTCGGATTTTGTTCGAGAAGTTCCGCCCAACGTTCAATCCGCTGGTTTCGAGTCATCGCCGGATACGCCGCGAAGGACTCAACTTCCGCGACGGCTTGCAGTTGGTCGAGTGTTTGATGTTTCATGGTCGGCTCCTGTCGACAGGTGAATTTGCCCACGCCTTTATGAGCAATTATCGCGCCGTGGAGCGCTGACAAGGCCGGACCGCCGCAACATGAAGCATATGAATCACCTACCCGGGTGAAACGGCGCTCTAGTTCGAACGCGCCGGCACCGCTCGGTGGGTTCGATGTCGACCCGTTAACCCGACTACCGCATTCCGGACAGGAACTTTTGCGGAAGCTTGCCGTTTGGCTTTGCGTTCGCTTCGGCGGCTGCAATATCAGTCTTGAAAGCAATTCCGTTGGACACGAAGCCTCAAAGCGTCGAACGAGACGTCGAGCCTGTAAATGAAACTCGGGAGCAACCGGCCCGGGTGCGAGAATCTCGTGGGCGATCGGCACAGCCCCGGCAGGAAAAGCCCGACGGGAATGCCTCGCAGCGAAAGGCCGGTCTGCTCGGCTTTCCCAGGCGCCATCCCTATGCGGCCGCAGCGATAGCACTTGCGCTGTTGCTGGGCGCGGCAGGCATCGCGATCTGGTGGCTGAACGCTCGCCAGTACGAATCGACCGACGACGCCTTCATAGACGCGCGCACGGTGACGATCGGCGCGCAAATAGCCGGTCGCGTTACCGAGCTGGCGGTTACCGACAATCAGCATGTGCAGGCCGGCGATGTCCTCCTGCGTATCGATGACAGCGACTATCAGGCAAACCTGAAGCAGGCCAATGCCGGCGTCGCTGCGGCCGAGGCCGCAATCGTCAATGTCACCGCCCAGATCGAGGCTCAAAACGCAAAGGTGAACGCTGCCCAGAGGCAGGTTGCCCAGGCCAAGGCAGCGCTGGATTTCGCCAAGGCCGAGGATCAACGCAACCGCGAACTCCTGGCAAGGGGCACGGCAACGCAGCAGCAGGCGCAGCAGGCGGCATCGACGTTGCGTCAGGACCAGGCCGCGCTGGACAGCGCCGAGGCCAATGTCGCCTCGGCAAAAAGCCAGGTTTCGGTCTTGCAGGCACAGGCCAGGAGCGCCGAGGCGCAGCTCAAGCAGGCCAAGGCCAGCCAGGAGCAAGCCCGCACGACGCTGTCGCGCACGACTATCACAGCACCCGCAGCCGGGCGCGCAACGAGCATTTCCGCCGCGAACGGCACCTACGCCCAACCCGGCCAGGTATTGATGATGTTCGTTCCCGACGAGGTCTGGGTGAAGGCCAACTTCAAGGAGACGCAGCTCGATCTGATGCGGCAGGGACAGCCGGTCGACATCGACATCGACGCTTACCCGGACAAGTCCTTCCATGGCCGCGTCGACAGCATCCAGGCCGGCAGCGGCACCGCCTTCAGCCTCCTGCCGGCTGAAAATGCCACCGGCAATTACGTCAAGGTGGTGCAGCGCGTGCCGGTCAAGATCGTCTTCGACAAGCCGCCGGATGTGCTTCTCGGTCCAGGTCTGTCGGTGGTGCCGACGGTCAAGGTGCGATGAACGGCGAAACCGCCAGAAATCAGGGCGAAAGCCGATCCGCCGCCGGGACGCACAATCCCTGGCTTATCGCCGTCGTTGTCTCCATCGCCACTTTCATGCTGGTGCTGGACACCTCGATCGCCAATGTCGCCCTGCGCAATATCGCCGGCAGCCTGGCGGCCGGAATGGACGAAAGCACCTGGGTGATTACCACCTATCTCGTTGCCAACTCGGTGATCATCCCGGTCAGCGGCTGGCTGGCAAACGTCATCGGCCGCAAGCGCTACTACATGCTCTGCGTTGCGACCTTCACCGTCGCGTCGCTGCTGTGCGGACTGGCGCCCAACCTGGAACTGCTCATCCTGTTCAGGGTCCTTCAGGGACTCGGCGGCGGCGGCATGGCGCCAAGCGAGCAATCGATCCTTGCCGATACCTTCCCGCCAGAAAAGCGCTCGCAGGCCTTCGCGCTTTACGGCATTGCGGTCATCGTCGCGCCGACGGTCGGGCCGACGATCGGCGGCTGGCTGACGGACCATTTCTCCTGGCACTGGATCTTCTTCATCAACGTGCCGTTCGGCATCCTGTCGCTGGCGCTGGTGCAGTGGTTGTTGGTCGAACCGGAGGTACTCGAACGCGAACGCAAGGAACGGCTGAAAGGCGGCCTTAAGATCGATGGGGTCGGTTTCGTCCTGGTGGTGATAGCCTTGGGGTGCATGGAGATCTTTCTCGACCGGGGCCAGCGCTACGATTGGTTCGCCTCGAATTTCATCACCACTTTCGCAGTGATTTCCGCGATCGCGTTCCTGCTGCTTATTCCATGGGAAATCAGTCGCAGCGATCCGGTCGTCGACATGCGCCTATTGTTCACGCGCCAGTTCGGCACGGCGTTCCTGGTCATGATGGCAGTCGGTGCTATCCTGTTCAGCACCACCCAGATCGTGCCGCAGCTGCAGCAGACGACATTTGCCTACACCGCGACGCTCTCGGGCCTTTCGATGATGCCGGGCGGCATCGCCATGCTGATCTTGATGCCGGTGTCCGGATTTGTAGGCAGCATCGTGCAGCCCAAATATCTGATCATGATGGGCATGTCGGTGGTCGCAGTGGCACTTTGGCATATGACCTCGCTTACTCCGGACGCCAGCTTCCGCTTCTTTGCCTTTGCCCGTGTTTTCCTGATGGTCGGGCTGCCGTTCCTGTTCATTCCCATTTCGACCGCAGCCTATGTCGGTCTGCCCCCGCAGAAGACCAACCAGGCATCGGCGCTGATCAACGTTGCACGCAATATCGGCGGCAGCATCGGCGTCTCGCTGTCCAACACCGTCATTGCGCAAAGCTCCCAGATCCATCAATCGAATCTGGTCGGCCACACCGTGCAATCGTCGCCCGCCTATCAGCAGGCGCTTCGGCAGGCGACTGAGCATTTCGTCGCCCAGGGTTCGCCGATGGTCGAGGCGAAGCAGCAGGCGATCGGCTGGCTTGGTCAGTTGATCGCCCGCCAGGCCACGCTGCTCGCCTATATCGATGTCTTCCGCTACTGCGCGGTGGCAACCGCCCTGCTGGTTCCGCTGGCGCTGCTGCTGCGGTCAAGCAAGTCGGGTGGCAGCCAGCCGAATCCCGAAATGGGCTGACCGGCAAGTGCGACGGTGTGGTTTTCCAAAAACGGGCAAGCCGGGAACCTGCCGACCTGTTGCGTTGTTCTGCGCCAAGAGGAGATGATTACGATGGCCACTATTCCCACACCCGAGCCGACACCGACGCCGGTGCCACCGCCTCCCATTCCCGATCCCAAGCCCGTGCGTGAGCCGGACCCCGACAGGCTCCCCGACGAGGACCCCGTTCCCAACCCGGATGAAAACGACATTCCACCGAAGCGGACGGCTTTTAACCGGCAATTGCCGTGATCGTTCTGCAGTGTACTGCGATTGCCTGCGCCAGTGGCGCCGCCTGTCAGATTTCGAGCATGGCGTAGGGGCGGCCGGTCGGCTTGGCGACATGCATGGCAACGTTATAGACCGACGCCCCGCCCGGCGTGCGGCCCTCGTAAGCGCCGCGATGCGCATGACCATGCACAACCGCGCTGACCTGGAACCGGTCTATCGTCTCGGCCAGACGTGACGAACCGAGAAACGGGAAGATCTCCAGCGGCTCGCCTTCGACCGTCTCGACGACAGGCGCGTAGTGCAGAACGACAAGCGTGCGTTTGGCGCGGACCTGCCGCATCGCGTTTTCAAGCCGCATCGCTTCGTTCACGCTTTCCGCCACCATCGACTTGATGGCCGGTTCGCCGAAGGAGCCGAGCATGCGCGACCCGAAACCGCCAACGAAACCCTTGACCCCCACGAACCCGACCTCGTGAATCTCCGTCGCCTCGCCATCGAGGAGGTGAACGCCCGCCTGGCGCAGAATATCGGTAACCTGCTCGACGGCGCCCGACTCATAGTCGTGGTTGCCAAGCACGGCGACGACCGGGATCGTGCAGGCACGCAGTTCCTCGGCAAGGATTTCGGCCTCCCTAGGCTTGCCGAGATTGGTAAGGTCGCCCGTCAGCACGAGAACCTGGGCTTCACGCGACATCTCGCCGAAAAGGTCGCGGTACGAGGCCTGGTCCTCCTTGCCGACATGCAGATCGCCGATGGCGGCGACCTTGAGAGTGCCGCCATTTTCCGCCTTTGCCGAAGCAGATTCGAGCCCGTCAGCCATCGCTATATTCTCCTTCACCGCCAACGTCGGCAAAGCCCCATTGCTTGACGTCGATCTCATAGTCGGTTCGTGAAAGCATGCGCCCGCGGCAGATCCGCATCCGGGAAGGCGGCAATTCGCGCTGCTTGGCCAGCCGGTCAAGCAGTTCGTCGAGCAGCCACGCGGGCACCCGGTCGCGCTCCGTCGGATAGATCCATCGGAAGTTCAAGAGATGCATCAGCAGAACTTCCCAATGGACTTCCATGTAGGAAAGCAGCCTTTGCCAGTCGATCTGGTCGTGCGCCTTGAGGATGGTATGCGCGACGTCGGCCCCATCGTGGCGGCCGCGGTCCTGGATGAAGCATTTGGACCAGATAAGCTCGGTTGGGCCGATGATCCGCACCTGGCTGCCCAGCAATTCGGCCTGGCGAGCATGCTCCAGCCACTGGTCGTCGACTGGCATTGTGCCGTTCATCGAGGTGAAGATGACGTCGAAAAAATGCGTGCCCTTGAACACTTTGCCCAGCCACCGGTCGTCCTCGACCACGACGGCGTAGCCGATCTGCTTGAAATGGGCGAGGATGCGCGCGCAGTCGCCGGCCTTGCAGAAAATGTCCAGATCCTTGGTCGGGCGGGTGATCCCGGTATAGGCGCTTACGGCATAGGTGCCGGCGACGAGAAAGGGGATGCCGGTCGCGACAAGCTCGCGGATCGCTTCGATATAAAAGACCTCCGCTTCGGCATTGCGAGGCGTCGGGGCGGCTTTTGGATCGACCGACGGAACTGATGCCGGGATGGCGCTTTTCGGTGGGGGATCGATGATCATAAGCAATGGCTCCTGGCTCGGCAGACCAGCAGCCGCCTGTATCTAATAGCCAAGCATGCCCGATGGTTCCCGCCTGCTGCATCAGGCCGACACGCCGCCGTGGCCGGCCTTCGAAGCGGCTATGGGCGTCGGTTGCGGCGGCGGCCATAAAAAGAAAAAATATGTGAGCGGCTATTTTTGGAGTCAAAATCGCAGCGCGGTCGGCTCAAACGCGTCGGGATCGGCTCAAACGCGTCGAGGCGGAGTGGACCCGCCATCATCCTCCGGTCCAGCAAGGATTGGCTTCAACATGGTTCCGGAGCTGTCGGAGGCGCTGCGCACCCGGCTTAACAGCCACTTGAGCGCCCGTAGCCAAACCGACTCTGTTTTTCGGAACGCTGCAGGCGGCGTGGCGAAAAGCCCATTCTCCATTTTGTAGTTCCTCACTGTCTCAGTCCAATCGGCGTTCTTCAACGAGCAAAACCGGTGTTGGTTCCGCCTCGCCGTCGGGGAATGCGGGCTGGCCAGGCGAAGCCACCATTATGGGTTCAAGCAGGTTAGTCTCGCGCGGCAAGATCAGCGCCTCGCGAGATCGCATCCTCGGCGACCAACTCGCGTAATTGCTAGCCGGCGAGATTCAGCTCGTATCCTGGTGAGCCGGCTCTGGACACGGTCCGCGAAGGCTGAAATTGTGACCGGTATTTCCAGTTGCAAATTTGGTTGGGCTCGGCGGGGATGGCGCTGGTTTCTGAAGACATTGCCAGCCATCCGGCATTGCGTCGGCACGTCCAGGCTCAGTCGCGGACGCTGCTCCAGACCTATGAAGCAACCCCGCGGCTGGCTTCGGTGTTCGCCACGCAGCAACGCTGGCTGATGGCCCATATCGGCCTTGCCTTGTATTTCGATCGAGAGCCGGACGACCATCGCAAGGGACTTACGTCCGCACGGTTCATGGACGGCATCCGCCGGCATTCGGTGGCCAGCCGCAACACCGCCGATGCCTTCCTGAAGGAGATGCTGCATTACGGTTTCATCCGGCATCTGCCGATTAAATACGGGCGCATCCGTCCCTTTGAGCCGATCGCGGGCACTCTGGAGACGGTTGCCGGCTGGGTCATGGCTCATCTGAAAACGCTGGACAGCCTGGACGGTGGATCTCGACTGGCAGCATTCGTCGCACAACCGGACGTGCTCGCCAAACTGCAGCCGCTGGTGGCTGACGGCCTGCTTTCGTCGCATGCCGTGCGGGAGCCGAGACAGACCTTTTCCTTGTTCACCTGGCTCGACAATGGCGGCATTGTCATGGATTGGCTGATGTCCGGCATCGATCCCGATCATGCCGACCTGGACCGAATTCCGACTGGTGTCGTCTCAATCGGGGATTTCGCGAACTGGCTCAAGCTTTCCCGGACCCACCTGTCACGCAAATTGCGCGCTGCCGAGGAACTTGGCAGCATTGGCTGGCTGGGCCAGCGCGGTCATTCGGTCATGTGGGTGTCGAGCGAGTTCTATCAGGAATACATGACCGCCCAGGCGGTCAAGCTCGCCATCATCGATGCAGCCTTCGACAGTTGTGTTGTAACTCCCGACGCCAGCTGAACCGCGAGCCGAACGCCGTCGTGGCGGCGTTGGAGCCGCCGCGACGAAGGTCTGGCATTTCAATCGATATCGAACGACACGCCCTGCGCAAGCGGCAGCGCCTTGGAATAATTCACCGTATTGGTAGCGCGCCGCATATAGGCCTTCCAGGCATCGGAGCCGCTCTCGCGGCCGCCGCCGGTTTCCTTCTCGCCACCGAAGGCGCCGCCGATCTCGGCCCCTGACGTGCCTATATTGACGTTGGCGATGCCGCAGTCCGATCCGTCGACGCCAAGAAAGCGCTCGGATTCCTGCAGGTCGCGGGTAAAGATCGACGATGACAGCCCCGCTCCCACCGCATTGTGTTCTTCTAGCACGGCGTCGAAGTCCGAATATTTCATCACGTAGAGGATGGGCGCGAAGGTCTCGTCCGTTACTGGCGAAACCTGCCGCGGCATTTCGACCAGCGCCGGACGCACATAGTAGGCCTCGGGATGGCCGTTCTCGACCCGCATTCCGCCGGTTATCTTACCGCCATGCGAAGCCGCCTCCTCCAGCGCCTTCTGCATATTCTCGTAGGCAGCCTTGTCGATCAGCGGGCCGACCAGAGCGCTTGTCTCCAGCGGATTGCCGACCGAGACGCTTTCATAAGCCTTCTTCAGGCGAGGAACGAGCTGGTCGTAGACGCTCTCATGCACGAACAGGCGCCTGAGCGTCGTGCACCGCTGACCGGCCGTGCCCATGGCGCCGAAGGCGATGGCGCGGAGCGCCATGTCGAGATCGGCCGTCGGGCAGACGATGCCGGCATTGTTGCCGCCGAGCTCCAGCACGGCACGGGCAAAGCGCTTCGCCAGCCGTGGTCCGACGTCCCTGCCCATGCGCGTCGAGCCGGTGGCCGAGACCAGCGGCACCTTGGGATGATCGACCAGGATCTCGCCGACGGCGCGGTCGCCGATCAGAACCGGCGCCAGTCCCTTCGGCGCATCGCCGAAACGTTCTGCTGCACGCTTGAAGATCGCTTCGCAGGCGAGCGCCGTCAGCGGTGTCTTCTCGGACGGCTTCCACACCACCGCGTCGCCGCAGACCAGCGCAAGTGCTGCGTTCCACGACCATACCGCCACCGGAAAGTTGAAGGCCGAGATGACCCCGACGACGCCGAGCGGATGCCAGGTTTCCATCATGCGATGGCCGGGACGCTCGGTGGCGATGGTCAGGCCGTACAGTTGCCGGGAAAGACCGACGGCGAAATCGCAGATATCGATCATCTCCTGCACTTCGCCAAGACCCTCGGATGGGATCTTGCCGACTTCGATCGATACCAACCGGCCAAGCTCGGTCTTGTGTGTGCGCAATTCCTCGCCGAGCAGCCGCACCAGTTCTCCACGCTTGGGAGCTGGTACCTGCCGCCACGCCAGGAAAGCTTTGTAGGCATTGTCGATGGTCGTCGTCGCATCGGCCGGCGAGATGGTCTTCAGCGCGGCGATCTGCTCGCCGGTCACCGGGCTGCGGACGATGAGGTCGCCGCCCGTGAGCGCGCCTTCGGCAACGCCCAGTTTCGCCAGAAGCCCGGCCGTTTCCTTCGCAATCGTCATTTTCATCCCTTTCAGATCCCGTCGCTCATATGGCGTCGGGCCAAGCCTTGCGCCATACCCGCCCCTGCCGGTCGGCACACCAGGCGCTGTCATGGCGTGGCATTACTCGCTTCAAGGAAAAATCGCCACCCCGGCATGGTCTAAGCAAAGGTCAGACCGTTGAACCAGGCGAAGGCGTCGGATCAATGCGCCGTTTGCTTGGCGCCTTCTTTCATCAGCCGGTCGATATGCATGCGGATATGCGCGGCCTCGGCGGCCGTATTGGCAAGCGCGATGGCGCGGTCGAAAGCGACGCGCGCCTCCTCGCCGCGGTCAAGCTGCATCAGCAGTCCGCCCTTGAGGCCGAAGAAATGGAAATAGCCGGAAAGCCTTCCCTCCAGCGGCTCGATCATGGCGAGTGCGGCTTCCGGTCCACGCACCTTGGAGACCGCGACGGCGCGGTTGAGCGTCACCACCGGCGACGGCTGCATCTGCTCGAGCAGACCGTAGAGCAGGTCGATCTCGTTCCAGTCCGTATCCTCGGGTTTTTCCGCCCGCGCATGCAGTGCGGCGATCGCCGCTTGCACCTGGTAGGGACCGGGCTTGCGATGGCGCAACGCCTTGTCGACCAGCGCCAGCCCTTCATCGATCATCTTGCGGCTCCACAGGCTGCGGTCCTGGTCTTCGAGCAGCACGATCTCGCCGTTCTCGTCGAAGCGGGCAGGCGAGCGTGCATGCTGCAGCAGCAACAGCGCCGTAAGTCCCATGATCTCCGGCTCGGTCTGGAACAGCCTGAGCAGCAGCCGGGCCAGCCGGATCGCCTCTTCGCAAAGCGGCGCACGCGCCGATGCCTCGCCGCTATTGCTGGAATAGCCTTCGTTGAAGATCAGGTAGACCATGGCAGCGACGGCGGCGAGCCGTTCGGAGCGCTCGACCGCTCCCGGCGTCTCGAACGGCACCCCGGCGTCGGCGATACGCGCCTTGGCGCGCGTGATACGCTGCTCCATCGCGCTTTCACCGACGAGGAAGGCGCGGGCGATCTGCTTGACCGTCAGGCCGGAGACGATGCGCAACGCCACGGCGATCTGCTGTGTGGCCGGCAGGTCTGGATGGCAGCAGATGAACAGCAGCCGCAAAATATCGTCACGGTAATGCGCCCCGTCCAGCCGCTCGGCGACGTCGCTCTCGGCATCTTCCAGGTCGGAGATCTGGTCCTCCTCCGGCAGCGGCGCCTGCTTGGCGCGCTTGCGCACCGCATCGATGCCGCTGTTACGGCCGACGAAGATCAGCCAGGCTGCCGGATCGCGCGGCGGGCCGTTTTTCGGCCAGTTGTTCAGTGCCCTGAGGCAGGCGTCCTGGAATGCTTCCTCCGCCGCGTCGAGGTCGCGGAAGTAGCGCAGCAATGCCCCCATCACCTGCGGGCGAGCGGTGCTGATTGCCGTGCTGATCCAGGCGAGTTCGGTCATGCGGAAACCTTGGCGGGATTGAAGAGCGAGACCGGCCGGATTTCATAGGAGCCGCCGCTCGGGTTGACCTCGGAAAGCTCACGCGCGAAGTCGACAGCCTCATCGAGGTCGGCGCATTCGAGCGTGTAGAAGCCGAGGAACTGTTCCTTGGTTTCGGCAAACGGGCCGTCGATGACGATCGATTCGCCCTTGACCTTCCTCAGCGTCGTCGCCGCGGTCGTCGGCAAGAGCCGCGCCACCGGGCCAAGGCGGCCCGCCTGGGCATATTTTTCCTGCACACCCAGAAGTTTTTCCATGACGGCATCGTCCTGCTCCTTGCTCCAGGAGCAGACGACGTCTTCAGAGGCATAGCAGAGGATCGCGTAGAGCATGGTTCGTCCTTTTCTCTGTCAAAGGACGAAACACTAGGACCGATGCCGACATGGCGTCGACAAAAAAATACGCCGCGGTCCGACGTCAGCTTTCTCTCGCCTTCAGCCATCTCAAGACCAGGGCCTCCTCGTCGTCGAGGCCGGCGATCGAGCGCTTGCCTTTGTTGGCATCCGCCATTTCGTCGAGCAGCCGTCCTTCGGACCAGGCGCGGAACACTTCCGGATGGATGTAGCATTGGCGACAAACCGCGCGTGTGTTGCCGAGCCGCTCGGCAACCTTGTCGATGACATTGTTCATCACCCGCTTTTGCTGCGCCTGGCTTTCGGGACGTTCGGTTTGGGCAAACAGCGACGCGGCATGAATGGTGCCGCCCCAGGTTCTGAAGTGCTTGGAGCTGAACTCCGCTCCGGCATTCTCCCTGATATAGCGGTTGACGTCGTCTGAGCGCACCGGATGCCTGTTTCCGCCCTCGTCGAGATACTGAAACAACTTCTGCCCCGGCAAGTCCTGCGCTCCGCGCACGACCTTGGCAATCCGGCGATCGACAAGCTTCAATCTCCATTCCTTGCCGGATTTGCCGACGAAGGCAAAACGCAGGCTCGAGCCCCTGATGTCGACATGGCGGTCCCGCAGCGTGGTCAGCCCAAAACTCTTGTTGTCGCGTGCATAGGCGGCATTGCCGACACGGATCATCGTGTTGTCGAGCAACCAGACTATAGCCGCCACGACGCGTTCCAGCGGCAGGCCGTGACGGCGCAAATCGACGTCGATCTGCCGCCGCAGTTCGGGCAGGCCTTCGGCGAAGGCGACCAGGCTCGAATATTTGACGCCGTCGCGCTCCTCGGCCCAGTGCGGATGATAGCGGTATTGCTTGCGCCCGCGCTGGTCCCGACCGGTCGCCTGGATGTGACCGTCGGCATCCGGCGAGATCCAGACATCCGTCCAGGCCGGGGGGATGGCGAGCGCCTTGATGCGTGCCAGCGCCTCCCCGTCGACAATCCGCCCGTCGGGTCCTTTGTACGAGAACCCCTTGCCCGAACGCAGCCGGCGAATACCGGGTTCAGTGTCGATGACATAATTGAGCGAGGCCCGAACGGCCGAGGCTTGCGCGCCGTTCTCCGGCGCTCCATTCTGCCGCACCCCGTTCTTTGGTGCAGCTTTCCTCACAGCCGATTGGCCAGACGACGATCCGGATTTGTCCAGCATGTCCTCTCCACGGAATTTCCGTAGATAAGCCGCTTGCCGGCTGCGGGTTCCACCGCCTCTTGATCTCTTGGTTCCAGCCTATCGCCGCCGCCGTGCAACGAAGACGTGCGTCATCACGCCTTTTCTAGGACGACCGGTATGACGTCGACCGCCTGTTCGCCGACCTGCCCGCCCGTGGTTTTCAACACGCCGACGATCGGCGCCACATCGGAGTAGTCGCGGCCATAGCCGACCGTGATATGGTCGTTGCTTGCCCGCATGCCATTGGTCGGATCGAATTCCTGCCAGCCGGCATCGCGCCCGCACCACACTTTGACCCAGGCATGCATGGCGTCGGCGCCTTCGAGCCGCGGCTTTCCGCGCGGCGGGATGGTGCGGAGGAACCCGCTGACATAGCCGGCAGGAATGCCGAGGCCGCGCAGGCCGGCGATCATGATGTGGGAAAAATCCTGGCAGACGCCGCGCTTCAGGCCGAAGGCGTCGCTGGCCCGCGTCTGCACGGTGGTCGCCTCGCCGTCATAGGTGAAATCGCGGTGAATACGGTTGCACAGAGCCATGGCCGTGCCGACTGTCGAACTGCCGGCACTGTCTTTCGCATAGGCAGTGATTGCCGGGTCGATGCCGGCATGATCGCTGGCGGCCAGAAAGTGATACGGCGACGCCGGCGCCAGCGAGTGCACGGCGCCGAGTTCTTCCCTCAGCCGGCGTATGTCCGGCGATACGTCGAGCCCGGGCTCCTGCCGCGATACTGAAACACGCGCGCTCATCCTGATGTCGAGCGCATCATGCGCGTCACGAAAGGCGATCGAGGTGACACTGTTGCCGAAAAAGTCGGAAAAGTCGGAGCGTTCGCTGGGCGCCGGCACAAAAGACAGTGAAGCGGCGACGACGCGCTGCACGCCAGGGATGGTCGGCGGCAGCACGCGCACCTGATGGCGGCCGCCGCCGGCCGCCGCATCATAGTCGTAACGCAGGTGAAGCCTGATGTCGTAGAGCATGCTGTCTCTACCCGAAATAGGCTTTGGCGAGGCTGTTGTAGAGCCCGCCGATTTCATTGGCGAGATCGCCGAGGGCCTCGGCCGTCATGTCCGAGGGCTCCTTGATGGCGATCGACGTGTTGAGCTGCAGAATTTCCTTGGCCGCCGGCGACATATGGCCTTCAGCGCCGACGGAGGGCAGCAGCGCGATTTCGGCCTTCAGCCGTTCGAGCTGGAAAAGGATCGAGCGCGGGTTGAGCGGATCGAGCGCCAGAAGGTCGACCACCGTGCGCCGCCCCGCCTGCACCGGATATTGCCGACGGTGCGTCATGACGCTGTCGCCGATCTCCAGCATCATGTCGAGTGCGCCTTCAGGCGCCTGGGCTCTGGTCAGCCGGGCGAGCGTGCGGGCGATCTGGATGCCGCGTTCGAGCCTGCGGCCGATTTCGAGGAAACGCCAGCCGGCAAAGCGGTACATGTTCTCGTGCAGCAGGCCGGAAAACCCGGCCAGCTTGCGCAGGATCACCGTCATTGCCCTTGTCGCGTCATCGCCCGGCGCCACCGTCGCGGCAAATTGATGGATGGTCTTCGACAGATCCTTCAATGCCAGCCAGCCATCCGGCGAGAAACGGTCTCGGATCTGTCCGGCACTGTAGACGGCGCTGTCCAGGGTGCTGATGAGCCCCAATGGGATTGCCGTCTCGACATCGATGCCGAACGGCGCGAGATAGTCCCTGATGTCGGCAAGCAGCGGCATCTCGGGATCGGATGTCTCGGCCAGCCGCACATGGTAGGCGCGCAGGATGCGCACCGTGTCTTCCGACCGCTCGATATAGCGCCCAAGCCATGTCAGGTTTTCCGCCGCGCGGCTGGGCAGGCTGCCTGGCAAGGTTCGGGTAAAGCTGTCGTGCTCCTGCGGCAGCAGCGTCTCGCGCTCCACCGGCCTGTCGCTGACCACCCAGACATCCGCCGCCTGGCCGCCGCGCTGCATGGCGATGGCCGTCGGGTCGAGCGAAAAGCCGACACGGGCAAAACCGCCCGGCATCACGGTCCAGCCTTCGGGCGTCCGCGCCAGATAGACGCGCAGGCTTGCCGGCCGCGGCTCCAGCCAGCCGCCGACATAGACCGGGGTGGTCGATAGCGTCACCGCTTCCTGGCCGACGAAGTCGCCGCCGTCCCGTTCGATCCGGGCGACGAGTTCGGCCCGCTCCTCGACCGACAGCGCTGACCCGAGCTTGGTCGAGCCGTCATCCTCGAAGGCAAGCCGCGTCGACAGCGCCGGGCCGATCACCATGCTATCGATATTGGCGAGCACATGCTCGCGCTCCGCCTCCTGCCCGCACCACCACGTCGCGACGGTCGGCAGCAGCAGCTCCTCATTGCGCAGTGCGCGCGAAATCTTCGGCAGGAAGGCGAGCAGCGCGCGTGTCTCCATCAGGCCGGAGCCCAGCGCGTTGACGGCCGAAACCGCCCCCTGCCGGACCGCTTCGACCAGCCCCGGCGTGCCGATCTGCGAGTCCGGCCGCAGTTCGAGCGGATCGGCGAAGGCGGCGTCGAGCCGCCGCCACAAGACGCTCACCGGCATCAGCCCCGAAACCGTGCGCACCATCAGCCTGCCGCTCGAGACAGTCAGGTCCTCGCCCTCGAGCAACATGATGCCGAGATAGCGGGCGATATAGGCATGTTCGTAATAGGTTTCGTTCAGCGGTCCCGGCGTCAGGATGGCGACACGGCCGCCGGCTTGCTTGGCCATGCCGATCAGCGCATCGCGAAAACGGCGGAAGAAGCCGGCCAGGCGGTGCACATGCATCTCGCCGTAAATGTCGGACAGCGCCCTTGTGGTGGCGACGCGGTTTTCCAGTGCAAAGCCGGCGCCCGATGGCGCCTGTGTGCGGTCGCCAAGCACCCACCAGCGGCCATCCGGGCCACGGCCGAGCTCGAAGGCGCAGAAATGCAGGAAATGGCCGCTGGCCGGCCTGGTGCCGACGACCGGCCTCAAATATTCCGGGCTGGCCGCGATCAATCCGGCCGGCAGAATGCCTTTCTCGACCAGCCGGTTCGGCCCGTAGATGTCGGCGATGGTCTCCTCGAACAGATCGGCGCGCTGGACCAGGCCGGCGCTGATGTCAGCCCATTCCTGCTCCTCGATCAGCAGCGGCACATGCGCCAGCGGCCATTCCCGCTCATTGGCGCCGGCCTTGTCATAGACGCGGTAATAGACGCCGGCATCGCGGAGGTATTGGTCGGCGCGGGCGAAGCGCTGGGCAAGCTTTTCCGGCCCCAGGTCCTCCAGCGCCTCGATGAAGTGCCGCCAGGCCGGCCGCGGATTGCCCGACGCATCGACCATTTCGTCGACGACGCCGTCGATCGGCTGGTAGTGCTCCAGCAGACTGTGGGTCTGCGGCTTGCTGCGCAGCCTTTTGTGATTCCCCTTCGCCATGGCTGATCAGAGTCTTTGCGGTCGCCGAAGGTCAAGGGTCATCGGGAAATCTTCAGAGGCTTCTTCGTTGCGCAGTACATAGCTGGACGGCGTATGGCCACGCGGCTCGAAGCGGGCGAGCCGCCGCGCCTCCGCTTCGTTGCCGTTGACGGGGAACGTGTCGTAGCTGCGCCCGCCGGGATGCGCGACGTGGTAGACGCAGCCGCCGACCGCGCGGCCCGACCAGCGGTCATAGATGTCGAAGACCAGCGGCGTGTTGACCGGCAGCGCCGGATGCAGGCCCGACGCCGGCTGCCAGGCCTTGAAGCGCACGCCGGCCACCGCGATCTCGCGGTTGTCGGTCACCTTCATCGGCACCAGGCGGCCGTTGCAGACGACCGCGTGACGCTCCGGGTTGAGCCCCTCGGTCTTCACCTGCAGCCGCTCGACGGAGGAATCGACAAAGCGCACGGTGCCGCCGATGGCGCCTTGCTCGCCCATGACATGCCACGGCTCCAGCGCTTGCCGCAGTTCCAGCTTGATACCGGCATGCTGGACCTCGCCGCAGAACGGGAAGCGGAATTCGAGCTGGGCGTCGAACCATTCCGGACGGAACGCAAAGCCGTTCAGCTTGAGGTCGTCCAGCACATCGAGAAAGTCAGCCCAGACATAATGCGGCAGCATGAAACGGTCGTGCAGCGAGGTGCCCCAGCGCACGAAGCGGCCGTCGAGCGGGTTCTTCCATGCCCGAGCGATGATGGCGCGCACCAGCAATTGCTGCGCCAGGCTCATGCGCGCGTTGGGTGGCATCTCGAAGCCGCGGAATTCGACCAGCCCGAGCCGGCCGGTCGGCCCGTCCGGCGAAAACAGCTTGTCGATGCAGATTTCCGAGCGATGGGTATTGCCGGTCACGTCGGTCAGAAGGTTGCGGAACAGCCGGTCGACCAGCCACGGCAGGGGTGCCGCGCCCTTGTCCGGATGCGGCACCTGCGCCATCGCGATTTCGAGTTCGTAGAGCGAATCGTGGCGTGCCTCGTCGAAGCGCGGCGCCTGGCTGGTCGGGCCGATGAACAGGCCGGAGAACAGATAGGACAGCGACGGATGCCGCTGCCACTGCAGCACCAGGCTTTTCAACAGGTCGGGGCGGCGCAGGAACGGACTGTCATTGGGCGTTGCGCCGCCGACGACGACGTGGTTGCCGCCGCCGGTGCCGGTATGGCGGCCGTCGATCATGAACTTGTCGGCGCCAAGCCGCGTCTGCCGCGCCTCCTCGTAGATCGCCGTGGTCGTCGCCACGCAATCCTGCCAATTCGCGGCGGGGTGGATATTGACTTCGATGACGCCGGGATCGGGTGCCACACGGATGACGTTGAGGCGCGGATCGTGCGGCGGGCCGTAACCCTCGATATGCACAGGCACGCCAATAGCCTTTGCCGCGTTCTCCGCCGCCGCGACCAGTTCGAGATAGTCCTCCAGCGCCTCGACAGGCGGCATGAACACACAAAGCCGTCCGTCGCGCGGCTCGACCGAAAGTGCCGTGCGCACGGCGCCGCCGATCTCGGTGATCTCCTGTTCGACGCGGTCCTGCTGGCCGGTAACGGCCGTGAAGGAAACGGCCTGCTGGCGTCGCGCCATTTCGTCGGCGCCTTCAAGTTCGGCCGACGCAGGCGAAGAAGCAGAATCGGGCAAGATCGCCTCACGCGCCGGCAATGGTCCGCGCGGCAGCGATGGGTCGACCGGCACGATGTAGGGGAACTGCGCCGGCGGCACGTAAGGCAGCGTGCCGAGCGGCAGGCGGTAACCTACCGGTGAATCTCCCGGCACCAGGAACAGCCTGCCGCGCCGCGTCTTCCACTTCTCCGAGCGCCAGCGCGGTCCTGACGCCTGGCTGTTCCAGCGCTGGACAGGCAGCACATAGCCCGACGGCTTGGTCAGCCCGCGTTCGAACACCCGCGCCATGCGGCTGCGCTCCTCCGGGTCCTCCAGCTTCGAATTGGAAGGATCGACGTTGTCAGGCAGCTTGCCTTCCTTGAGCAGCCATTCGGCGGGATCCTCATAAGCTTCGCTGACCATGGTCTTGTCGATGCCGAGTTCGTCGGCAATCGCGGTCAGCAGGCTCTCGGCCTGCATCGGTCCGACATCCGCCTCGCTCTTTTCATGCGCGATCAGCGACGGGTCGCTCCACACCGGCTCGCCGTCGGTGCGCCAGTAGAGCGAGAAGATCCAGCGCGGCAGGCTTTCGCCGGGATACCACTTGCCTTGCCCGTAATGCAGGAAGCCGCCCGGCGCGAAGCGCTCGCGCAGCCGGCGGATCAGCGCATCGGCCTTTTCGCGTTTGGTTGGCCCGACGGCGGCGGTGTTCCACTCTGCAGCCTCGAAATCGTCGATCGAGACGAAGGTCGGCTCGCCGCCCATGGTCAGCCGCACGTCGCCGGCATCAAGCGCGGCGTCAACCTGGTTGCCCAGCGCATCGAGCGCCTGCCAGCTTTCGTCGGAAAACGGCTTGGTAATGCGCGGATGCTCGGCGATGCGGTCGACCCGCATGTCGAAGCCGAACTCGACATTGGCGAAGCTCGCCATGCCGGAGATCGGCGCGGCATTGCGGAAATGCGGCGTTGCCGCGAGCGGCACATGGCTTTCGCCGGTGAGCAGGCCGGAGGTCGGGTCGAAGCCGATCCAGCCGGCGCCCGGCAGATACACCTCGCACCAGGCATGAAGATCGGTGAAATCGGTCGCCGTGCCGGGCGGCCCGTCAAGCGCGACGAGGTCGGGCTTCAGCTGGATCAGATAGCCGGAGACGAAGCGCGCGGCGATGCCGAGGTTCCTCAGTATCTGCACCAGGAGCCAGCTGGAATCCCGGCACGATCCCTTGCCGGCGGCCAGTGTTTCCTCGGGCGAGAAGACGCCGGTTTCCATGCGCACGATATAGGCGATCTCGCGCTGCAGCCGCGCATTGAGGTCGACGACAAAATTGACGGTGTTGGTCGGGCCGCGGTCGAGGGTTTTGAGGAATGCCCCCAACAGCGGCCCCGCCGGTTCCGGCGTCCGGTAGATGGTCAGATCGTCCCTGATCTCTTCGGGGTATTCGAACGGAAACGTCTCGGCCGAGGGCTCGACGAAGAAATCGAACGGATTGTAGACCGTCATGTCGGCAACGAGATCGACCTCGATCTTCAGTTCCGTCACCGGCTCGGGGAAGACGAAGCGGGCAAGGAAATTGCCGTAGGGGTCCTGCTGCAAATTGACGAAGTGATTTGCCGGCCCGACCTTCAGCGAATGGCTGAGCACTTTCGTGCGGGAATGCGGCGCAGGCTGCAACCTTATGACTTGCGGGCCCAAGACAACGGGCCTGTCGTATTTGTAGTGGGTCAGGTGATAGACGGCTGCCAGAATTGCCATGGTGCCCCTGAGGTCGGTGTTTCAAAAGGAGTTCGCTGAACCCTGACACGAATGCTGAGCATTCTCCAAGCAGAGATGTTGCGCTGCACCTAAATTAAGCAGCTTTCATAGCTCACGAAACGGAGCGCCGACCCCGGGATTCCGCAGTGTGGCGGCAAGACGTTACAACGCTGCAGAGCCGAAGTGCGGCGGGTCAGCACCGGGCGCTTCCCGCCGATATCGATGATCGGCAGCACACGCGATGCTTGGTCGAAAAGAAGCTGAAAGAAAAACCCGCCTCGGTGGGCGGGTCGTCGGCGCCGATTGGCACCATAGCGAAATTAATAGCATAGCTGCCGGCACAAAGCAAGAACAAAATGTGGCACCGTCGACGAAAATTGCCGATCTCCCGCCTTGCGGGGGAGATGCCAGGCAGTGGCGCCCTGGAAGCGGAGGACACCTGCCAATGCTAAAAGAACGCCTGCAAACCGGTCTGCGCCCGCCCGAGGATCAGCGCATGCACGTCATGCGTGCCCTCATAGGTGTTGACCGTCTCCAGGTTCTGCGCGTGGCGCATGACGTGGTAGCCGATCTGGATGCCGTTGCCGCCATGCATGTCCCGGGCCTGGCGGGCGATGTCGAGCGCCTTGCCGCAATTGTTGCGCTTGACCAGCGAGATCATCTCCGGCGCCATTTTGCCTTCATCCATCAACCGCCCGACGCGCAGGCTGCCCTGCAGGCCGAGCGCGATTTCGGTCTGCATGTCGGCGAGCTTCTTCTGGAAAAGCTGCGTGCCGGCCAGCGGCTTGCCGAACTGTTTGCGGTCGAGGCCATACTGGCGGGCGCGGTGCCAGCAATCTTCCGCCGCGCCCATGGCGCCCCAGGAGATGCCGTAGCGCGCCCGGTTGAGGCAGCCGAACGGTCCTTTGAGACCCGAGACATTGGGCAGCAGCGCGTCCTCGTCGACCTCGACGCCTTCCATCACCACTTCGCCGGTGATCGAGGCGCGCAGCGACAGCTTGCCGCCGATCTTCGGCGCCGACAGCCCGTTCATGCCCTTTTCCAGGATAAAGCCGCGAATCTGGTTGTCATGCGCGCCCCCACTTTCGTCGGACAACTTTGCCCAGACGACGAAAACGTCGGCGATCGGCGCGTTGGAAATCCACATTTTCGAGCCGGAGATCCTGTAGCCGTTCGCGGTCTTCTCGGCCCGCGTCTTCATGCCGCCCGGGTCGGAACCGGCATCAGGTTCGGTCAAGCCAAAGCAGCCGATCCATTCGCCCGACGCCAGCTTCGGCAGGTATTTCCTGCGCTGTTCTTCCGAGCCATAGGCATGGATCGGATACATCACCAGCGACGACTGCACGCTCATCATCGAGCGATAGCCGGAATCGATCCGCTCCACTTCCCGCGCGACCAGCCCGTAGGTGACGTAGTTGGCGCCGAGCCCGCCATATTCCTCGGGGATGGTAATGCCGAGCAGACCCGCCTCGCCCATTTCGCGAAAGATCCCGGCGTCGGTCTTTTCCTCAAGGTAGGCTTCCTCGATCTTCGGAGCGAGCTTGTCGGCGGCAAACGCCGCGGCGCCATCGCGCACCATGCGCTCGTCCTCCGAAAGCTGGTCCTCGATCAGGAAAGGATCATCCCAGACGAATGCGTTCTTGTCGGTGGCCATGGCTCTCGGTCTCCCAAACTCATGCATGTCGCCCAAAGCTTGCCCGCGGGCCCGACCCGAGGGTGTTCGGCAGCTTGGAGATAACGACATGCATCGAAACAGAAATCTTGAAACGCGCGGCTTATCGGCTCCCGTCCTGAAAAAATCAAACGAAATAGCTTCGCCGATCCATGAGCATTGGTGATGGATCATCAATGTCGAGCGCCGCCGGCTGACCTACCACAGCCCGGCTCGCGAAATTATTTCCGCTTCAACGCATCAGCCAACGCGGCGCCGAACGCGCCCTGCTGCGCCGGCCGCTCCGGCTGGCGTTGGGGCGCCGGCGCACGCGGCACCGGCCTGCTGCCATTGTCGCGTGGCTTCGGTGCGCCACCGTCGCCGGCCTTGCGCATCGACAGGCCGATGCGCTTGCGCTTGATATCGACGTCGACGACACGCACCTTGACCACGTCGCCGGCCTTGACCACCTCATGCGCGTCCTTGATGAACCGATGAGCCAGTTGCGAGACGTGCACCAATCCGTCCTGATGCACGCCGATATCGACGAAGGCACCGAAGGCCGCGACATTGGTGACTGTGCCTTCAAGCTGCATGCCGGGCTTCAGATCCTTGATGTCGTCGATGCCATCGGCAAAGGTCGCGGTCTTGAAGCCGGGGCGCGGATCGCGGCCGGGCTTTTCCAGCTCCGCCAGGATGTCGCGCACCGTCGGCAGGCCGAAGCGCTCATCGACGAAGACGCGCGGATCGAGCGCCTTGAGTGCGGCGCTGTCGCCCATCAGAGAGCGAACGTCGCGCCCGCAGGCCGCAACGATCTTCTTGGCCACGCCATAGGCTTCCGGATGCACGGCAGAGGCATCGAGCGGCTCGCTGCCGTCGGGAATGCGCAGGAAGCCGGCGCATTGCTCGAACGCGCGGGGTCCAAGGCGGGAGACCTTCAACAGTTCTCGGCGGCTGGCGAACGGGCCGCTCGCGTCCCGGTGCGCAACGATCGCCTCGGCCAGCGATGCGCCGAGACCCGAAACCCGCGCCAGAAGCGGCGCCGACGCCGTGTTGAGGTCGACGCCGACGGCGTTGACCGCATCCTCGACCACCGCTTCCAGCGAGCGGCCGAGGCGGTACTGATCGACGTCGTGCTGATACTGGCCGACGCCGATCGACTTCGGCTCGATCTTGACCAGTTCGGCGAGCGGATCCTGCAGGCGCCGGGCGATCGACACCGCCCCGCGCAGCGACACGTCGAGGCCGGGAAATTCCGCCGCCGCCGTTGCCGAGGCGGAATAGACCGAGGCACCGGCTTCGCTGACGATCACCTTGAGCGGCTTCGGCCCGGACCCGGCAGGCATGTCAGCCAGCATGTCGGCCACCAGCCTTTCGGTCTCGCGGCTGCCGGTGCCGTTGCCGATCGAGATCAGCTCGACCTTATGCAGCCGGATGAGCTTGGCCAGTTCGGCCTGCGTGCCGCGGACATCGTTCTTCGGCGGGAATGGATAGACCGTCGTCGTCGCCAGCAGCTTGCCGGTGCCGTCCACCACCGCCACCTTGACGCCGGTGCGAATGCCCGGATCGAGGCCCATCGTCGGCCGTGAGCCGGCAGGGGCGGCAAGCAGCAAATCCTTGAGATTGCGGGCGAAGACATGGATCGCTTCTTCCTCGGCCCGTTCACGCAAGTCCCGCATCAGATCGAGCGTCAGGTGCAGCGACAACTTGATGCGCCAGGTCCAGCTGGCTACTTCCATCAGCCAGCGGTCTCCCGGCAACTGGCGGCCGATGGCATAAGCATCGGCAATCATCCGCTCGACCGGCTTCACCGGCGAGGCATCGTCGGCATCGACCTCGATGTCGAGCGACAGAACCTCCTCGTTGCGGCCGCGCAGCATGGCCAGCGCGCGATGGCTCGGCACGTTGGCCCAGCGCTCGACATGGTCGAAATAGTCCGAAAATTTGGCGCCGGCCTCCTGCTTGCCGTCGACGACGCGCGACCGCAGGAATGCGCGTTCCTTCATATAAGTCCGCAATCTGCCGACCAGGTCGGCATTCTCGGCGAACTGCTCGGACAGGATGTCGCGCGCACCCTCGAGCGCTGCCTTGGCGTCTGCCACGTCTTCGCTGATGTGGGCCAGCGCCAGCTCGGCGGGCATGGCCGTACGGTCGGCGAGAATAGCTTCCGCCAGCGGGCTCAGCCCACGCTCGCGCGCGATCTCCGCCTTGGTCCGGCGCTTCGGCTTGTAAGGCAGGTAGATGTCTTCGAGTTCCGCCTTGGTCACGGCAGCAGCGATTTTCGCTTCAAGCTCCTCGGTCAGCTTGCCCTGCTCGCTGATCGAACCAAGGATGGTGTCGCGGCGCGCGTCGAGTTCGCGCAGATAGGCGAGCCGCTCGGCAAGATCGCGCAGCTGCGTGTCGTCGAGGCCGCCGGTGACCTCCTTGCGGTAGCGCGCCACGAACGGCACTGTCGCGCCGTCGTCCAGCAAACCGATCGCCGCCGCAGCCTGTTCGGGCCGCGCGCGGATTTCGGCTGCTATGATGGTTGCGATGCGCTTGATGTCGGATGCCATGTCCTACCTGTCGTTGGTCGAAAAGAGCAGCGACCATAGGCGGAGACGCCCGCTGCGCCAACCGCAGCGTTTTCAACCCGCTGAAAGGTCCACAGGAAAGCTGCATGAGCGGTACAGATCGGATCAGACCATCCGGCTCAGCGCCTCGAAGAAAGAAATCAAATCCAGATCGAGCGGATCGTCGACCGGTACCGGCTGCGACGACATCTTTGCGATGACAATTTCAGCCATCGGATTGACGTAAAGCCACTGGCCGTGGATGCCGATGCCGCAGAAGGCGCCGCTTGCCGCGCCCGTCTGGTACCATTTGTTGCGATACCGGCCACGCGGAAACAGGGACGCCATCGTGCCGCGCCGCCATGCCTCGGCGTCACCGCCGGTTTCGGTCGTGTCGCGCATCCAGGCTTCCGGCACGACGCGGCGGCCATTGGCCACGCCACCTTGCCGCATCATCTCGCCGACGCGCGCAAGGTCGCGCGGTGTCACCGAAATGCCGCCGGCGGTACGCGCCGTGCCTTCCATGTCGACAGTCACCGAGGCGTCGCCGAGGGCGCCGAGCGGCTCCCATAATTTCTCGCGCATCAGATCGGCGAAACGCTGGCCAGACGCGCGTTCGAGCAGGATGCCGAGCAGGTCGGAATTGGGCGAAAGGTAGCGGAACGTCCGGCCATGCGGCTCGGTCAGGCCCTGCAGCGTCGTGAGGAAAGTGGCCAGGCTCTCGCTGCCCCCGCCTGGATTCCACAGCATTGCACGGCGATAGCGGGCGAAGGCGCTTTCCGGATCGAGATAGGCCTCTTCGAAATCGAGGCTGACACTCATGTCGAGCACGTGCCGCACACGCGCATCGCCATAGGCCGAGCCGGCGGCTTCGGGCAGATAGCGGCTTACCGGAGCCTGCGGATCGAAAATCCCCTCGCCTTCCAATATGCCGGCAACAATAGCGGTCAGCGACTTGCTGATCGAAAAGACGATGTGGCGTGAACCGAACTCCATATGCGGTGCGAACCAGTCGCCGACGAATTTGCCGGCTTTCATGATCGTCAAAGCGTCGGTGTCGGAGCGCGCGAGAAACGCCGCGACAGTCTCCGCGCCGCCTGCAAGAGCGACCTTTTCGCCAAGTAGCCCGCCGAAATCCTGCGCCGGCGCCTCGCTGCTGCCCCGCTTTGCCGTCACGGCAGCGCTCGGCACCAGCTCGCCGACATTCTGGAACGACCACCGGCTGAACGGGCTTTCCCGCCAATTGCCGAGCAGCACTTGGTTTCGGGCAAAGCCATACCTGGTCTCAAACGCGGTCTTGCCGGTCATAGCGTTTCCTTCAGTATCTTTTGGCCGAGTTTCAGGCGAGCGCCGCGGCGATGGCGTGCACCGCTTTCAGTGTCGCCACAGAATAGGCGACGTTGGTGAAATCCGGATAGCTCGAAAGCTTGACCACGACCATTTTCGTATCCCAGTCGATGTGGATCAGCTGCCCGAACACGCCACGGCACATCAGCGCCCGCGAGCGCGGATCCTCGATCCAGAACTGGTTGCGATAGCTGCCTTCCGGCAGGCTGGGGCTGAAATCCGGCCCATGCCTGCCATTGCGCGTCGCCTCGATCCAGTCGGCCGGCACGACGCCGCCGCCATTGCCGAGGATCAGCTGGCCGAAGCGGCCATAGTCGCGCAGCGTGGCGTTGAAGCCGCCATCGGCAACCGCATAGCCGGCGCTATCGACGGTAAAGCAGGCACTTTCATCCGCGCCGAGCTTTTGCCAGAGCTCTTCCGAGACCAGCTGCGCCAGGCGCTTGCCGCTCACCCGTTCCATGATGAAGGCAAGCACGTCGGTCTCGATCGAGCGGTATTCGAAGGCAGCGCCGTGCGGCCGGCTCTTTTCCTTGAGCCCCAGGATCAGTTCGAACATATGCGATGGCCAGCGCAATTCCGGATCGCTGTCCGGCGGCACCGGCTTCCAGCCGGTGGCGACATCGACCTGGCCGATGTCGGAATAGGGGTCGGTGTATTCCTCGGAAAAGCGCAGCCCGCTCGTCATGTCGAGCACATGCTGCACGCTGGCGCCCTCCCAGCCGGTCGCTTCCAACTCCGGCAGATAGGTGGTCACCGGCAAACCCGGATCGATCAGTCCGCGTCCGACCAGAATGCCGAAGACCGATGCGGTGACCGACTTCGCCATCGACTGCGACAGATGCAGCGTGCGCTCGGTCATGCCGTTGAAGTAGCGCTCATAGGCGACCTTGCCGCCCTTCAGCACCAGGAAGCCGTCGGTGTAAGTCTCGTCAAGCAGTCCAGCCAGCGTCGTCGGCTGCCCCATGCTGTCGCCCACCGGCAGCACGTCGAGATCGACCTCGGCTCGCTCCAGCCTGTGGCGATGGCCATTGCCGCGCCAGACCTCGACGGTCGGCAGGATTTCGCGAATATGCTGGAACGCCCAGCGGTTCCATGGCGGCCGGTCCCAGTCGAGCTTCGGCGGCACCATCCGCGGCGGCGAACCCTGCATGATCGGCGGCGCCGGTTCGCTGTTGCGATAAGAAATCATAGGCAGTCCGATCGCCGGGAAAAGGCCCGGCGGCAATTGCCGCCGGGATTCGTCCGGATGTGGATTACTTCTGCAGTTCGGTCCAGATCTTGCTGTAGATGGCCTGCACTTCCTCTGAACACAATTTTTGCAGCTCGCCATGCGCCCTGACGTCTTCCGGGATGATGACTTCCGGCGCATCCTTCATATCGGCTGGCATGTACTTGTCGGAACCGGCAATGCCGTTGGCGTAGCGGTGGAAGGCGGACAGGCCGGCGGCGTTTTCCGGATCCATGATGAAGTTCTGGAACAGCTTGGCGTTCTCGACATTCTTTGCGTCCTTCAGGACCATGACATTGTCGCTCCAGAGGCCAAAACCTTCCTTGGGATAGAAATAGTGGATCTTGGGATTCGCCAGCCGCTGGCGCAGGGCTGAGCCGTTCCAGTCGCTGGTTGCCTTGAAATCGCCGGCGCCCATTTTCTCGATGGTATTGTATTCCATCGCGATCCAGTTCGGCTTGGCGGCAACCAGTGTGTCACGCACCTTTTTCAGCGTTTCCTTGTCGCTGGCGCATTGCGCGCCGCCGACATATTTGGTCGCCGCGAACATGACGTCGTTCATTTCCGGCACGACGTTGACCTTGCCCTTCAATTCGTCGGGTGTGTTGAAGATGATGCCCCAACTGTCCGACGGCCCCTTGTAGACATCGGTGTTCACCACGATGCCCACCGTGCCCCAGGCCCACGGCACGGAATATTTGCGGCCGGGATCGAAATCGGGATTGGCCCATTCTGGCGCCACGTTCTTGAAGTTCTCCATCTTGCCGGGATCGGTCTCCTGCACGAGGCCTTCCTTGATCCAGATCGGCACGAAGGTTTGCGAAGGCACCGCGATGTCGAAGCCGGTGCCGCCCTGGCGAACTTTGGCCAGCGCCGTATCGTTCGAATCGTAATCGGTGATGGTCACCTTGACGTTGTATTTCTGCTCGAACTTCTTGATCACGTCGGGGCTGGTGTAGTTGCCCCAATTGTAGATGTTGAGCTCACCGTCGGCGCGAGCAAGGCTCGTCGAGGCGAGCAGCGCCAGCCCGATGGCGGTCGCCGTGGTCTTCCAGTTCATGGTCTTAGCTCCCATTTTCATGTCTAGTCCCGTTTCCTGCTGATGAAGAAAAACAACGTCACGATGGCGACCGACAAGAGCAGGAACACGGTCGATATCGCGTTGATCTCCGGCGTTATCCCTCGACGTATCTGGCCAAGCATGTAGGTCGGCAGCGTGTCCTGGCCGCCCGATTTCACGAACTCGGTGATGACAACATCGTCGAGCGAGATGACGAAGGCCAACATCAGTCCCGCCAGAATGCCGGGCCACAGCAGCGGCAACGTGATGCGCCTGAACGTCTGCCACGGCGTCGCATAGAGATCGGCGGCGGCGCGCTCCAGCGTCAGGTCCATGTTCTCCAGCCGCGCCCGGATCGGCAGATAGGCAAAGGGAATGCAAAACGCCGTATGCGCGGCGATCAGATAGCCGAGCCCCGAATAGCCGGTGAATATCTTTATGCGCGAAAAAAAGATCAGCAACGCCACGCCAGTGACGATCTCGGGCACCATCAAAGGCTGGTTGATGGCGGCATATTTGAAGGTCAGGCCGGGATAGGGTGGCGTGCGCGTGGTAGCGAGCGCCGCCATGGTGGCGAAGACGGTGGCCAGGATCGCCGCCGTGGCGCCGATCTGAAAGGAGCGCAAGGTGGCGTCTATGACTTGCGTGTTCTGCCACGCCGACTGAAACCATTTGAGCGAAAAGCCGCCCCATTCCGACGTCGAGGTCGCGGCGTTGAAGGCATAGACGACGAGCACGACGATCGGCAGATAAAGCACGACGAAGCAGGTGGCGGCGATCGCGGTGAAGCCGGACTGATGCTTGATGGAGAAGCTGCTAGCCATGACGCATCTCCGATTGTCCGGCATTGCGCACATAGGCAAGCAGCGCCACCATGACGATGACCATCACGGCGATCGACAGCGCCGAGCCGAGCGGCCAGTTGCGGCCTTGCCCGAACTGCAATTCAATCAGGTTGGAAAGCATCATGTTCTTGCCGCCGCCCAATAGGCTCGGCGTGACATAGGCGCCCAGCGCCGGGATGAAGACGAGGATCGAGCCAGCGACGACGCCGGGCTTGGCCAGCGGGAAAATGATGCGCCTGAGCACCTGGAAGCGCGTCGCATAAAGATCGTATCCCGCTTCGACCAGCCGGAAATCGAGCTTCTCCATGCTGGCATAAATCGGCAGCACCATTAGCGGCAGATAGACATAGGCCATGCCGATAAGGATCGCTGTGTCGGTGAAGAGTATCTGAACCGGAGAGGAAATGATGCCGAGCTTGAGCAGCACCGTGTTGATCAAACCCTCGTTGCGGATGATCTGCAGCACGGCGAAAGTGCGGATCAGCAAGTTGGTCCAGAACGGTATGGTGATCAGGAACAGCCAGAGATCGCGCGTCTTCTCGCTGCGCGTTGCCATGAAATAGGCGGTAGGAAAACCAAGGACCAGGGTGGCGAGCGTGGTCACGATGGCAAGCTTGATCGAGCGCCAAAAGATGGTGACATGGGCAGCGGCGAGCGACAGCGTGTCGTCGAAGATGTCGCGTTCCATGAACACCGAAATCCACGCCTCCGGCGAGAATTGCCACTTCACGTCGCCATAAGGGCCGGGCGTCAGGAACGAATAGACCAACACGATCAGCAATGGGCCGGTCGCTGCCAGGAAGATGATCAGCAGGGCTGGCGCCGACAGCAGCCAGCGGTCGCGGATGTCGCGCCGTTCGGCCGCCTTGGCGACTTCTTCCGCGCTCACCATCAATCCCTCAGCACTTGCGCGGCGTCGTTGCCGATCGAGACGCCGACCTTGTCGCCCCGCTCGAAACCGCAGCCTGCGCTGCGCGTGTTCTGCTGGCGCACGGTGAAGGCTTCGCCGCTATCCAGTTGGACATGAATATGGGTATCGGTACCGAAATAGACGATGTTTTCGACGGTTCCGGAAAGATCGCCCTTGCCGCCGGTCAGCTTTGCGTGTTCCGGCCTGACCACCAGGGTGGCATTCGCCTTCGGCTGGAAGCCCTCGGCCACCGTCGCGTCGATCGTCGCGCCGGACTTTAGTGTCGCGCGCGCCTTGCCGTTGCCGATGCCGGTGATGGCCGCGGTCAGGAAATTGGTTTCGCCGATAAAGTCGGCGACGAATCGCTCGGCTGGCTTGTCATAGATGTCCCAAGGTGTGCCGACTTGCAGGATCTTGCCGGCCGACATCACCGCGATGCGGTCCGACATGGTCAGCGCTTCTTCCTGGTCATGGGTAACGAAGATGAAGGTGATGCCGGTCTGGTGCTGCAGCCGTTTCAGTTCGATCTGCATTTCCTTGCGCAGCTTGTAGTCGAGCGCCGACAATGGCTCGTCGAGCAACAGCACTTTTGGCTGCGGCGCCAGCGCGCGCGCCAGTGCGACACGCTGCTGCTGGCCGCCGGAGATCTGGCTGGTGCGGCGGGCACTCAGCGCCTCCATCTTGACCAGCTTCAGCATCTCGGCGACGCGCGCCTTGATTTCGGTCTTCGGCTTGCCCAGCATCTCCAGGCCGAAGCCGATATTCTCGGCCACCGTCATGTGCGGGAACAGCGCATAAGACTGGAAGACGGTGTTGACCGGCCGCTTGAACGGCGGCAGCGGCGCGATGTCCTGGCCGTGCAGCAGGATTTCGCCTTCGCTGGGGAAGTCGAAGCCAGCGATCAGCCGCAGCAGCGTCGTCTTTCCGCAGCCCGACGGCCCTAGCAGCGTGAAGAACTCGTTCTCGCGGATAGAAACAGAAACCGTGTCGAGAGCGGCGACTTGTGCGTCTCCGTTGCCGAACACCTTGCGGACGCCGCGAACCTCGATTGCACTCTTACCCGGTTGATCCGGCACGCATTACCCCATTTTCATGTCCGCTCTTGATGGCGGATCCAGTTCCCATTCGATTGTCAGCATATGCCGGTCGGCTTGGCAACCGTGCATCTGAATCTCGGTTCAGGACGCAAGCCCCGTGCCATCGTCAGTGTCATCATCAAACCTGATAAGTGATCTTGCCGCCGCAGATGGTGCTGACCGGATGCACCTTGTGCAACGAAGCCGGTTCAGTCGCCTCGATATCGGCCGACAGCACCACCAGATCCGCCAGATAGCCTGGTTTCAGCCGGCCCTTACGGTGCTCCATGAATTCGGCATAGGCGCCTTCGACCGTGTAGCCGGCAAGCGCCTCGATCAGCGAGAAGCTCTGGTCGGGGTCGCCTTCTGCCCACGGTTTGCGCAGCATCGCCGCCTGAATGCCCAAGATCGGGTCGACCCGCGACACCGGCCAGTCGGAAGCGAAAACGACATGCGCGCCCGCCTGCTTCAGCGTCCGCCAGGCATAGCTGAGCGGCCATCTTTCGCGGCCGATGCGCGAAAGCGTCGGTTCCAGCGGGAAGTCCATGGCGCCGGGCGGGTGCGGCGGCTGCATCGAGGCGATGACGCCGAGTTCGGCGAAGCGTGGCACGTCGGCGCCGGTGATGACCTCGATGTGCTCGACGCGGTGCCGGCTGTCGCGCCTGCCGTTCTTCCGCCGCGCCGCCTCGTAGCCGTCCAGAACCGCGCGCACCGCGCCGTCGCCTATCGAATGCACGGCGATCTGCAGGCCGCGTCGGTCGGCCTCCAGCGCCACCTCGGCGAAATGCTCCGGCGTGAACAGCGGCTCACCGCGCCAGCCCGGCCGGTCGGCATAGTCATCGACCATGACCGCGGTCCAGCCTTCCAGCACGCCGTCGTAAAACATCTTGACCATGCCGGACGACAGCCATTCCGATCGGTAGGCGGAGGCCATCCTCGACGCTTTTTCCAGCCTGTCGAGCGTCATGAAGTTCTTGAAATGAAAAGGTATCTTGGTCCGGCAGAGCAGCCGCCCTTCCTGCTCCAAACCGGCAATCAGCTCGAGCTGGTAGAGGTTGCCGTCCATGTTCTGGATCGAGGTGATGCCGTGGCGGGCGCACCATTCCAGCCCGCGATACATCAGGTCGCGATCGGCCGCGACTTCGGCGGCGGAAGGATAAGGGTCGGGCTCGCCGCCTGTCGCAAGGCCGAGCCGCACCCGGTTCTGCCCGGAAAGCTCGAGGATCGGCCCGAACGCCTCGCCCTCGCGCAATTCGCCGGCCGCAAGGCCGTCGGCGCCCATGACGATCTCGTTGCCGGGCCCGAGTTGCCTGCCGTGCAGGATGCCGGCCAGCTCCAGCGCCTTGGTATTGGCCCACATCGTGTGGTGATCGGAAGCCGACATCGCGAACGGCCGATCGGCGATGATGCGGTCGAGATGGTGGCGGGTGACCGGCTCTTCCCTGGACAGGATGGTGTAGTCGACGCCGGCCCCAAGCAGCAGCTTGGCGTACGGTCGTGCCGCCGCGTAGGCGCGGATCGCTTCGCTCAGCGCATCGAAGCCATGCACGCCCTGAAGGTGCAGATTGTCGAGTTCGGCCGCGCCGCCGAAAAGATGCATATGCGCTTCGATGAAGCCCGGCACCACCGACCCGCCTTGCGCATCGATGACCTTCGTGGCCGGCCCTTTCAGCGCCTCGACCGTCCGGCGATCGCCGACCGCCAGGATGTTGCCGTCCTTTATCGCCACCGCCTCGGCCGTCGGATTGCCTTCGTCCATGGTCAGCACACGGGCATTGGTGACGATCAGGTCGGCATTTGAACTCATGATTACCCGCGGTTCGGTTGCGCTGCCGGCAGGCTAGACGACCGGCTGCCGGGCCAGCAAGCCATGGCTGGTTGGCCCAGCGCCTTGTGAAGGGCCATGCGGGACGGTTAGGGTCGCCGCGTCTCACCACGGAATAATTTCATGAAGACTGTTTTTTCGCCTCTCCATGCCGGCCATTCCGGCAATGTCGAATTGATCGCTGGCGCCATCGTGCCCGCATTTGAAAAGCCTTCGCGCGCCGAGTTCATCAGGGCGCGGGTGGAGAGCGAAAAACTCGGTCCGATCCTGCCGCCGGAAATCCACGACCTCGCCGCCGCCAGGAAGGTGCATGCCAGCGACTACATCGATTTCCTGCCGACCGTGTGGCCGCTCTGGGAAGCATCGGGCCGCAGCGGTTCGGCGATTCCCTTCACCTGGCCGACGCGCGGCCTGCGCGGCGACGTGCGCCCGAAAGGCATCGATGCGCTGCTCGGCTTCTACTCCTTCGACGGCGGCGCGACGTTCGTCAAAGGCACATGGGACGCGATCAAGTCGTCCTATGACGTCGCGCTGACCGCCGCCGCGCTGGTCAAGGCCGGCGAGCCTTCGGCCTTCGCGCTCTGCCGCCCGCCGGGGCACCATGCCGGCGCGGCCTTCATGGGCGGCTACTGTTTCATCAACAACGCCGCCGTCGCCGCGCAGTGGTTTCGCGACCATGGCGCCGCGCGCGTGTCGATCCTCGACGTCGATTATCACCACGGCAACGGCACCCAGGAGATCTTCTATCGCCGCGGTGACGTGCAGGTGCTGAACCTGCATGGCGATCCGATGACCGAATATCCCTTCTTCCTCGGCCATGCCGACGAACGCGGCGAGGGCGACGGCGAAGGCTTCAACGACAATTACCCGATGCCCTTCGGCACCGGCTGGGAGGTGTGGAACGCCTCACTCGAGGATGCCTGCACGAGGCTTTCGGCTTATGCTCCTGACGTCGTCGTGGTTTCACTCGGCGTCGACACCTTCGAGAAGGACCCGATCAGCCAGTTCAAGCTGAAAACGGGCGACTATCCCAGGATCGGCCGCCGCATCGCCAGGCTCGGCCTGCCGACGCTGTTCGTCATGGAAGGCGGCTACGCCGTCGAGGAGATCGGCATCAACGCCGTCGGCGTGCTGACCGGCTTCGAGGACCGCTAGAGGCGCTGCCGGTGCCCGCAACTCATATGGCGCACTCGGCGCGGCGAGCGCCACGGCGGGCCGGCGCTATCGTGTTGTTGGACCATGATGTTTTTCCAGAATGCGTTCGCCCTTTGCGAAATGATGTTCTATTTTTTGAATCCATGGCTTTGAGGGGCCGAATTCATCGGAAGAACAAACGCATTTGAGCCCGGGAAAGCATTTATGAGGGACGACACACCGGAAAGCGAAAGCGCCTCGGCGCTGGCGCCGTTCCGGCACGGCATCTTCCGGGCGGTGTGGTCCGCCAGCCTCGTCTCCAATTTCGGCGGCCTCATCCAGGGCGTCGGCGCCGCCTGGATGATGACGACGATCGCCACCTCGTCCTACCAGGTGGCATTGGTCCAGGCCTCGACCACCTTGCCGATCATGCTGTTTGCGCTGCTGGCCGGCGCTATCGCCGACAGCTTCAACCGGCGCAAAATCATGCTGATCGCGCAGATCTTCATGCTCGTCGTCTCGGCTCTTCTGACCGTCTTCACCTATCTCGACCTGATGACGCCGTGGACGCTGCTCGCCTTCACCTTCCTGATCGACAGCGGCACCGCGCTCAACAGCCCGTCCTGGCAGGCTTCGGTCGGCGACATGGTGCCTCGCGCCAAGGTGCCGGCGGCGATCGCGCTCAACTCGATGGGCTTCAACCTGACGCGCAGCGTCGGCCCGGCGATCGGTGGTATCATCGTTGCCGCGGCAGGTGCCGCCGCGGCCTTCGCCGTCAACACGCTGAGCTATGTCGGCCTCATCGTCGTGCTGGCCCGCTGGAAGCCGGAACTGCCGGCATCGACCTTGCCGCGCGAGACGCTGGGCGCCGCAATGGGCGCCGGCCTGCGCTACGTCGCCATGTCGCCTAACATCGGCAAGGTGCTGGTCAGGAGCTCCGCTTTCGGCTTCAGCGCCGGCGCGGTCCTGGCATTGCTGCCGCTGGTCGCACGTGACGTCGTCAAGGGTGATGCCCTGAGCTACGGCATCATGCTCGGCGCCTTCGGCATCGGCGCCGTCGGCGGCGCGCTGATCAGCGTCAGGCTACGGCAGCTGCTGTCCAGCGAAACCATGGTGCGCACGGCATTCGCCGGTTTCGCCGTCTGCGCCTTCAACGCCGCCGTCAGCAATCATGCCTGGCAGACGTCGCTCGGCCTGCTGGTCGGCGGCGCCTGCTGGGTGACGGCGCTGTCGCACTTCAACGTCACCGTACAGATGTCGACGCCGCGCTGGGTGGTCGGCCGCGTGCTTTCGGTCTACCAGACCGCGACCTTCGGCGGTATCGCGCTCGGCAGCTGGGTCTGGGGCGTCGTCGCCGACGCGCATGGCGCCGAAGTCGCCCTGATGGCGGCCAGCGTCGCCATGCTGGCCGGAGGTGCCATCGGCCTGCTCCTGCCGCTGCCGCAGCAGGCGGTGCTCAACCTCGATCCGCTCAACCGCTTCCAGGAGCCGCATCTGGCGCTTGATCTCAAGCCGCGCAGCGGTCCAATCGCCATCATGATCGAATATGTCATCCGTAACGAGGACGTGCCGGAATTCCTCGCCACCATGGCCGAGCGCGGCCGCATCCGCCGCCGTGACGGCGCCCGCAACTGGACATTGGCGCGCGATCTTGAAAATCCGTCGATATGGATCGAGCACTACCACACGCCGACCTGGGTCGAATATATCCGCCACAACAGGCGCGCCACCTACGCGGACGCCGTCATCGGCGAGCGTATAAGGGCGCTGCACAGCGGCAACGAGCCACCGCGCGTCCGCCGCATGATCGAGCGCCCGACGACAGCCGGCACGGCGCTGGTCATGCCGAAGGGGCCGATCGAGCATTAGTGGCTGGCGGTGCGTCCAGTTGGACGAGCAAAATGAAATTGCGGCGCCTGGCCCAATCCGCGAATGCAAGAACAGGATGGCCATTGTGGAGAGACGGTTATATCAGTTGATGTGACTATGACCACTAAGGGGAGACGATGCGTTACATACGTCCGCTTTCAATTGAAGACGCCGCCGGCCTGTTGGCCAGTTCGGCCGGCACGGCCGCCATCCTCGCCGGAGGCAGCGACCTCTTGGTAAGAATGAAGGGCGGCTTTATCGAACCCGACCTGATCGTCGACATCAAGGCAATCGACGGGCTTGGCGAGATCAGGGAAACAGCCGAGGGCTTTAGCATCGGCGCGGCGGTCCCCTGCGCCGTGCTGGGCGAGAACACGGCCCTGCAGAAGGCATGGCCCGGCGTCGTCGAAGCGGCCAAGCTGATCGGCTCGAAGCAGGTGCAGGGACGCTGCACCATTGTCGGCAATCTCTGCAACGCCTCGCCGGCCGCCGACAGCGTGCCGGCGCTGGTGGCCGCTGGCGCCAAGGCGGTGGTCGTCGGCCCGGGAACCAGGCGCACGATTGCCGTGGAAGCGGTGCCGACTGGGCCGGGCAAGACGTCGCTGGCAAAGGGCGAGATCATCGAGGCAATCCTGCTCGACAAACGTCTGCCGCGTTCGGGCGATGCCTATCTGCGTTTCATTCCGCGCACCGAGATGGACATCGCGGTGGTAAGCGCCGGCGTGAACCTGACGCTCGATGAGCAAGGTCGCGTCAAATCCGCCCGCCTGGCGCTGGGCGCCGTGGCGCCGACGGTGGTTCTGGTCGAGGAGGCCGCCGAGGTTCTCATCGGCTCCAAGCTGGACGAAGCCACGCTGGAGAGGCTCGCCAAGGTCTGCTCGGGCGCCTGCCGTCCGATTGACGACAAGCGAGGCACTATCGAATTCAGACGGAAAGTTGCGGGTGTGCTGGCCAAGCGGGCCGCCACGACCGCCTATGCACGTGCAGGAGGCAAGTGATGGCCGGTGTAGCAGTCTCAACCACAATCAACGGCGACAATGTCGAGTACCTTTGCCAGCCGGACGAGACGCTGCTTGATGTCCTGCGCGATCGCCTGGGACTGACGGGCGCCAAGGAAGGCTGCGGCACCGGCGACTGCGGGGCCTGCAGCATTATCCTCGACGATCGGCTGGTGTGCTCGTGTCTGGTGCTCGGCGCTGAGGCCGAGGGCCGCCACCTCGAGACCATCGAGGGCATGGCGCATGGCGACAGGCTGCATCCGCTGCAGCAGAAATTCCTGGAGCATGCCGCACTGCAATGCGGCGTCTGCACGCCGGGCTTCCTCATGGCGGCCAAGGACCTTTTGGCCAAGAACCCCGATCCGACCGAGGAGGAGATCCGCTTCGGCCTCGCCGGGAACCTCTGCCGCTGCACCGGCTATGACAAGATCGTGCGTGCCGTTCAGGACGCCGCCATCGTAATGAAACAAGCGTGATGAAGGGAGCATGACGATGAATTTCGATCCGCGTTACTCCGGACGCAATTTCACCTCTGTCGGCACGCGTCCCATTCGTCCCGATGGTGTCGACAAGGTGACGGGCCGCGCACGCTATGGCGCCGACTTCAACATGGCCGGGCAACTGGTCGGGCGCGTTCTCAGAAGCCCTCATGCTCATGCCACGATCAGGAAGATCGACACGTCGAAGGCGGAGAAGCTCGCCGGCGTCAAGGCGGTGATCACCGCGGCCGACCTGCCCGACCTGACCGACGGCGATGCCGCCATGTACGACATCCTCGACAACTGCATGGCGCGCAAGAAAGCGCTCTATGACGGCCATGCCGTGGCCGCGGTCGCTGCGGTCGATGCCCGCACGGCGAGGCAGGCACTGAAGCTGATCGAGGTCGACTACGAGGTGCTGCCGCATGTCACCGACGTCGACGAGGCGATGAAGCACTCCGCACCCCTGATCAACGACGCCATCTTCACCGAGGGCCTCGAGGAAAAGCCCGTCAAACCTTCAAACGTCACCAAGCGCACCCAGTACGGCCATGGCGACATCCATGAAGGCTTCGGCCAGGCCGATTTCGTCGTCGAACGCTCCTTCAAGACCGAGCAGACGCACCAGGGTTATATCGAGCCGCATGCCTGCGTGGCCAATGTCAGCTCCGACGGTACCGCCGACCTCTGGGTCTGTACGCAAGGCCATTTTGTCTACCGCCAGCACTGTGCCCAGCTGCTTGGCATGGAAGCCTCGAAGCTGCGCGTCACCTCGTCGGAGATCGGCGGCGGTTTCGGCGGCAAGACCCATGTCTGGGCCGAGCCGGTGGCGCTGGCGCTGTCGCGCAAGGCCGGGCGGCCGGTCAAGCTGGTCATGACGCGCGACGAAGTGTTCCGCGCCTCCGGCCCGACCAGCGCCACCTCGATCGATGTTCGGATCGGCGCCCGCAAGGACGGCACGATCACGGCGGCCGAGGCGACGCTGCGCTATTCCTGCGGCCCCTATGCCGGCATGTGGGCCGAGATCGGCGCCATGACCGCCTTTGCCTGCTACAAGCTCGAGAACGTCAAGACGGTCGGCTACGAAGTGCTGGTCAACCGGCCCAAGACCGCGGCCTATCGCGCGCCGTCGGCGCCGATGGCAGCGTTTGCGGTGGAAAGCGCGGTCGACGAGCTGGCCAAGGAGATCGGCATGGACCCGGTCGAGTTTCGGATCAGGAACGCGGCGCAGGAAGGCACCAGATCGTCCTACGGCCCGGTATATGGGCCGATCGGCATCGGGCCGACGTTGGAGGCGGCGAAGAACCATCCGCACATGAAGGCTCCGCTCGGAAAGAACCAGGGCCGCGGCATGGCCTGCGGCTTCTGGTTCAACTTCGGTGGCCAGACCTGCACCGACCTCAACATCGGCATGGATGGCTCGGTCTCGCTTGCCGTCGGCACGGTCGATGTGGGTGGTTCCCGCGCGTCGCTGTCGCTGGTGGCGGCGGAGGAGCTTGGTATCCCCTATGAGCAGATCAAGACGGTGGTCGCCGATACCTCCAGCCTCGGCTACAACGATATGACGGACGGCAGCCGCGGCACCTTCTCGTCTTCGATGGCGACGATCTCCGCCGCTCGCAACGCCATCAAGATCCTGCGAGAACGCGCCGCGCAGATGTGGGACATACCCGTCGACGACGTGGTCTGGGAAGAGGGTCATGCGATTGCCAAGGGCGCGACGCACGGCAACCTTTCGCCGCTGTCGATGAAGGAGATCGCGGCCGCTTCCGGAAAGACGGGCGGACCCATCGCAGGCCATAGCGAGCTCGTCGCCGACGGCGCCGGCGTCTCCTTCGCCACCCATATCTGCGATATCGAGGTGGATCCCGAGACAGGCTCGACCAGGGTGCTGCGCTACACCGTCGTTCAGGACGCCGGCAAGGCGGTGCATCCGACCTATGTGGAGGGGCAGTACCAGGGCGGTGCCGCGCAAGGCATCGGCTGGGCGCTCAACGAGGAGTATATCTACGGCAAGGACGGGCGGCTGCAGAACCCCGGCTTCCTGGATTACCGCATCCCGGTCTGCTCGGACCTGCCGATGATCGACACGCAGATCCTCGAGATCCCCAATCCTAACCATCCTTACGGGGTGCGCGGCGTCGGCGAGACCTCGATCGTGCCGCCGCTGGCGGCGATCGCCAATGCGGTGTCGAACGCCGCGGGCGTGCGGATGACGCATATCCCGATGTCGCCGCCGCGCATCCTGGCGGCGCTCGAGGCTGAACGGGGAGGCTGATGGTCGAAGTAACGCTCTGGGGGTCGCTCGGCGCGATCGCGGGAGGCAAGAGCAAGGTCGAAATCGAGGCCAAGGATATTCGGGAGCTGTTCAGGAAACTGGCTGAACAGTATCCCGGCCTCGAGCCATACATCGATCGCGGCATCGCGGTGGCCATCGACGGGACGATCTATCGCGACACCTGGTCGAAGGAACTGCCGGAAGGGGCGGAGATTTTTTTGTTGCCGCGGTTGGCTGGGGGGTAGGTGAGGTCGTCGGCATTGCCTAGCATCAAGGTCTCAAACGTCGTTGATGGGGCCGACAACGGACCGGCAGCTTCGAGCCCGCGGATATCGAAAGCGGACATTCACGTCGAGTGGGCATGATCATGATCTGACCCCGAACAGACTGGGAGCGAGGTGCCAAAAGCTTCAACGCCGAAGAGCGATGTAGGTCAAATCAGACGATCCTCATTATGACATCGATATTGCCCCGTGTCGCTTTGGAGTAAGGACAAATCTCGTGCGCTTCATCCACCAGAATTTGTACCATATCGCGCTCCAGACTCGGCACGGCAATATCCAGTTGGACGCTAAGAAAGTGGCCGTTTTCTCCGTAGTTCAGATTCACCTCGGCCTCGATGCTCATCCCTGCAGGCAGCGCGATTTTTCGTTCGTGGGCCGCAGATGCGATTGCGCTTGCGAAGCTGGCCGACCAGCCGGCCGCGAGCAACTGCTCCGGATTGGTGCCGATGCGCGCCGATCCAGGCGTCGATAGCCAGATGTCCAGAAGGCCGTCGGAACTGCGCGAGGCGCCATTTTCGCGGCTGCCCGTGGTTGCGGTCCTGGCCGTATAGACAACCCTTGCGATGTGGCTCATTGGCATTCTTTTGCTGGTAGCGGTAACCGCCGCTTGGGCGGTTGCCGCGAACTCCATCAGGCGTCGGCTTCGACAACTGCATCGGCAAAGGCCTGCGGCGCTTCCTGGGGCAGGTTGTGCCCGATGCCGCCGGTGACGACCCGATGCGCGTATCTGGCCGGGAACATCGTGGCGTACACGCTGGCGTCCGGATGCGGCGCGCCATTGGCGTCACCTTCGAGGGTGATCGTCGGCACGCCGATGACCGGTGCCTGCGCGAGTCGCTCCTCGAACGCGTCGTATTGCTGCTCGCCGGCGGCGAGTCCGAGCCGCCAGCGATAATTGTGGATCACAATGGCCACGTGATCGGGATTGTCGAAGGCTGCGGCGCTGCGCTCGAATGTGGCATCGTCGAAATTCCACTGCGGCGACGCGAGTTGCCAGATCAGCTTGGCGAAATCCCGTGTGTATTTCTCGTAGCCGGCGCGGCCGCGATCGGTGGCGAAGTAATATTGATACCACCATTGCAGCTCAGCCTTGGGTGGCAGCGGCAGCTTGCCGGCTTGCTGGTTGCCGATGAGGTACCCGCTCACCGAGACCATCGCCTTGCAGCGTTCAGGCCATAGTGCGGCAATGATGTTCGCGGTGCGGGCGCCCCAGTCGCAGCCGCCAATCGTCGCCTTTTCGATGCCCAGCGCGTCCATCAGGGCGACAATGTCCGCGGCAATCGCAGACTGCTGACCGTTGCGCATCGTGTCATCCGACAGGAATCGGGTCGTGCCGTATCCGCGCAGGTAGGGCACAATCACGCGGTACCCCTTTGCGGCAAGCAGGGGAGCGACATCGGCATAGGTGTGGATGTCATACGGCCAGCCATGTAGCAGGATAACGGGCGGGCCGTCGGTCGGTCCAAGTTCCGCATAGCCGACGCTCAGCACGCCGGCCTCGATCCGCTTCAAGGGCCCAAAGGACGTCGCAGGCTCGCCAGTCGTCTGTTGCGCTTGTGCCGGGCCGATCAGGCCGAACTGAGTGGCGGCGACAGCCATCGCGGCGGCGCCAAAGAACCGACGGCGATCTTGGTCGATCTCATCCGGGATATTGAGTGAATGCATTTGGGAACCTCTATCCTTGCGCGGGCGATCAGCCGAACGTGAATGCAAAGACCTCCACGCCTGAGTCGAGAAACTCGATCTCGAACTGCCGATCGATGATGGGTTTCGATTGTCGGATCAGTTGGTACAGGCGCTGCTCTGTCACTGCGCCTTCGCCCTTTTCATTGACGTCGATGCCGTGAGCCGTGCCTGGCGGCTGTCCGTCGATCAGCACGCGAAATCTCACAGACGTTCCCGGCGCTGCCGGACCCATGACCAGATGAAGGTCGCGCGCGTGAAAACGGTACGCGATGCGGCCATCGGACTTGTTCAGTACGGCGGTTTCTTTCCTTACCGTCCAACTGCCAGACAGCCCCCACTCATTCAGGGGTAGTCGCGCCGGCACGTCGTAGATGTGCGGCGCGTCCAAGACCGCTTCATCGCCGGAGGCAAAATTCTGGGTGCGTTCGTAGCCGAGATAATTTTCCAGAGACTTGAGGGTCTCCCAATCGGCCGCGGCTTCGATGCCGCGGGCATCCACCGACACAGGCTCACGGTCGAATCCGCCGGCGCCAGCCTCAGTCAGCAATTCCTGGATGACCATTTCCGACTGTTGGTATGAGCCCTCGCCAAAGTGGTGATACCGGACGCGTCCTCGCGAATCGACGAAATAGAGTGCCGGCCAGTACTGGTTGCTGAAAGCCCGCCATATGAGATGGTCATTGTCGACGGCGATCGGGTAATCGATCCCCAGGTCTTTCACCGCCCGGTGCACGTTGTTCAGGTCTTTTTCGAACGCGAACTCCGGCGCGTGGATTCCGATCACCACCAAACCATGCTTCCGGTATTTCTCGTCCCAGGTCTGAACGTAGGGAAGCGTGCGCAGCCAGTTGATGCAGGTGTAGGTCCAGAAATCGATGAGGACGACCTTGCCATGCAAAGCCGACGCCGTCAGCGGCGGCGAATTTATCCACTCGTTCGCCACGCCAAGCGAAGCAAGCTCGGATTGACCCTCAAACTGGAGGGAGAAAAGTCCGTGAAGAAACGGAACCCTCATCGGTGCGGAGGCTATCGGCTGAGCCACATTCGTGTCTCCCAGAAAACTGGCAATCGGAGCCCCGATTGCCAGTGCGAGCGCCACGGCGACGAGCAGCTTGGTTGCTTTCATCGACGACGCCTTTTCAGTTTCGATCGATATCGCCGCGCAGACGATTCGGCGGCGCGCTGCGCGCTGAATCCTTCAAAGCGGAAGCTCTTTGCCGGCCTGCTCAGCCACCATGTATTCCGCGTACCAGTCCGGCCAGTTCTCATCGCGCTGGCCGCCGTTGCGCTTCTCGTGCTCGCCGTGGGCCTCCGACGCGCGTCGCAGCGCGGCAGCAAGATCCGCTCCGGAAGCGTAGGTCGTGACATTGGAGTCGATCCGGCCGGGAAAGCGGGTGGTGATTTCCTGCAGCAGCCATTCGTTGCCGTCCGGGTCCTTGAACGTAGCGAACGAGGAGTAGCTGCGCCGCTCGGGATCGCGCCCCTTGACCGCCGGCCTGCCGGGACCTGTGCGGTGAAACGCCTCGCTGACCTCGGCGCCGTGGCCAATGAGCTCGACGCGCGCCGCCTCGATGTCCGACACGACAAGATAAAGTCCGCTTGCCGAGCCGGGCGCCGCCGTCGTGATCCCCGTGCCGAAGTGGATCGAGGCAGGCGAGCCCGGAGGTGTGAACTGCACACCCCGGAACGTATCGCCGACGACGAAATCGCCGTCGAGCCGCCAGCCCAGGCCGCTATAAAAGCTCTTGGCGCGATCGACGTCCGAGACGGGGATGACCACGACCTCGAGCTTCATGTCGAGCGCCTGCTTTTTGAGGGTCCCGGTCGCAGTTTCGCGCTTTTCGTCATGGGGCGTTTTCATGGTTTGAGACATTTGTCGTTCCTTTCGAGTGAGGTGGTTGTTTGGTTTGCCGCAGCGGCCTGAACGCGGCGCGCAACTCGGCAGAAAAGAGCTCCGGCTGCTCCCACGCGGCGAAGTGGCCGCCTTTGTCGACCTCATGGAAGTAGATCAGGTTGGGGTAGGCGCGCCGGGCCCAGGTCTCGGGGGCCCGATAGCCTTCGCCCGGAAAGACCGTGATGGCCACCGGCAGCGAGACTTCGCTGGTCTTTTCAGCGCCGGCAAAAACGGGACTGCGCCCGCCGCCGTACTCCCAGTAAATTCGCCCGGACGAGGTGGCGGTGTTCGTCAGCCAGTACAGCGTGATATCGTCCAGCACTTCGTCAGGCGACTTTTCAGGGTCGCTTTTGTCGTAGGTCCAGCCCGAAAAGCCCGGATGTCCGAGCATCCAAGCGGCGAGCCCTGCGGGGGAGTCATTGATGGCGTAACCGATCGTCTGGGGCCGGGTGCCCATCATCGTGGCGTAGGATCTGTTCCCCATCTTGGCGGCCATGCTGAGCGCATCGAACGCCGCGCGCTCCTTGTCCGTGAGCCCCGACGGCGCCGGTCCGCCGGCGGCGAGCACCGCGGCAATCTCTGGCGGTACGACAGCCGGCAGGTTGACATGAATGCCGAGCAGGCCTGCCGGGGCCAGACGTCCCATTGCATTCGAAACGGGAGAGCCCCAGTCGCCGCCCTGGGCGACGTAATCTGTGTAGCCAAGGCGCTTCATCAGCTCTGCCCAGGCTCGTGCAATGCGGTCAGTACCCCAGCCAGTATCTGTGGGTTTGCCGGAGAAGCCGAAACCCGGCAACGACGGCAGTACGAGGTCGAACGCGTCTTCCGGGCTACCGCCATGCGCCGTGGGATCGGTGAGCGGGCCGACGGTCTTGAGCAGTTCGAGCACCGAGCCGGGCCAGCCATGCGTCATGATCAGCGGCAGGGCATTGGGATGTTTCGAGCGAACGTGAATGAAGTGGATTTCCACGCCGTCGATCGTGGTCATGAACTGGGGCAGGGAATTCAGCTTCGCTTCCGCTGTCCGCCAGTCGTAGGCCGTGCCCCAATACTCGACGAGCGTCCTGATCTTCGCGAGCTGTATGCCCTGCGACTGGTCATCGACCGTCTCCCGGTCGGGCCACCGTGTCTGCGCAATGCGACTGCGAAGATCATCGAGCGGCGCTTGCGGCACATAGACTTTGAAGGGCCGGATCGAGCGATCCTCAACTGGGTTGGCGGAGGCGGGCGCGGAAAGGACGCAAAGCCCGAATGCCAGCACGGCCGCCAGTTGGTCGAGCCTCATGGCTGCACCGTCTTGTCCGGAGTGTGGAACGTCACCGTTTGTTTGGTGAAGACTTTGCCTTCTGGATCCACCACCTCGATCAGCACTATGTGCTGGCCGCTTGGCATTCCCACCAAGATGATGGTGTTGCTTTGACCGTAGTCCGCCCACGCCCAAGGCAGGTCGTCGACGGTGACGTGCAGATGCCCGACCCGCGGAGACACGTTGCGCGCGGCCGCCCCGCCCACAGGCAGGATGCGCAAGTTCTCCACCCGGTACGGGATGAACACGACGCCGCCGGCCAGCGGACCCGGAAGCGGCGGCTCCACGATCAGCTTGGGTGCGGGCTCGTTGTCGATGGGAACGACTGTGCTCTGGGCAAACGCGCCCGTGGCGAGCACAGTGCAAGCCGCGAGTGCGGCGAGCGTCTTGATGAGGGGGTTCATTGCAGTCGCTCCCTTCGGAGGTTCGCTACGCAGCTATCGCTGGGCGGAAGATGACGCGCGTCCGGCGCGCCATCCCCCGCCAACACGTCATGTCTGCAACGTCTTGAATGTTGCGCGCACCTCATCGGTGAAACTCTTCGGCTGCTCCCAGGCGGCGAAATGGCAGCCCTTGTCCGTGCGGCCATAGTGCAGAAGCTTCGGGAACGCGCGTTCGGTCCAACTCTTCGGTGCGGTGTAGATTTCGCTGGGGTTCGCAGTCGCACCGACGGGAATTGTGATGCCCTTGGCGTCGAAGAAGCCAGCCTTCGCCGTTTGCGTATGTTCCCAATAGAGACGCGCCGACGAGATCGCCGTGTTCGTCAGCCAGTAGAACGTGATGTTGTCGAGGATGTCGTCGCGGGTAAGGCCCTCCGGCTCTCCATCGAAGGAACGGGCGATCAGCGCATAACTGTCCGCATCGTGGTCGAGGATCCACGCCGCCAGGCCGGCCGGTGAATCGACGATCCCGTAGAGAGTTTGCGGACGAAGAGCCATCTCGTTGGCGTAGCCCAGGCCGTTTTTGTAGAAGAACGCTACCTGCTCGTAGGCACGCTTCTCGTCGGGGCCAAGATCGGCGGGGGGCGGACCGCCGGAGGCTAGCGCCTTCACGATCTCCGGCGGAATGGTCCCCGGCATATTCGTGTGGATGGCGACCAGCTCGGGAGGTGCGATCAGGGCCATCTGTTCCGTGATGAGTGCTCCCCAATCGCCGCCCTGCGCGACGTAGCGGTCGTAGCCGAGGCGTTTCATCAGCACGATCCACGCCCGCGCGATGCGCCCCGGATCCCAACCGGTTTCGGTGGGCTTGTCGGAAAAGCCGTAGCCCGGCATCGACGGGATCACCACGTCGAACGCGTCGGCCGCGGTACCGCCGTGCGCAGTGGGATTGGTGAACGGATCGATGATCTTCAGGAGTTCGATGACCGAACCGGGCCAGCCATGCGTGATGATGACAGGCAGTGCGCCCCGATGTTTGGATTTCACGTGGATGAAGTGGATGTCGAGGCCGTCGATCTCGGTGACGAAATTCGGCAGCGCCTTCAACCGCGCCTCGCATTTGCTCCAATCATATTCCGTTCCCCAATACTGCATGAGCTTCTGCATCGTGGCGAGTTGCACGCCCTGCGTTGGCCCTACCGTCGCAGGGGTCGACCAGATCCGCCGGGAGGCCTCGTCGGATACGAGCTCGCCCTCGGGCCAGCGCGTAGCGACGATGCGCCGGCGAAGCTCGGTGAGCTCCTCCTGCGGGAAGCTAACGGTGAAGGGACGGATGTCATCGCTGGTTGATGCGGCGGCCTTGTGTGACGGGAGCAGGCTCGCGGCGCCTGCGGCGGCGATGCCGACCGCGGCAGTGCCCAAGAGTCGCCGGCGATCCTGGTCGATTGTTTCGGAGGTTCTGGTCGTGTCCATGGGACTCTCCTGGGGTTGATGGATGCGATCTGCACTGCTTGACGTACCCCCGGGAGATGGGATTAGCCCGTTATGCGTCGTGAGCTCTTGTTAGTCGCTGCCCGCCAGCCGCTTTTTTGAGCAGGTAGGAGGGGCCAGACAGTGGAGACTCCCTATGGTGCGGGAGCGTTCCTTGACTTAAACTGAGGCGCTGGGTGCAGGCGGCTCCCAAAAGAAGAGACGCCATGACGAGAAGGGCAAGTCAGGCCAAAGACAGATTGTCGTTTGGCCCTTTCTGCTTGGCTGCGGGTGAAAGGCTCCTGACAAGAGAGGGCGCTCCCGTAGAGTTGGGCTCGCGCGCCCTTGAAATTCTCATCGTCCTGACTTCCGCGCCGAATGAAGTCGTCAGCAAGAAGGATCTGATGTCGCGGGTCTGGCCCGATGTGGTTGTCGAGGAAGGCAGCCTGCGGTTCCACATGACCGGGCTGCGCAAGGCGCTGGGCGATGGAAAGGATGGCGCGCGTTACATCGCGACGCTTCCGGGGCGCGGCTATTGCTTCGTTGCACCGGTCTCGCGATCAAGCACACACGACGAAGCCCCATTCATCGCCGCTGGGTTTCCGCATGCGAATCTTCCAAACCGCTTGAGCAGAATGGTCGGGCGGGATGAGGACGTTCTCAAGCTGTCGGCGCAGCTGAATGCTTCGCGGTTCGTCACCATCGTTGGCGCCGGCGGTGTCGGTAAAACCACCGTCGCGATCGCAGTCGGGCATCATCTGATCGACGCATTTTATGGGGCAGTTCTGTTCGTCGATCTGGGAATGATCGGTGATCCCGGTCTGGTGACGACAGCCGTCGCCTCGATGCTTGGGCTGTCCGTTCAAACAGAAGATGCCACGCCCAACCTAATCGCTTACTTGCGCAACAAGCGGATTCTCTTGATCCTCGATACCTGTGAGCATCTCTTGGATGCGGTGGCGCCTTTGGCAGCAAGCATCGTCGATGCGACGTCACAGGTCCACATTCTGGCAACGAGCCGCGAGGTGCTTCGGGTTGAGGGCGAGCATATCTATCGATTGGATGCGCTTGCCTATCCGCCCGACGAACCTGGACTAACGGCGGCCATTGTCCAGACCTTCCCGGCCACCCAACTGTTCGTCGAACGAGCGGTGGCAGGCGGCGCTCGTTTGGACGTCAGCGATGCGGAAGCCCTGCTCATCGCAAGCATCTGTCGAAAGCTCGACGGCGTGGCGCTCTCGATCGAACTGGCGGCCAGGCGCGTCGAATCCTATGGGCTGCAACAGACCGCCGCGCTTCTCGATCAACGCCTGACACTGCTGTGGCTCGGTTCGCGGACCGCGCCGCCGCGTCAGCAAACCCTGCAGGCGACACTAGACTGGAGCTTGGGGCTCCTGACCGACCTTGAGCGCGTGGTGCTTCGCAGGCTCGCTGTATTCGTCGGTCATTTCACGCTCGATGCCGCACTGGAGGTGGTGACGAGCGCGACCCTCGACCGATCGACCGTCCTTGGCGCCATGGACAGTCTTGTCGCCAAATCGATCGTGGCGACGCGTCCGGTCGGAGCAATGATGCGCTACAGGCTCCTCGATACGACGCGCGCCTACGTTCTCGACATCCCGATCGATGACGCCGAGGCTGCCGATCTGGCAGTGCGCCACGCCGCCTACTATCGGAGATGGCTGGAGCAGACCGGGATCGAGTGGCCAAGCCTGGCGACCGGTGAGGAGCGGGCGCCTCACTTCGCCGCCATCAACAATGTCCGGGCTGCCTTGGAATGGTGCTTCGGCGACAGCGGAAACGCCGACATCGGCGTCGGACTCGCCACCGCTGTCGCGCCGGTTTTCCTGGCAATGTCCTTGTTACCGGAGTGTCATCGCTGGTCTGAAAGAGCAATATTCGCTTTCGACGATGCCGCCCGCGGCGGACTTGACGAGATGCATCTTCAGGCAGCCCTCGGCGTGTCCTTCATGTTCATGCGGGGAGGACGCGACAGGGCGCGCGTAGCTCTGGAGAGGAGCCTGGCGATCGCCGAGGAGCGCGGCAATCCGCTGGACCGGGTGCGTCTGTTGGGGCCGCTCAACATGTTCCATCTGCGGACGGGCAATTTCGCAACCGCCCTTGAGTTTGCAAGGCGTTGTTCAGCCACAGCCGCGACCTTGGACGACTCGGTCGCCAGCGCGCTGGCACACTCGATCCTGGGCATCTCGCTCCACCTGCGAGGCGACCTCGCGCAGGCCCGCGCAGAGCTGGAGGCGGCGCTCGACCGTGGGCCGCGCTCCCAGCGGACCACGACGATCTATCTGGGCTTCGAAGGCAAAATCCTGGCCAGGGCCATCCTGGCGAGGAACCTTTGGCTACAAGGCCATCCGGATCAAGCCATGGCACACGCCCGACAGGCCGTCGAAGAGGCTGCCGCCATGGATCATTCTCTAACGTTGGCGATCGCGTTGATCTGGGCGATATCGGTCTTCCTTTGGACCGGCGACCTGAAGAGCGCCGAGGCGTACATAGATATGCTCATCGCTCGCGCGGAATCCCATTCCATGACTCCTTACCTGCTGGTCGGTCGGGGCTTCAAAAGCGAAGTCGCGATCCGTCACGGCGATGCAAAAAGCGGCGTCGAGGGCCTGCAGACATCTCTTCAGAAGCTCCACGCGGCGCCTTATGAATTGCTCACGACGCCGCTCAATCTCTCGCTAGTTAGGGGACTGTCCGCGACCGGTCAGGTTGATGAAGCCATTGCGTTGATCGACGAGTCGCTTGGTCAAGTCGAACAGAACGGCGATCAATTGTACCTCCCGGAGTTGCTCCGGATGAAGGGAAGCCTCATTCTCCAGTCGGAGCGCAACCGTGATGAAGCTGCCGCCTACCTCATGCAGGCACTGGAGTTGAGCCGAAGTCAGCGCGCACGGGCATGGGAGTTGCGAACCGCAACCGACATGGCGACGCTGATGGCCGGGCGAAGGGAGGCGGATAGCGCTCGCGAGCTCTTGCAACCAGTCGTGGAGCATTTCGTTGAGGGCCAGGACACTGCGGATGTTAAGGCTGCCGAGCACCTTCTAGCTACGCTGAAGTAGCAATCGTCAACGAAACTTCTTTCACTGATGATGACCTCTGCTTTGGGAGTAAAGTTGCTTGGCCTGTGAATTTCGTGATGGCCGCTTTTGGCGAAGGAACGGCGCTGTCGTAGTGACTGGTATTGGGCGCAAAGCGGCCGGTCATGCCAGCCTGAACTGCACTGCAGGCACACGCGATTTCCGACGCCGAACCTCACATACCGAAGGGCTACCCCGCCCCCCCTACGCCCCCAGCGTCGGCTCCGTATTCACCTCCAGCGCCTCTTCCGCCTCGTCGTCCTCGCCGAGAATCTCCCTGTGTGCACCCCCGCGCCCGGCCTATCCAGATCGGGTCGATCAGATGGTCGCGGCGGGTAGTGTTGGGGTGGATACCCAGCCCGCCGCGCCTGTTCAACTCAATCACAGCTTTTCACCGCCTTCAGCGCTTCGGCGCGGGACGGTTTGTCCGCGATCCGTCGAACAGACGCGTAGAACCTTGGATAGTCGCCGGAACACAGGTCGAACAGGCGGAGAAATGCCGGAACCTGTTCGCCGTAGACGGAAGTCGCGGCGAGCTTGGCGTTGTTGATCGGCGTATCGAACCAGCGGTCGTATCCCCGGTATCCGGCCCAGCGCCGGTCGCGCATGTGCCGGTAGCGCATCCGCAGCCTGTCGATCGCCGCTGCCTTGGCGGCCGCCATCTGCTGCGGGGTACGGGGACCTCCATAGATCTGGGCCAGCTCGTCGCGCGTTTTCGCCACCAGTTTGAGAAAATCGGCGTTGCGCTTGCGAGCGACTTCGTAGCGGCGCAATCCTGCCCGATCGCCGGCGGCGCGGAGCCATTTCCTTGTGCCGGTGGTTTCGACGGCAACCGCTAAAGCCTCGTTGAACGCGGAATCGCCCTCCACATAGAGGCGCTGATGCGCCAGTTCATGGAAGACAAGGCTTGCGAGATAGGTGTCGTCCTGACCAAGCATGGTGCTGAGCAGCGGGTCGCTGGACCAGCCCAGCGTGGAATAGGCGGTGATGCCTGTGACGTAGACGTCCAGCCCCTGTCTCTGAAGCGCGACAGCGCTGTCCGTCGCGGATTTCCGGGAGAAGTAACCCCGGTACGGAACGCAGCCAAAAACCGGAAAGCACCATGTTTTCGGCGCGAGCGAGAATTGCGGCGCGGCAAAAACGGCCCAGGTCACAGCGTCCCGGTGGATGTCGACGTAGCTGCGGTAGCTGCTGTTATCAGGCAGAGCCAGTTCATCTGTCGCGAATTGTCTTATGGCGCTCGCCGACGTCAGCTTGCTGCGCAATGCCCTGGGCGTCGAAGGATCACGGATCAGTCTTCCAATATTCTTGCGCGCCGCCATGATCCGTACATGACCCTCCAGCGACTGCGCGTAGTAGGAAATGCTTGTGCAGCCGGCCACCCCGAACGCCATGGTCAGCGCGGCCAGTATTCGAAGAACGCGCCTCACAGTCGCCCCACCGCTTGCTTGTCTGCCCATGCAGCTCCCGTTCTCAAACAGAGCACCGATCTTCGTCAAGCAGACACCGGCCCAAAGTTACCGCACTCTTCGCCCGCCCCGACAACCGCATATGAGATTCTTGCGAGGAGGCCCCCACCCTAACCTTCCCCACAAGGGGGGGAACGCTGCCGCGCACCTTTACGTCCTCCTTGGCATTGGAAGGGCATGCAATTTGCCGAGGTCAGCGCCAACAGAAGTTTCCCTCCCCCTTGTGGGGAGGGGTTAGGGGTGGGGGTACTCGTAGAGCGAAGACCTTGGTTGCCCTATGCGATTGCCCTGCTACACCCCCACCGTCGGCTACGTATTCACCTCCAGCGCCTCCTCCGCCTCATCGTCCTCGCCGAGAACCTCGCCGTTCACCCCCAACGGCCGCCCGATCCAGATCGGGTCGACCAGATGGTCGCGCTTGGGGTTGGTGGTGTTGGGGTGGATGAGGATGCTCAGGCCGCCGTGGTTCAGCATCAGCCATGGAACCAGCGTAGCGAAAATCCCGGTGGCGAAGGAGACCTGGTACATGGCCTGCTGATGCGGGCCGACCGGCTCGTCGCGCCAATTGCCCAGGCGCACGCGGAAACGCTCGCCGATGCGCAGGCGCAGCCATTCGGCATGCTGCCGCTCGGCCTGCCCGTCATAGTAGATGTGCGCGTGATAGCTGGCAATTTCCGAAAGCGGCCTTGGACTGGCGGCGTCTTCGTTCACCTTGATGCTCTCCTTCGATGATTACCGGCAGACCCGAAGCATGGCAGGTCGACCTTGTCGAGGCTGCGTTGATGCCGCCTCTTGCATGGGGATAACCGGGACAACCGTCTCACTACCATTGATGACCAAGACGTAGCCGATTACGTGCGCTAGCCCTCGCCCGACAGATCGCGCCGCGCCTTGTCGAGTTCTTCGGCATAGCGGCGCATCAGATGGCCTTCGGTCAGCAGCCCGACCACCTTGCGATCGGTGAAATCCTCGACCACCACCAACTCCTCGGCACCGGCGCGCTGAAAAGTCTCGGCCGCCGATTGCACGTTCATGCTCGGCACCAGCACCGCGTCCTTGAACTTGACGAAAGACAGCACGGGCCTCTCGTCGTCCGACAAATGGCTGTGCAGTTCGGCGACGATCAGCACGCCGACATAATGCAGGTCGGCGTCGACGGCGATGACGCGCTGCGAGGCACCGAGCGGCACCTGCTTGCGGAATTCCGCAAGCGTCGTCGAGGCGTCGATGGTGCGGACATCCTTTCGCATCATCGAGCCGACAGTCAGGCTGCGCATCCAGCCGACATCATGCGCGCTGCGGATGGTTTCGCCGCGCAGGTGAAAACGCCATGTCGAGAAGGAATAGCCGAAAGTTTCGCGCACCAGGATCGCCGCCATCAGCGAGGACGCCAGCACCACGCCGGTCAGCGTCAGGTCACGGGTCGATTCCAGCGCCAGGAAGGTCATCGTCAACGGGCCGCCGACGACGCCTACGGCGAGCGAGGTCATGCCGACGACGGCGGCGACGGCCGGGTCGATGCCGGTCGCCGGCGAGACGAATGCCATAGCGCCGGCAAACATCTTGCCGAGCAGCGCGCCGAGGAACAGCGAGGCAAAGAACAGGCCGCCACGGAAGCCGGAGCCGAGCGAGATCGCCGACGCCGCCAGCTTCAGCACGAAGACGCTGGCCACCACGGCCAGCCCGTAATTCATCGCGAATTCGCGGTGCAGCGCGCCATGGCCGCTGGACAGGACCTGTGGCGTGACCAGGCCCATCAGCCCGACCATGACGCCGCCGATAGCTGGGCGCAGCGAGGCGTCGATCGACAGCCGCGCAAAGACGCGCTCGATCATGCTCACCAGATGCATGATGGCGATGGAAGCGCCGCCGCCCAGAAGCCCGAGCAGCATGAACGGCAAATACTGGCTGACGGTGAGCGCCGGCAGGCCGGCGAGCTCCAGCGGAAACGGCACGCCGCCGAACACCTCGGCGGTCAGCGAGGCTGAGATCGCGGCGGCCATCACCGGCGCGACATTGGCGACCGAGTAGATGCCGATGACCAGCTCGAACCCGTAGAAGGCGCCGGTCAGCGGCGCGTCGAAAGCGGCGGCGATCGCGCCGGCGGCACCGCAGCCGACCAGGATGCGAACATCGTTGCGGCGCAGCCTGAAGAAGCGCGCCAGCCGCGACGCCAGGCCCGAACCCACCTGCGTATAGCCGGCCTCGAGCCCGACCGAAGCGCCGAAGCCGCTCGAGATCATCGTCTGCCCGGCGATGATGAAGGTGTCGGTCAGCGACATGCGGCCGCCGTAAAGTGCATTGGCTTCGATCGGATCGACCGGCGTGCGGAACTTCCGCTTTCTCAGCCAGATCACCGTCAGCCCGAGCAGGATGCCGCCGATCGCCGGTATCAGCGCCTGCTCCGGCCTTTGCAGCGAAAACATCGCCGAAAGCCGACCGCCGGGCTGAACGCCGAACATGAGCCGATGCAGGACCTGCACCAGTCCGCTCATGCCGGTGACCAGCGCACCCGCCATCATCCCGACCAGGGCCGCCAGAATGACCACGGCAATGCCGCGTGCCTCAAGCAGCGGGATAGATCTGATCAGCACCGCGCGCAACCGGCGGGCATAGACTTGCGGTTCGTTTCTGGGCGGTTCTTTTCTGGAAAGCACCGGGCGGCTCGCCGATATACAAGGGGGAGTGGTGCCTGATACGCCCGGCGGCATCGCATGGCAACATGCCGGCCGCCAAGGTGTCATGCCCGCGTGATGCTGCGGCGATAAAGCCCATCTTCATCTCGGGGAGCCGCGTTGACGTAAACGTCAACCCGAAGCTATATGCGTCGGCGACCGTGATCGCGAAATGCGCAAGACGGCGACTTCGGCCAGATCGAAGAGTCCCGGGTCGAAGTGCCAACGTGCGACAAACGCAATGAGACGAGGAGAACCGCCATGGGCGTTCAGGAAATTGCCGACAAGATCAGCGCGCGCGTGGCGAGCGCCGGGTTCGACCGTTCCGTGAAATTCGACACCGGCAGCGACGGCGTCATCGTCATCGACGGCGCCGATGTCTCGACCACCGATGCGCCGGCCGATTGCACGATAAAGCTGTCGCTCGACGATTTGGACTCGCTGATCTCAGGCGATCTCAACCCGACCATGGCCTTCATGTCCGGCAAGATAAAGGTCGAAGGCGACATGAGCGTCGCCATGGCGCTCAGCCAGCTGATCGGCTGATCCACTCCGGTCCGGGATGAAAACAAGCCGCCGTGCAATGGGCGGCTTGTTTCTGATCCGTCACGCAGCGAGCGGCAGCCGCTGTGCCTTCAGCTTGCGCCCGGCCGCGTTCAGCGTGCCTTGCGCGCCGTCGAGCGCGCCGACAACCAGTTCCCGCGCCAGCAGGCGGTGCCGCTCGTAAGGCCCCGGCATGGCCAGCGAGCCGGTCTTTTCGGCCGAGAACCCGAAGCGCTCGTAGTAGGGCGCGTCGCCGACCAACAGGATCGCCGCATGGCCAAGGCGCTCGGCCTCAGTGACGGCATGGCGCATCAGCGCCGAGCCGATGCCGGCATTTTTCAGCGCCGGATCGACCGCAAGCGGACCGAGCAGCAGCGCTGCCTTGCCGCCCTCGCCCAGCACCACGTCCCACAGCCGCACGGTGCCGGCAACAGTGCCCGACGCGTCGCGCGCGACAAAGGCCAGGCCCTCCGACGGCCGGCGGCCGCGCCGCAGCTTTTCCGACGACTTCTTCCGGCGCTTCGGCCCCATGGCGCGATCGAGCAAAGCCTCGCGCGATGCAATATCTGCCGCAGTTTCGGCGACGATCGCAAAAGCGCCGGTTATCTCCCCCCTTGAGGGGGAGATGTCGCCGCAGGCGACAGAGGGGGTCGGCCCGTCCTGACGCGACACCCTATCGTGGACGAAGAACGTCGGCGCTTCACGCGCGGCGACCCCCTCTGGCCGCTTCGCGGCCATCTCCCCCTCAAGGGGGGAGATTCCCGCGGCGCCTTCAACAACGAAATCTACAATGTCCATTTCCGCGATCCTTCACGAGCGGAGATCTGTTCCACAGGCGAACCCGGGCGGGCGACAGGCGCCCACCTCGGGGTGATCTGAGGGCCGAAGCCTTCAGATCACGTAGGATCGGAGAGGCTCGAAGCCGTTGAAGGCGACCGAGGCGTAGGTCGTGGTGTAAGCGCCGGTGCCCTCGATCAGCACCTCGTCGCCGATGGTCAGCGACAAGGGCAGCGGATACGGCGTCTTTTCATACATCACGTCGGCCGAATCGCAGGTCGGGCCGGCGAGCACGCAAGGCGCGGTCTCGCTGCCGTCATGCGCGGTGACGATCGGATAGCGGATCGCCTCGTCCATCGTCTCGGCGAGACCGCCGAACTTGCCGATGTCGAGGAACACCCAGCGCACATTGTCGTTGTCGGCCTTCTTCGAGATCAGCACGACCTCCGATTTGATCACTCCGGCATTGCCGACCATACCGCGGCCCGGCTCGATGATCGTCTCGGGGATGGCGTTGCCGAAATGCTTCCTGAGCGCCGAGAAGATCGCCTGGCCATAGGCCTGCGCCACCGGCACATCCCTGAGATAGCGGGTCGGGAAGCCGCCGCCCATATTGACCATCTTCAGCACGATGCCTTCGTCGGCCAGCGTCGCGAATACCTTCTTGGCGTCGGCGAGCGCGCGGTCCCAGGCGGTCAGGTCGGTCTGCTGCGAGCCGACATGGAACGACACGCCATGGGCGTCGAGGCCGAGCGCCTTGGCATGGCGCAGCACGTCGACCGCCATCGCCGGCACACAGCCGAACTTGCGCGACAGCGGCCATTCGGCGCCCTCACCGTCGGTCAGGACGCGGCAGAACACACGGGCGCCGGGAGCAGCGCGTGCGATCTTCTCGACTTCCTCGACGCAGTCCACCGCAAACAGCCGGATGCCGAGCTGGTAGGCGCGCTGGATGTCGCGCTCCTTCTTGATGGTGTTGCCGAAGGAGATGCGGTCCGCCGGCGCACCGGCGTCCATCGCCATCTCGACTTCGGCAACGGAAGCGGTGTCGAAGGACGAGCCCATCGCAGCAAGCAGGCGCAGGATTTCCGGCGCCGGATTTGCTTTCACCGCATAGTAGACCTTGGAATCGGGAAGCGCCTTCTCAAAGGCGCGGAAATTGTCGCGCACGACATCGAGGTCGACGACGAGGCACGGGCCGTTCGGACGTCGGGTGGCGAGAAAGTCAAGGATGCGCTGGGTAGCCATCAGGTCTCTCCATCAGCGCCTTTCGGCGCGCACAAAGGCTTGCGGACGCGGGCTCTCGGCCCCGCGAACACGCGGTGGACAAAGGCGGGACGTCAATTCCATGGAACCAGCCGGTGGAGACCCCGGAACCATGAAGCGCCGTCTCGCGGCGGTGAACCTTGGCCTTGCCCGGCCTCGGTTCGCTTTGTCTGCCTTGGCTTGGATGGGAGACCCGTCCGCACTGCCGGCAATGAAGGTGTGCCTCTTCAGTAACCCCGGTCTTTGGACGACCGGCAGAACACCAGAAAGGCCCGCACCGTCGTTGCTTCAAGGTGTCCTCGGTTGGCGGTTGGCCGCTAAACCGACTGGAGGGGTTGGCTCCAGTTACCTTACCGATTGCCCTCACCATTCGAGGATCGGCGGACACCCACAGGCACGTGCGACTTTGGGCAAGCGCGATATAAGATCGAAAGATTTCACAATCAATAAAAATCGTATGGCAGGTTGTAAAATTTGTGGCATCGAACAATGCTGCGGCAACCAGAAGAAAAATGCTGCGGCAAGCACATCCGGATATCGAACGCATGACAGGCACTCGCGGCCCGCTGAACGCTTTTCTCGACCTTGATCCAATCCCTGTAGCCAATGCGCAATCCGGCCCGCTTGCCGGCTTGCGGCTGGCCGTCAAGGACATCTTCGATGTCGCCGGCTACCGCACCGGCTGCGGCAATCCGCAGAAATACCGGGACGCTTCACCGGCGATGGCGACCGCGCCGGCCGTCCAGGCGCTGCTTGATTCGGGTGCGCGTTTCGTCGGCAAGACGCAGACCGACGAACTCGCATTTTCCCTGCTGGGGTTGAACGCGCATTTCCCGTCGCCGGTCAACCCGGCAGCACCCGACCGCGTCACCGGCGGCTCGTCCTCCGGTTCTGCCGCGGCAGTCGCCGGCAGGCTGGCCGACATCGCCACCGGATCGGACACCGGCGGCTCGATCCGTGCGCCGGCAAGCTTCTGCGGCCTGATCGGCCTGAGGACGACGCATGGCCGCATCTCGCTCGACGGCGCCATGCCGCTGGCGCCTTCGCTGGACACGTTCGGCTGGTTCGCAAGCGACATCGTCATCTACGAAAAGGTCGGCACGCTGCTGCTCGGCGACGATCCGCATCGCCACGAACTGAGGCGCCCCATCGCTCTCGATGCACTGGACGGCCTCGTGCTCGGCACGCTGGAGGCCGCGGAATATCGCTCGATGATCCGCAGTGTCGCGTCCGTGCTGGGCGCTCCGCGCACCGTCGGCCCGCTGTCGCATTCCACCGACGATCTCTATTGGTGCTTCCGCAAACTGCAAGGCTATGAAGCCTGGCAAAGTCACGGCGCCTGGATCGCCGGCGGCGACCGCATGCTCGGACCCGGGGTCAAGGAGCGTTTCGAGCACGGCGCGACCATCGACGCGGCAACCGCACAGCGTGAAACGGAACGTCGCGTTTCGTTTCGCCTCGAGGTTGCCGGCCTGCTTGGCGATGACGGCGTTCTTGTGCTGCCGACCGCTCCGGGTGCCGCGCCTCTCAAGGCCGCGTCATTCGACGATTTGCAGGCCTATCGCGAGCGCGCGCTGAGATTGCTGTGTCTTTCCGGCCTGTCCGGCTTTCCGCAGATCACGCTGCCGCTCGGCAAGGTCGACGGGGCGCCGTTCGGGCTTTCGCTGCTCGGTCCGAAGAACAGCGACCGGCAGTTGATTGCGCTGGCCGCCCGCATCCTTTCAGCTTACCAGGGAGGCGCATGACATGGATACGCTGACCCGCATGCGCGCCTTCATCGACGTGGTCGAGGCCGAAGGCTTTTCGGCGGCGGCGCGCAAGATCGGCCGCTCGAAGGCGCTGCTGTCAAAATATGTGCGCGAACTGGAGGACGAACTCGGCGCGCTGCTGCTCAATCGGACCACCAGGCAATTCTCGCTGACCGAGGCGGGCCACACCTATTACCGGCGCGCCTCGGAGATCGTGCGCGAGGTCGACAGCCTTGCCGATGCGGTGCGCGAATCCTCCGGCGACGTGCGCGGCAGGATCAAGCTGTCGGCGCCGCGCACTTTCGCCGACGCGCCGATCGGCCAGTCGCTGATCGACTTCGCCAAGCAGCATCCCGATATCGTACTCGACGTTCAACTCGACGACCGTTTCGTCGATCTGGTCGAGGAGGGCTTCGATCTGGCGGTGCGCATTTCGCGGCTGGAAAATTCCTCGTTGATCGCCAGGCGCCTGGCGCCGTTTTCGGTGCGGCTTTGCGCGTCTCCCGAGCTGATCGCCAAGCACGGCATGCCGGTCAGGCCGCAGGATCTGGCCCGTGTGCCCTGCATTATCGACACCAATGGCCGCTGGCTGACCAACTGGCCTTTCAAGGGCGACAGCGGCGATACGGTGAGCGTTTCGGTCTCCGGCCCGATGGAGGTCAACAGCCCGATGACGGCAAGGGCGGCGGCCGTGGCGGGCTTGGGGTTTTCCATCCTGCCGGATTTCATCGCCGCGCCCGACATCGAAAACGGCAAGCTGGTGACTGCGCTGGATGACCGCATCCTGCCTGGCGGCGGCATTTTCGCCGTCTATCCGCACCGGCGCTATCTGCCTGCGAAAGTTCGCGTTTTCGTCGACTTCCTGGTGCAGTGGTTCAAGGCGCTGGACAACGCATGAGCTTTCAGCCGCCTTGCGGTCCCATTTTCGCCCCCTTTCTGGTAACTGTCGGCAATTCACCGAAGCCGATTGAATCGCGACCGAGAATGCACCTGAAACAGCAAGCCACCATGCTGGCTTCGGCCTTGACCGCGACGTTTGCCGCCGTCGGACCGGCTGAGGTGCATCCCCACGTCTTCGCCGAAGCCCGCCTCGAAGTGGTCCTGGGCCCGGATCACCAAACTGTGAAGGCATTGCGCCATGTCTGGCGGTTCGACGATTTGTTTTCGAGCACGGTGATGATGGAGTTCGACAAGAATTCCGACCTGAAGCTCGACGACAAGGAGCTGAAGGATGTTGCCGACACCGTCCATGCCTCGCTTGCCGAATTCAACTACTTCCAGCTCGTCACCGTCGACGGCAAGGACGTGGCAATGACCCCGCCGCCGCATCTGATGGCCAATTTCGATAATGACCAGCTGATCATCCTGTTTGAATCCGAACCGAAGGTGCCGATCAAACTTAGCGGCAAGATCGATATCGGCGTCTACGATCCGACCTTCTACACCGCGATCGATTTCACCGAGGATGCCAATCTGCAGGTCGATGGCTTGCCGCCGGCCTGCACCAGCAAGGTTGTCCGCCCCAACCCGGACGAGGCGATCGCCGAGAACCAGAAGACCCTGACCGAGGCCTTCTTCAACGATCCGACAGGCACCGACATGAGCAAGATCTTTGCCACCAAGCTTGAACTGACCTGTCAGCCGGAAGGATAGATCCAGTGGCGAAACCGTCCCTGCGTTTGGCATTCGGTCTTCTGGCCGCCACCTTGGTGATGACGCACTTTCTCGGCTCGGCCCACGCCCAGAGTTCGCTGGGCATCGGCACCAATGACGGCATGGCTCCAACCGCCACCGGCCCGTTCGCGCACATCCTGATGTGGATCAATCTGCGCCAGCAGGAATTCTATCATGCGCTTGCCGGCGCGATGAAGGCGATGCGCCAGGATGGCAGCAAGCTGTGGCTGCTCATCGGCCTGTCCTTTGCCTATGGCATTTTCCACGCCGCCGGCCCCGGTCACGGCAAGGCGGTGATCTCGTCCTACATGGTGGCCAATGAGGTGGCGCTCAAGCGCGGCATCATGCTGTCCTTCGTCTCGGCCCTGCTGCAGGCGCTGACCGCGATCGTGGTGATGCTGCTCGCCTATTTCGTGTTGCGCGGCACCGCTGTCTCGATGACCGACGCCGCATGGTTCCTCGAAATCATGAGCTATGTCTTCGTCACCCTGTTCGGCGCCTGGCTGCTGTGGCGCAAGGCCGGCCCGGCCATCCTTCGCCTGTTCGGCGCAAGCCCTGGCTACAGCCTCTCGGCTGCCCATGCCGGCCATTCACATGCCAGCCACTCACATTCCGCGCACGCCCATGCGGCACATTCCCACGCGCTTCATGCGCATGACGATCACGACCATGCGCATGACCATCATGACCACGGCGCACACGGCCACGCCCATGCTGCGCACGATCACCACAGCCATGCGGCTGGCGAGGTCTGCGAGACCTGCGGCCACTCGCATGCGCCCGACCCGGCGCTGCTTTCGGGCGATCGCTTCGATTGGCGCACGGCCTGGTCGGCTGTCGCTGCCGTCGGCATCCGCCCCTGCTCCGGCGCGCTGATCGTGCTGAGCTTCGCCTTGCTGAACGGGCTATGGTTCGGCGGCATCCTGTCGGTGCTGGCCATGGCCCTCGGCACCGCAATCACCGTCTCGGCCCTGGCAACGCTTGCGGTGACCGCCAAGAACTGGGCGGTGTATTTCGCCGGCGACGGCCGCATGGGCAACCGCATCCATTCCTTCGTCGAGATCGGCGGCGCCGCCTTCGTCTTCCTGTTCGGCCTGCTGCTGCTCTCGGCCAGCCTGACCGGCGCCTGACCTCGTTGCGTCCGATCGGAGCGCTTTAACTAGGGATATTGCCGCCCAACTCGTCCTCGATATGGACGCGTATGATCTCGTCGAAGCTCGTCTCGGCGGCAAAGCCAAGGTCCCTCGAGCGCTGCGCCTCGAAGCGTGTCGGCCAGCCCTTGACGATAGCCCAGATCGTCTCGTCGGGCTCCTCGCGGATCAGTTTCACCGCCTTGGCGCCGGCGACACGCTCCAGCGCTTCGATCTGCTCGCCGACGCTGACGGCGACGCCCGGCATCGTCAGGTTGCGGCGCGGTCCGACGGCGGCACCGTCGATCTGAGCCGCATGGATCAGGAAATTCACCGCCGAACGCGGGCTGGCGTGTGTGTGGACGACGGAGCGCGGCACCGGCAGGATCGCTTCATGGCCGCTCAGCGGTTCGCGGATGATTCCGGAGAAGAAGCCCGAGGCCGCCTTGTTCGGCTTTCCCGGCCTGACGCAGATGGTCGGCAGCCTGATGCCGATGCCGTCGAAGAAACCGCGCCGCGTATAGTCTGCAAGCAGCGCCTCGCCGATCAGCTTCTGCGTGCCGTAGGAGGTCAGCGGCGTCGGGTGGAACTCGTCCGGAATGACGTCGGGAAACGGTGCGCCGAACACGGCGATCGACGAGGTGAAGACAACACGCGGCGCAAACTCCGCCAGCCTTATGGCATCGAACAGCGCCCTTGTGCCGTCGAGATTGACGCGGTAGCCGAGATCGAAATTGGCCTCCGCCTCGCCCGACACCACGCCGGCGAGATGAAAGATCACGTCGGGGCGCAGCGCGACCAGATTTGTGGTCGCTTCCGGTGCGGCAAGGTCGCCGGTGTGGAGGGTAATGCCGACACCTTCGAGCACCGGCGCTTGCGGCGGCACGATATCGTGAAGATCGAGCGCGGCGATCCTGCGGCCGCCGAGCGCCCCGTCCTTGGCCAACCTGGCGATGAGTTTGCGGCCGACCATGCCTGCCGCGCCGGTAATCAGAATGCGCATGTCACTTTCCCTTTTTGCGCTGGCTGCGGCTACGCAGCCAGAACACGACGAAGATTGCCACCATGAAGATCGCCGCGACGACGCCGGCAAGAACCGTCGAGATCTTGCCGACCGCCAGCATCACTGTTGGAAGATAATAGGCTGCGATGCCGAACAGCAGCAAAACCCAGCCGGCGCCGATCGCCGCATTGCGAGTGTCGCGGTCCATCACGCGGCGCCAGGGCGGCGAGAGTTCATGTCGATCGTTGCCAATGCCCAGAACTCCCGAAGTCAGTGATAATGGCCGCGGTGCGCTGCCGTGTCATGCGCATGCTCGTGCTCGTCATCATGCTCATGTCTGTCTGCACATTGACCGAATTCCGGTTCGACCGTGGCATGGGCTATGCCATGTTCCGCCGCAAGCCGCTTCTTGATCGCGCTTACCGCCATATGCGCGTCGACGCCGTCGTTGAGGCAGGCATGCAACGTCGCCATGTTGCTGGAGCCGTCGAGCGACCAGACATGCATGTGATGCACCTCGCGCACGCCCTTGATCGAGCCTTCGATGTCCCTCGCGATCAGGTCGCGGTCGAGGCTTGCAGGCACGCCTTCGAGCAGGACGTGGGCAGCCTCGCGCATCAGCGACCAGGCCGTGGACAGGATCAGCAGCGAGACCAGGATCGACAGGATCGGATCGATGGGTGTCCAGCCCGTCGCCAGGATCACCAGCGCCGCGACCATCGCCGCCGCCGAGCCAAGCAGATCGCCGAGCACGTGCAGGATGGCGCCGCGCATATTCAGGCTGCCGCGGTCGCCGCCGTGCAGCACGTAGAACGAGCCGAGATTGACCAGCAGGCCGGCGATCGCGACGACCAGCATCGGCCCGCCGAGCACCGGAACCGGCGCTTGCAAGCGGCCCCAAGCCTCGTAGACGATCCACAGCGCAATGGCGAAGATGGCGATGCCGTTGGTGTAGGCGACCAGCGTCTTGACCCGGCCGAAGCCATAGGTGAGGCGCACGGTGGCCGGCCGGCTTGCAAGATGAAAGGCATACCAGGCAAGGCCGAGCGCGACGCAATCGGCAAGCATATGGCCGGCATCCGCCAGCAGCGCCAATGAGCCGGTGAAGATGGCGCCCAGCGTCTCCGCAACCATGAAGCCGGCGGTCAAGCAAGCAGCGATCAGCACGCGCTTCTTGTCGGTCGAGCCGTGCACATGACCTGCGCCATGGCTGTGGTCGTGGCCCTGCGCAGCATGGTCGTGGGTATGCGCCATCTATGAGCTCCTGCTAGAGCCTGATCCATCCCGGCAGACTCGGAACGGAGGCTCTGTCTTCATGTTTGACCATGATCTTATCCGAAAACCGGCGTTCACTTTTCGGGGATCATGGTCAGGCGCCGAACTCAGCGCGAAAATCCTCGAGCCGCCGCTTCTGCTGGCCATCGCTGTCGAAATTAGCCGGATCGAGCCATGCCTCATAGGCTCTGCGCAATGCCGGCCACTCCTTGTCGATGATCGAGTACCACGCGGTATCGCGGTTTTCGCCCTTGACCACAAGATGCTGGCGGAAAATGCCCTCGAACTTGAAGCCGAAACGTTCCGCCGCGCGCTTCGACGGCTCGTTGCGGTTGTTGCATTTCCATTCGTAGCGGCGATAGCCAAGCTCATCGAAGATGTATTTCATGAATAGGAACTGCGCTTCCGTCGCCGCCGGCTTACGCGAGATCAGCGGACCCCAATAGATGTTGCCGATCTCGATCACGCCATAGGCGGCGTCGATGCGCATCAGCGTCTGGCGTCCGGCAATTTTTCCGCTGGCCTTGTCGATCACGGTGAAGAACAGCGGGTCCTCGCTGGCTTCGGCCTTGTCCAGCCAAGGCTGGAAGGCGGCACGGGTCTGCGGTGGGTAGTCGGGCAGCCAGGCGAAGCGATCGCCGGCATCGGCCACCGACGAGGCCTCGAACAGGCCGTCGCCGTGCTTTTCGGCGTTGAGCGGCTCCAGCCTGACGGTGCGGCCCTCCAGCACCTTGCGTTCGGGCCGCGGGCGCGGTTGCCAATTCTTGAGATTTTCCGACACGCGAAGCTCCGATCCGTTGACTTTTTCGGGCGGACGCTCACAAAAACGCACGCTCGCTGAAAGAACCACACGGACGGGAAAAATGCTCCACACGATTTCGGCCTTCGACCGCCTCGGCGAGGAAAATGCATTCGCGGTGCTCGCGCGGGCGACATTATTGGCCCATCAAGGCCGCGACATCGTCAATCTCGGCATCGGCCAGCCCGACTTCAAGACGCCGCAGCATATCGTCGAGGCGGCGATCAAGGCGCTGCGCGACGGCCATCACGGCTATACGCCGGCCAACGGCCTGCTGGCGACGCGCGAAGCGGTGGTACGCCGCACACTGGCCACCACCGGCGTCGAAGTCTCGCCGGAAGCGGTGATGATCCTGCCCGGCGGCAAGCCGACAATGTTCGCGGCGATCCTGATGTTCGGCGAGCCGGGCGCCGAAATTCTCTATCCTGATCCCGGCTTTCCGATCTACCGCTCGATGATCGAGTTCACTGGCGCTGCCCCCATCCCGGTGCCGATGCGCGAGGAGAACGGCTTTGCCTTTTCGGCTGCGGAGACACTGGCGCTGATCACCCCGAAGACCAGGCTGTTGATCCTCAACTCGCCTGCCAACCCGACCGGCGGCGTCACCCCCCGAGCCGAGATCGAGAAGCTGGTCAGGGGCCTGGAAGCACACCCGGACGTCGCCATCCTCTCCGACGAGATCTACGACGTGATGACCTATGACGGCGAGACGCACTGTTCGCTGCTCACCTTCCCCGAAATCCGTAATCGGCTGATCGTCCTCAACGGCTGGTCGAAGACCTGGGCGATGACCGGCTGGCGCATGGGCTGGTCGATCTGGCCGAACGGCGACAAGGGCGCGCATCTCTATGACAAGGTGCGCAAGCTGGCGGTCAATTGCTGGTCCTGCGTCAACGCGCCGAGCCAGTATGCCGGCATAGCCGCCATTGACGGCCCGCAGGACGACGTCGACAAGATGATGCGCGCCTTCGACCGCCGCAGGAAGGTCGTGGTTGAGGGGTTGAATGCCTTGCCGGGCGTTTCATGCATCACGCCGAAAGGCGCCTTCTATGCCTTCCCTAATGTTTCCAAGACCGGCTGGAAGGCCAAGAAGCTCGCCTCGGCGCTGCTCGAGGATGCCGGCGTGGCGCTGATCGGCGGCCCCGATTTCGGCATTCTCGGCGAAGGCTATGTCAGGCTGTCCTACGCGAATTCCGAAGAGAACATCCTGCGCGCGCTGGAGCGGATCGAGCCGTTCCTGGCGAAGTGAGGACGACGAAAGGAGACGCCAGATGTTCTATGCCATTCTTGCCTATCACGAGGAAGAAGCGATCACGGCGCTGACGCCTGAGCAGGATGCGGCGCTGATGACCGATCTTCTCCAGATCAACGATCGGCTCTACCGTCAAGGCACCCTTGGGCCTGCGGCCCGGCTCGGCGCGACACAAGACGCCTGCACCTTGCGCGGGCCAGGCACCGGAATGGTTATCGACGGCCCCTTCGCCGAGACCAAGGAACAATTGCTGGGGCTCTATGTCGTCGACTGCGCCAACCGTGACGCCGCTATCGATATTGCGCGCGACCTTCGCCGCGTCAATCCGACCGCCGTCTACGAAATCCGCCCGATTTCGCTATATTTACCCGGCGTGCCGCTTCCGGTCACCCGGCCCTGATTTAGGACCGGGTTGAGACTGATTTAGCCTCGCCCGACAAATGGCATCTTCGTCGCCATCACGGTCATGAACAGCACGTTGGCGTCGAGCGGCAGGCTGGCCATATGGAGGACCGCATCGGCGACGCGCTCGACATCCATCACCGCTTCGGCGGCAATGGTGCCGTTGGCTTGCGGCACGCCGACCGTCATCGCTTGCGCCATGTCGGTCAGCGCGTTGCCGATGTCGATCTGACCGCAAGCAATGTCGAAGGGCCTGCCGTCCAGCGCCAGCGTCTTGGTCAGCCCGGTGATGGCGTGCTTGGTCGCCGTATAGGGCACCGAGCCCGGCCGTGGCGCATAGGCCGATACCGAGCCGTTGTTGATGATGCGGCCGCCCATCGGCTGCTGCCTGCGCATGGCGCCGAACGCGGCGCGAGCACACAGGAACGAGCCGGTGAGATTGACCCCGACGATGTCGTTCCACACTTCGACCGGGATGTCGTCGATCAATGTCGATTTGTAGCTCGTGCCGGCATTGTTGAAGAGCAGGTCGACGCGCCCGAAAGCCGCAGCCACCGTCTCGAACAGATCGTCGACCTGATCGGCCTTGCTGATGTCGCAGGCAAAGGCCAATGCCTTGGCCTGCGTCGGCCCGGCCGCGGCGATCGCATCCTCCAGCACCGGCTTGCGACGACCGCAGAAGACCGTATTCCAGCCGGCCTTGAGCAGCGCTGTGGCGACGCTCTTGCCGATGCCCGTGCCGGCGCCGGTGACGATGGCGGTTTTATAGTCGGTCATGGCTGTACTCCCTGAAAGGAATGAGGCATCGCAAATGGCGGGAACCATGGCAAGCCGGCCCAAAGCCTGTGCTCACAAAAAGGGCGGCCGTTGGCGACCGCCCCTGATCCGAACCGGGCACGGGAGGAGGAAAGCCGATCCGACTGCCTGAAATCATGCGCTTCCGCGGTTAACGAGAAGCTAACGCCAACGGCGCCGAGTTCCCAGGCTTCCTCTTTCGAGCTACCAGCGCGAGCCTGCGACCGGCTTGGCTGTGCTGCCCGCTGCCGGCACCTTCGCCGCCGTCACCGTCGCCTCGACATGGTCGACCAGTGCATCCGGCAGGCCGAGACGGCCGGCAAGCAGGTCGAGATAGCCGCGTTCGGCCCGCGTGTCCGGATCGATGGCAAGACGCGAGGCGGTGTAGAGTTCCAGCTTTTGCGCATCGGTCTTGCCCCCTGCGATCAGCACATCCAGATCGAGCGGCGCCTCCAGTTCCGACATCAGGAATTTCTCCGCTTCGGCGCCGACGCCGGCGAGGCTGAGCTTGCCGGCGATCTTCTGCCGCTCTTCGTCATCGACGTGACCGTCAGCCTTCGCCGCCGAGATCATCGCCCTGACCAGCGTCAGCGTGAATTCGTCTTCGCCCTGCGGCGCTTGCGACGGATGGAAGGCGGTATCGGCCGGCGGCGGCAGCAATTCCGGTTCGCCTGCAGCTTGCGTCTCGGCCGGCGCGTTGCCGTTCTTGTAGTTCTGGTAGGCCTTGTAGGCGAGGCCACCGATCGCAGCCAACCCACCAAGCTTCACCGCCGCACCGGTGACCTGACGGCCTGGGCCGGTTCCGAGCAGCACCGCGGCCAGCGCACCGGCTGCAAGCGGATTGTCCTTGGCCATCTGCACCGCCTGCCCGGCCTTGTCGCGGACGGTCGATCCGGTGCCAGGAATTTGCGAGCCGAGCAGATCGTCGAGGAGCTTCTTGGGATCGAACATCTATGCCTCCAGAATTGGCCCGGCCGAAGGTGCGCGGGCAGGTTTGGACGTCGAAGACCTAGGTCCCGCAGTTTGACATTACAATGACGGGTGCATCCTTTTGCCCGTCGCCACGCATGACCTCGCACCGACATCTGCTGGGATTTCACGCGGAACTCAAAGTGCTGCAGCCTCCTTCCGTGCTCAAAAAACAGGCGGCGCTTTGGACATTGGACGTGTCGAAACCGCCCTCGACTTCGACTAATGTCGCGGCATGTCGCTTGAGAGGAGCCTGGCATGACCGATGAGACTGACCGCGAACCGGCACGCGACCCCCAGGAACTGGAGCGCCTGCTGATTTCACGGCAATGGATCGGAGACATTGACGGCATGGCCGCGCTTTTTGAGCCGCATGCAGTCATCGACAGCGGTGGCGGACAGCTGACGTTCGGCCGCGAAGCCATCCGGGCGCTGTTCGCGGAGATCACCGCAACCGGCCGAAAATTTCAATCCGGAGATCAGCGTCCGGCTGTCATCAATGGCGACCTGGCGCTCACCTCGACCCGGCTTCCCGACGGCACGATCACCACCGAGGTGGCGCGCCGGCAGAACGACGGGACATGGCTGTGGGTCATCGATCGCTTCTCTGTTGCTTGACGTGAAGTTGCTTCACGTGAGCTAACTTCCGATGTGGCGGTAGCCGCGTGCTTGCGCCAGCTCGACCTGGCGCTGGCGCTCGGCGTAACGGGCGCGATCTTCGTCCGAGCGGGCATCGAAGCAATGCGGGCATGAAACGCCGGTAGCATATCTCGGCGACAGCCGGTCTTCTGCGGCTAGCGGATGCCGACAGGCGCGGCAGAGTTCGGCCTCGCCTTCGACCAGCCCGTGCGATACCGAAACGCGCTCGTCGAAGACGAAGCATTCGCCTTGCCAGAGGCTCTGTTCGGCGGGCACGTCCTCGAGATATTTCAGAATGCCGCCCTTGAGGTGGAACACATGCTCCAAACCGAGCGACTTCACATAGGCCGTCGCCTTCTCGCAGCGTATGCCGCCGGTGCAGAACATGGCGACCTTGCGCCCGTCGAGCTCGTGCCGATGCTGCTCGACCCAGGCCGGGAATTCGCGGAAGCTGTTGGTGGCGGGATCGACAGCGCCCTTGAAGGTGCCGAGCGACACCTCGTAGGCGTTGCGCGTGTCGATGACGATGGTACCCGTATCCGAGATCAGTGCATTCCAGTCGGCCGGCGCGACATAGGTTCCTGCAGCTGCCGGATCGATATTGTCCACGCCCATGGTGACGATCTCGCGCTTCAACCGCACCTTCATGCGGTGGAACGGCATCGTTGCGGCGCTGCTGAATTTGATCTCGAGGCCGGCGAGACCGTCGATGCATTCGAGATGATCGATGAGCGCGGCGATTGCCGTTTCACTGCCGGCGACCGTGCCGTTGATGCCCTCACGCGCCAACCGCAGCGTGCCTTTGATGCCGCGCGCGCAGCAGAAGGCAGCAAGCGGCGCGCGCAGCGCCTCGAAGGTGTCGAGCCGGGCGAAGCGGTAAAGCGCGGCAACGCGGAAGGCTTGGCTGGGCAGTGTCATCGCCAAGCCACTAAACGCTCACGGCAGCCGGATCAAGGCAGAGCCGGGAGCGGTCTGACCGCGGGTGCGTTTCGAACATCACGCGTGACATCGCGACACGCCGCGTTTCGTGGACAGAAAAACCGCCTTCTGCTAACCGGTCGACTTGATCAACATAGGAGAGACGACGAATGCCCAGCACGACCGAAAAGCTCCTGTCGCTCCTCAACGGCCAGCCGGTCATACCGGTGCTGAAGATCGCCAATCCCGCCGACGCGGTGCCGCTGGCCCGGGCGCTCGCCCGCGGCGGCCTGCCGGCGATCGAGATTACGCTGCGCACCGCCGACGCGCTGGAGGCGATCCGCCGGGTGGCGGGCGAGGTCGAAGACGCCGTCGTCGGCGCCGGCACCATCCTGGACGCCCGCCAGTTCGGCGAGGCGGCGGCCGCCGGTTCGAAATTCATCGTCAGCCCCGGCATCACCCGCGAGCTTCTCGCGGCAGCCAAGGACAGCGATGTGCCGTTGCTGCCCGGCGCCATCACGCCGGGAGAGGTCATGGCCGCGCGCGAAGCCGGCCTGCGCTTTCTGAAATTCTTCCCGGCCGAACAGTCGGGCGGCATTGCCTCGCTCAAGGCTTTCGCCTCGCCGCTTGCCGACGTGAAATTCTGCCCGACCGGCGGTATCACCGGCAAGAACGCCGCCGACTATCTCAGCCTGCCCAACGTCATCTGCGTCGGCGGTTCCTGGGTGGCGCCGGACGATCTGGTCAAGGCCGGCAAATGGGACGAGATCGAAGCCTTGGCACGCGCGGCAAGCAAGCTCGGGCGCTAGCATCTTCTGCATCAAAGTCGCCGCCGATTTTTGGCCGATCTGGTTCCCCGGCTGGTTCCCGCTCATGGACTCGAACCACGATTCACGCCTTCAAAGGGCGCTGTCCTACCATTAGACGAAGCGGGAGAATGCTGACCGCTGGTTAGCATCCCGGGATGAAGGAAGCCAGTGTCGGCGTGGAGGCAGCCGCGAGGTGCCGAGCGCGGCCTACTCGGTCTTGAAGCGTGCCACCGACATGAACTTGACGGCCTTGCCGGTGAACCGGTTGGCGTCGGCCATCTCGTTGCCCGGCTGGAAGCCTACCGTATAGACCTCGCTCGGCGCCGTACGGACGAAGTCGTAGGCGTAGCGCGGCGCCGTTGTCGCATCTGAAACGGTTGCTACATACTCACCGCTGTGCAGCGCCCAACGGGCGGCCTGCGGCGCGGCGGCGACCACCACCGGCTTGGGGCCAGGTTTCAGGTCGCGGGCGGTTGCCCTGGGTTCCTTGCGTGTGGTCTTCACGCCTGCACCGATGACGGCAGCGGGATCGGAGCCGGCCGGACGGGCAACGATCGCCTCGCGCGGCGATGCCCCGTCGCTCGATGCCCCGTCGTCGTTCGCCGGTTCCTCGAACACCGATGCTTGCTCGGAAAGCGACGCGACCTTGTATTCGTCGGTCGCGCTGACCCTTTCCAGAACGGCCTTGACCTCGTCCGGCTGGGAAGTATCGGGCCGCGCCGACGGCAATACCGAGAATGCGTCGGTGGCGGTGTTGCTCCGCTCGGCCGCACTCGCCAGCGCCAGCAACACTTGCTTGTCCTGCGGCGCAAGACCCGCCGGCGACAGGTCGGCCGGCAGCGAATGATCGGGCCGCCAGCTCGGCACGGGAATGTTGTTTGCCGCGACCTGCACCGGGCCGGCAGCGGCAGCCGGGTCTGCCATGCCGAACGGAACACTTGCCGGCGCCACGCTTGCCGGCGCTTGCGCGGTCGCCACGGCCTGTTCAGTCGATCCAGCCGCATCCGCCACGCCGAACGGAACGTTTTCAGGCGGCTGAGCGCCGACGTCGGTCTTCGGACGCGGAGCAAAATCCGGCAGCGGAATGCTGCGCGCCGGCAATGCCGCGATGATCGTCTCCGGCGTGTCGTTCTCCGGTTCAGGCGCCGGAGCATCGGCGACTTCCGGAATCTCGGCGCGCTTAGCATCCTGAGGCGCCACGATGGCAATACCAGGCAGGTTGCTGCTCTTGGCGGACGGCGCCGGCCTCACGTTACGGGCCCTTGGTGCCGGCTCGGCCATCGCCACATCGGCGCTGTCGTCCGCCTCGTCGTCGCCACCGCCGAACAAGGCTGCCAGGAACCCGTGGGATTTTTTGCCGCCGCTTGCGCTGGCCAGTTCAATGGCCGGCGCGCCGGCGCCCTTGCGGGCTTTGTAGGAGGCGAGCGCCTGTTGATAACCAGGCAGCGGCTTGCCGTCGCTCGGCACATGCAGCGTCTTGCCGTTGGGGAACACGCGCGCCAGTTCCTGGCGGCTGATGCCGGGCCAGTGGCGCACATTGCCGACATCCATATGCACGAAGGGCGAGCCGGAGCTGGGATAGTAGCCGACGCCGCCGCCCTGCATCCTGAGGCCGATATCACGCAGCTTCTTCAATGGGACACCGGGAATGTAGAAATCCATCGCCCTGCCGAGCATGTGCTGGCTCTTCTCGGCGACGCCCCTGCTGCGGCTGCGCAGCATCGAATTCGTGGCCGGCGAACGATAGCCGCAGACGACCTGGATGTAATCGGTGGCGCCGCTCTCCCGATACGCCTCCCAGACCAGGTCCAGCAGGCGCGGATCCATCTTGGTCGGCTCGTTGCGGCGCCAGTCGCGCAGGATGATGTTGATCTTTCGCAAGCCCGCCTGGTCGTAGCGGCCGTTGCGCTTGTAGACGATCTCCGCCTTTTCATGCGTGTGGAGATGATAGAGCTTCAGCGAACGTGTCTCGGCGCTGGCGCCGGTTGCCGCCGCTGCAAGGAACCCGACGGCAACAATCACCGCTGCCAGCCATCTCGGCCAGACGCTCATGTGATAATGCCGCCCGTTTTTGTGTCGTTCGATTCTGTTCAAATCAAAAGGCCTTGCAGGCTGCCGTTTTGTCCCCGGATTTGACCAAACGGATGCGTGGTGTATGCATCCGAATATCGATCCTAATGGTTAATCATCGCTTATTGAAGCCGAAATGCGGTAACACGGTGGCGATATCCCGCCAAAAATATTGCGCAGGATATCGTGGTAAACCGCTGGTTTAGATCATGTTTTGCCGCCAGCTCGAAACACGATCTGTTACCGTCCGCCTTAATACGTGAACACTGTGGCGAACACATCATGTCGAGGCGCAGGTGCGTGGAACGATGTCCGGATGCGAACCGGCTTGGCCCCGTGGCTCAGGAAGCGAGCCGTTCGACGCGGCCGGTTTCCGGGTCGATGCCGTATTCCTTGAGCTTGCGGTAGAGCGTCGACCGACCGATGCCGAGGCGGCGGGCGACTTCGCTCATCTGGCCGTTGTAGTGATCGATGGCGAGCTTGATCATTTCGAGTTCGACGTCGGCCAGCGCACGCACATTGCCGCGCTCGTCGAGCGCCCGCAGCGTGCCGAAACGAGGCTTGGCCGGTGCATCGGCGTCGGCGGCTGCGATGCCGCCAGCGGCCGATATGTTATCACGCGGCAGGCTCCCCGAAGCCAACCCGGAAGCTGGCCACCCTGGAGCTGGCCCCACTGAATTGGGCAAGGCGATACCCGAATCGAGATTGACGGTGCCCTCGACCTGCGCCCGGATCTGCGGGAATTCTTCTTCGGTCAGCATGTCGCCGTCGGCGAGCACCGAGGCCCGGAAGACGGCGTTTTCGAGCTGCCTTATGTTGCCCGGCCAGTCATAGGCCTGCAGCATGGCAAGCGCCGCAGCCGAGATGCCTCGCAGGCGGCGGCGCGGATCGGCGGGCGCCACCTTCTCCATGAAGTGCTCCACCAGATAGGGGATGTCGTCGCGACGGTCGCGCAATGGCGGCACGAAGATTGGATAGACGTTCAGCCGATAGAATAGGTCCTCGCGGAACTTGCCGTCCTTGACCTGCTGCAGCAGGTTGCGATGGGTTGCCGAGATCAGCCTGATGTCGACCCTGACGGTCGAGCGCCCGCCAACCGGATCGACCTCGCCGTCCTGTACCGCGCGCAACAGCTTGACCTGCACGTCGAGCGGCAGGTCGCCGATTTCGTCAAGGAACAGCGTGCCGGTGTGCGCTTCGACGAACTTGCCGGTATGTTTTTCGGTGGCGCCGGTGAACGAACCCTTCTCGTGCCCGAACAGAATCGATTCGACCAGATTGTCGGGGATGGCGCCGCAATTGACGGTGACGAAAGGTTTCGAGCGGCGGTCGCCGCTGCCCTGGATGGCGCGCGCCACCAGTTCCTTGCCGACGCCGGATTCACCTTCGATCAGGATCGGGATGTTGGACGCCGCCGCCTTGCGGCCGAGCCGAATCACCCGATCCATCGCCGGACTGTGGGTGATCATGTCCTTGAACGTCAGATGGCCGCCGCGCTGCCTTGACGAGCGCTTCACCTCGCCTTCGAGCGCTTCGACCTTGAGGGCGTTGCCGATCGACGCCTGCAGCCTGTCGGGGGAGGCCGGCTTGACGACGAAGTCGAAGGCGCCGTGACGCATTGCCGAAACGACGGTTTCGATGCCGCCCTGCGCGGTCTGCACGATGACGGGGATGTGGATGCCGCGCTCGCGCATCGCCTTCAGCACGCCGATGCCGTCGAGCCCGGGCATCATCAGGTCGAGGATGACCACCGACACGTCGCGCGCATTGGGTCCGTCGACAAACTCGAGACCCGCCTCGCCGCCATCGGCGACGATCGCGGTGTGGCCGAATTTCGTCACCGCCGCCTCGAGCAGCCTGCGCTGCACGGGATCGTCATCGACTATGAGTATGGAAGCTGCCATGACTGATCCGACCGTGCCCGCCCGAGAATGCGCCCTATGGATCATCTTGGCACAGGGTTCTAAATAAGCTTTCAAAAAACCCGGTGAATGAATTCCTTAGGATTTGACCGGCTTCTCGTTTCCTCGAATTTTTGTGTCTGGAAGGATCGGCAATGCGCATGGTTTTTGCTCGAAAGCTGGCGGCGGCGCCCGGTCAGGGCGTGGCGGAGCTTGGCGATCTGCCGGAATGGAATCTGGCCGATCTCTATTCGGGCATGGAAGCGCCCGAGTTGAAGCGCGACATCGCCAAGGCCGCCGCCGATGCCGTCGCCTTCGAGAGTCGTTGGAAAGGCACGCTCGCCGCCGAGGCCGGGCGTGGCAGCGCCGGCAGGCTTGGCGCGGCGCTTCAGGCCTATGAAGCGCTGGAGGAGCTGATCGGCCGCATCGTCTCCTATGCCGGGCTTGTCTATGCCGGCGACACGTCGGATCCGCAGCGCGCTAAGCTCTATGGCGACATCCAGGAAAAGATGACCGATGCCAGCGCCCACCTGCTGTTTTTCGCGCTCGAGCTGAACCTCATCGACGATGGCGCGATCGAAAACGCCCTCGCCACCGATCCGGCCTTCGCCCATTACCGGCCCTGGGTGGTCGATCTGCGCAAGGACAAGCCCTATCAGCTCGAAGACCGCATCGAGCAGCTCTTCCACGAAAAGTCGATCACCGGGCGCGGCGCCTGGAACCGCCTGTTCGACGAGACGATGACTGATTTGCGCTTCGACGTCGACGGCGAGGAGCTGACGCTGGAGCCGGCGCTCAATCGCCTGCAGGACGCAGACGGCGAGGTGCGCCGCCGGGCGTCCGAGGCGCTGGCCACGACCTTCCGCAAGAATTTGCGCGTCTTTACGCTGGTCACCAACACGCTGGCCAAGGACAAGGAGATTTCTGACCGCTGGCGCGGCTTCGAGGATATTGCCGATTCCCGCCATCTCGCCAATCGTGTCGAACGCAGCGTGGTGGATGCACTCGCCGCCGCGGTTCGCGACGCCTATCCGCGCCTGTCGCATCGCTATTATGCGATGAAGGCGCGCTGGCTCGGCATGGAGGTGATGAACCACTGGGACCGCAATGCGCCCCTGCCGGAGACCCCGCAGGCGGTCATCGGCTGGGACGAGGCCAAGAACACCGTGCTTTCCGCCTACCAGCGCTTTTCGCCCGACATGGCGGAGATCGCCAGAACTTTCTTCGACCGCAACTGGATCGATGCACCGGTGAGACCCGGCAAGTCGCCTGGCGCCTTCGCGCATCCGACCGTGCCTTCGGCGCATCCCTATGTGCTGCTCAACTACATGGGCAAGCCGCGCGACGTGATGACGCTGGCGCACGAGCTCGGCCACGGCGTGCACCAGGTGCTGGCCGGCGGCCAGGGCGCCTTGATGGCGTCGACGCCGCTGACGCTGGCCGAAACGGCATCGGTGTTCGGCGAGATGCTGACCTTCCGCTCGCTGCTCGAGCAGACCACCGACAAGCGCGAACGCAAGGCCATGCTCGCCCAGAAGGTCGAGGACATGATCAACACCGTCGTGCGCCAGATCGCCTTCTACGAGTTCGAGCGCAAGGTGCATGCCGAGCGCAAGAGCGGCGAATTGACCTCCGACAAGCTCGGCCAGTTCTGGCTGGAAGTGCAGGCGGAAAGCCTCGGGCCGGCGATCAAGCTGCGCGAGGGGTACGAGGTTTTCTGGACCTATATTCCGCATTTCATCCACTCGCCTTTCTACGTCTATGCCTATGCATTCGGCGATTGCCTGGTGAACTCGCTCTACGCGGTCTACCAGAACGCCGAGCGCGGTTTTCAGGAGAAATATTTTGCCATGCTGCGCGCCGGCGGCACCAAGCATCATTCCGAGCTTCTGGCGCCGTTCGGCCTCGACGCGGCCGACCCTGCCTTCTGGCAAATCGGGCTTGGCGTGATCAGCGGACTGATCGACGAGCTGGAAGCACTGGACAAGTGATGCGCAACACTGGGTGATGCGCAACACCGTGTGACCGGGTTTCCAGAACAGTTTAGCTGCAATGCATATTGGCGGTGGTTCTATTCTTGTCTTGGTTATTTGTTCTTAAATAACTTTCCATGGAAGTTTTCCGTTAGATTCCCGTAAGCTGTATGATAGCGTCCGCCCTCAAGCTCAGCCGGGCACGAATGGGTCTGGTCGGAAAGTCCCGACCGGTCATGGCGTGTCGGCGGATGCGACAATGGCTGTTGGCCAGGGGCAAACCGGTCGCCGACAGCTCGATCGAAGCCGGCTGTTCTGCAAATTGCGGAACCACCATCGAATGGTCCTTCGCCGAGGTCATGGCTCTACAGGCCAGGGCGGACGGATCGGACTGGAGAGAGAAAGACAATGGGCACTTTTTTCTACATGCTCCTGGCGTTCCTGGTAGGTGTGTTGGTTGGCTGGTTCATTTGGGGACGCCTGCGTGGCGAGCTCGACAGTTTGCGCGGCGATCTCGATCGCACGCGCAGCGAACGTGACAGATTGCGGGCCGATAGCGACCGTCTGACCGGCGAGTTGGATGCATGCGGCCGCGCCCGCGCCGATCTCGAACGCCGGCTGGGCGAGCAGGCGCCAACCGGAAAGGCGGCAACAGCCAAGGCGCCAGCCGCCAAGACCGGCGCGACCAAGGCGGCGATGCAGGCGCCGTCAACGCTGATGTCGACATCCGCACCAGCCAAACCGGCGCCGAAGAAATCTGCAACGGCCAGGGCTGCGACCGCGCCACGCGCAAGTGCCGCGAAAACGGCAACGCCGAAACCGCCTGCATCGAAAGCGAGCGCGCCCAGGACCGCGCCGGCGGCAAGCAAGGCTGCGCCGGCTGCAAGCAAGGCCGCACCAGCTGCAAAGAAAGCCGCGACCGGCAAGGCAACAGCCACCGCGGCAGGCAAAGCCAACGATCTGCGTCGCCTGATCGGCATCGGCCCCACCAACGAGCGGCTGCTCAAAGGGCTTGGGGTCACGACCTATGCCCAGATCGCCGCCTGGACGCCCGACGATGTCAAGCGGATCGAGGCGACGCTGAATTTCGACGGCCGCATCGAACGTGAACGCTGGATCGAGCAGGCGAAACTGCTTGCCGCCGGTGACGAGAAGGAATTTGCGCGTCGCTTCCCGACCGCGGGGGAAGCCAGCAACACCTGATCCATCGCAAGGTGGCATTTTGGAACAAGGCGGCGCCCACTGGCGCCGCATTTGTTTTTGCCCCGCGCCTTTGCGTCTTGAGACGCCGCTCCCTCGATTGCACACGGTCGAGCCCCCATATAGATCGATCGCTGGTGACCGCAGCATTCGAGCCTTATGCCCCTGCCCTTTGCAATTTTCCGGAACGACGAGACCGCGCGTCAGCTCGTTTTCGACCGGCCGGCCGAGATAATCGCAGCGCATGGCGAGGCGGACTTTTTGCCGGCCCTGGAAGCCGCGCAGGCAGCACATGACGGCGGCAAATGGCTGGCCGGCTATTTCTCCTATGAGGCCGGTTACCTGCTCGAACCCAAGCTCGTTCCGCTGCTGCCGGCCAGCCGCCGCGCCCCGCTTTTCTGCCTCGGCGTGTTCGACGCGCCAGTCGAAGAGACGATCGCGCCAGGCGATCTGCCGGCTAGCAACGGCCCAATCTTCGACCCCAAGGCAGCCTGGTCTTCGGACGACTACGCCAAACGCTTTGCCAGGCTGCATGACCATATCCGCAAGGGCGACTGCTACCAGGGCAATCTGACCTTTCCGGTCCACGCACAATGGTCGGGCGATTCACTGGTCGCCTTCAACGCGCTGACTGAACGCCAGCCGGTGAAGTATGGGGCGCTGGTCGCGCTCGGCGATCCGATCGTCTTGTCGCGTTCGCCCGAACTGTTCTTCGAGGTGGACGCGGAAGGCATGATCGAGACGCATCCGATGAAGGGCACCGCGCCGCGCGGCGCAACAAAAGCCGAGGACGATCGCCTGAAAGCATTCTTGCGCAACGACGAGAAGAACCAGGCCGAGAACCGGATGATTGTCGATCTCCTGCGCAACGACATCTCACTGATCAGCGAGGTTGGCACGCTCGATGTGCCGGAGCTTTTCCGCATCGAGAGCTACCCGACCGTCCACCAGATGGTGAGCCGCGTGCGGGCGAAACTCTTGCCCGGCCTCACCATCCGCCAGATTTTCGCCGCGCTGTTCCCCTGCGGCTCGATTACCGGCGCACCGAAGATCCGCGCCATGGAGATCCTGCGCGAGCTGGAAGGTGGCCCGCGCGATGTCTACTGCGGCGCCATAGGCTGGATCGCGCCCGGCGGCCGGATGCGCTTTTCGGTGGCGATCCGCACCATCTCGCTCTTTGCCAATGGCGAGGCGGTCTACAATGTCGGCGGTGGCGTCGTCTTCGATTCGACAGCCGAAGAGGAGTACCAGGAGTGTCTGCTGAAAGCCCGTTTCGCGACGGGAACACTGCCGATTTCGAACTGATCGAAACAATGCGCTGGGAACCCGGCTCGGGTTTCCTCCGTTTCGACCGCCATCTCGCGCGGCTTTACGGCTCGGCAAACGAACTGGGCTTCGCCTGCGATCCGCAACGGGTCGGCGAAGCGCTGATGAATGCGGTCGGCCGCCAGCACATCGCGTTGCGCACCCGCCTCGTCCTGTCGCGCAATGGCGAAGCAGCGGTTTCGGTGCAGCCCTACGAGCCGCTCGCCGCAGACAAGGTCTGGACCCTGCAGCTGGCACGGGTGCGGCTTGATTCGAGCGACACGCTGCTGCGTCACAAGACCAGCCGCCGACAAACCTATACGCGCGCCCGCGCCGAATATCTGGCCGGCCGGGCCGACGAGGTGCTGCTCGCCAATGAGCGCGGCGAAATCTGCGAGGGCACGATCACCAACGTCTTTGCCGATTTCGGCGACGGCGTGCTGGCCACGCCGCGGCTCGATTGCGGCCTGCTGGCTGGCGTCCTGCGCGGCGAACTGCTGGATCAAGGCCGCGCCGGTGAAGCGGTCTACACGTGGAACGAACTGAAATCGGCCAAGGCGCTGTTCGTCGGCAACTCGCTGCGCGGATTGATCCCGGCGCGGCTGGGCTGAAGCATCGGGAGACAACAATGTTCGTGGTTTCGCTGAACTACAAGGTGCCGCTGACCGAGATCGACCGCCTGCAGCAAGCGCATGTCGAGTGGCTGAAGGCCTGCTATGCGCAAGGTATCTTTGTCGCCTCCGGGCCAAAGCGGCCAAGGACCGGCGGCATCATCATCGCGCGCGGTCCACGCGAAGTGCTCGATGCCAGACTGGCGGACGATCCCTTCGCCAAGGCAGGTGCCGCCGACTACGAAATCACCGAATTCACGGCGAGAATGGCCGCCGCCGCACTGGAAGCCTACAAAGAAGCATGAGTTTCCGCCCACCGACCCACACACCCTATGACGGCTCGTCGAAACTGTTCACCATCGGGCTGAAGCCGCTCAATCTCGATAGCTGGATCGAGGTCGATGAATATCTGCTGCCCTATCTTGCCGAGAAACGCCGGCTTTACACGGAAATTCCCGACAAGGTTTTTGTCGAGGAGCAAGCAACGCGCGACGCCCAGCGCGAAGTGCTCGATCTGCTCGGTGTGCATCTGGCGGCGAACTTTCCTGAGACCCACAGGCGTGCCGACAATGCGATCGAGGTGATCGGCAGCACCGACAATCTCGAGGGTTCAGGCACCTCAGCTTCTTTCAGCGATGCGCCGCTTGTCGCGGCCTCGTTGCTCGTCCAGGAGGATTTGATCCTGATGCCGTGACGAGAGCGGCTGGCGTCTGGCGGCCGGCTCGCTCTGCTTCCCGTCGTCATGGTCGCTGATCGAAAAATTCGGCAAGCCGCTGCAGCAGATCCACGCGCCGGTACCGGGTTTCGGTCCAGGCACACGCCCGGCCGATCTCATCAACCGCATGTTCGATGGCCTCCAGGGCCAAGCCGTCGAGCGCTACAACTGGTCGATCCAGGCGGGCGACGCACTCTACCATCCGCTCTCCAACATCGAACGCATCGACCGCGCCAGCAATCGCCCGTCGAGATTCCCGGACGGCGACATCGACGCTCATGCTTTCATCCGCGTCGAGCGTCAGACGCTGAGAAAGCTCCCGGTCTCGGGCGACATACTCTTCACCATCCGCATTCATCTCGACCCGCTCGCCGTGCTGGAGCGCCACCGCGACCGCGCGGCGCTCGCAGCGTCCTTTGCCGAACAACTTCTGGCGCTGGACGAGGCACAGCTCGACTACAAGGGGATGACCGCCGACCGTGACAGGTTGGTCGAGCGGCTCGGGGCGCTGGCGCTGTCCTAGTACTACAGTTGCTAGAGCAGTTCGTCGTTTCACGGAAACGCCGAACCGCTCTATCTCTTTGTTCTTGCGCAATTCCGGACGGAAAACCGTTTCACACTTTTCCTGGGATTCCCTAAATCGCAGCCACGCCCAGCAGCAGGATCGCGGACATCGCGGTAAAGACGGTGACGTTGACATCCCACCGCCAGCCCGCCGGTCCAAACGGCGGCCGGAACGGCAGATAGCCGTTCTCGTCATACAGCACGCCGCCGTAGATCGGCCGCGAGAGCATGGCCGCGAAGAATGCTCCATACATGGCCGCGGCCAATCCGCCCGCGAGATAGAGCCGCTCGGCTTCGAGTTGCCCCTTGATCCAGATAAGTCCGAGCGCAATCAGCGCCACTCCGGTGTAGCTCAACACCTGCCAGACGACGTGAAACCGGGCGTGGGGAGTCCAGAGCGGATTGGTGGCGTGGGTGGCGTTGAAGTCGGCTTTGATCGTCACCACACCGTAGCCCACGGTCGCGACGCTCAGCAGAATTCGGGCAAGCAGATGACTGTCGTAAGCGAGTTCCATCGCATTTTCCTCCCTTATGCAGGAACGACTTGAATGGCGCCCTGGGCACAGAAGAGCTGCCCATCGGCCAGCCGCGCGTAATTATGGACGATCCCCTTCTCGTGGTCCTGCAACTGCACAATGAAGTTGCCGCTTTTCTCCGTCCAGCTCGCGAGCACGAGATTCTGGCGTACGCTGGTCAGGCCGACATTGACCACCTCGTCGATTTCGGTGGTCCCGATCGACGCCTGGATATGCAATTCCTGAGACGAGAGAAACGTCAACCGCGGTACGAAGGGGCCGAAAACGCAGTCGAAAGTCTTGCCGACGAGCGAGGCTGGAAAAACATCGGTTTCTGCCATCATCCTCTCCTTGGGCATGGCCGCTGCGGCCACGCCATTTGACGATCTTCAATGTCTAGTCGCAAAAATCCTCAGAATAAATGTTCTTGGAGCGCTCCAAGAGACACGATCCGCCAATTTCGATTTTGAGTCAATAAAATTCTTGGAGCGCTCCAAAAAATGGTCTACCTCAGGGAAAACGAGTGAATCGCCAATGCCCACCCTAGCCGATGTCGGCAAGGCTGCCGGAGTTTCCCGGGGGACTGTCTCCAACGTCTTCAACCGGCCGGAGCTGGTCAGGCCTGAATTGCGCGAGCGCGTCGAAGCGGCCGCGCGAGCGCTCGGGTTTGGCGGCCCCGATCCGAAAGGACGATTGCTGCGGGACGGCAAGTTCAATGCCATCGGGTTCATGCCGCCTGGCGCCTACGCCATCTCCGAAGTGATGAGAAGCCCCTACGGCCGCGAGCTGGTGCTCGGCGTTTCGCTCGCCTGCGACGAGGCTGGTACGACGCTCAGCCTTGTAAACGGCACCGATGACACGCGTTTCGCTAGCATCCGCGATGCCCTGGTTGACGGCTTTATCCTTGGTCACAGCGCCGACATTGGTCTCATAGTTTCGGTCCAGAGACGCCGTCTGCCCTTCGTCATTCTCGAAAGCGACGCAGGTCCCGACATCAATTCGATAAAGATCGACGGCCGGAGCGGCGCGGTTGCTGCAGTCCGGCATTTGACCGGGCTGGGGCACCGGCATTTTGCCATCCTTTCGGTGCGCCGGACTCCCGGCCCGCCGATTGTCCACATGCCAGGCCACGCAACGCGCCGGCTTCTGGCCGGCTTTCCGCTCGACGATGAAAGGCTCGACGGTTTCAAACAGGGTTTGGCGGAGGCGAATTTGTCAATCGATAATGTCCCGATCATCGAGACGATCCCAGGCGAGCCATCTGCCGGAGCAGTGGTGTTCGACAGGGTGCCTGAAGCAACCGCGATCCTGACCATGTCGGACTGGCAGGCGATCACGATATTGGACGAGGCGGTTCGCCGCGGCATAGACGTGCCGGGCCACGTATCGGTCGTCGGCTTCGATGGCACCGCCGAATCCGCACGCACCACGCCTCCGATGACCACCGTCGCACAAGACGTGATCGGAAAAGGCAGGCTTGCCGCCCGAATGGTTCTTGACAATGAAGCCCCCCGCCAGGTCGTTCTGCCGGTAGAACTGGTGGTTCGAGCCTCCACAGCCGCGCCGAGGACAAAAATCCGCTGAAACGGGCGGACGTGCCATCCGCACCAAGGGGCGGCGCTCGCAGCGTCTTTTCGCTGAGCAGCGTCTGGCACTGAACGAGGCACAACTTGACTAAAAGTGCCTGACAGCCGACCGTGACTGCCGGCGGTAGACAACTGTAACTTGTGGCTTGGGGAACAATGATCCAGCATCTTGGCAGGCCGGTCACGTTCGTGGCCGCGATCCTGGTACTGTCGACAGCAGCCGAGGCAGAGCCGGTGACTTATGCCGGCAAGCTTGGAAAGAGCGATATCGTCGTCGAATTCACCGACGACCCCGCGGCGCCCGGCAGCCCGCTGGCCGGCCGCTATTTCTACCGCTCGAAGGGCGTCGACATCCCGCTGCAGGCCCGGTCCCAAAAGGGCAGCAGGTTCGAACTGGCCGAGGAGGAGGCATGCGGCGCCGACAATTGCGATGACGGAAAGGCCGCGCCGATTGCCGCCGTGTGGCGCCTGGCCTCATCCAGTAACGGCAAGACCCTTGAAGGCAGTTGGAACGGAAAGAGGGCGCTGCCGCTCAGATTGGAGCGGGTCGCAAGTCGGCAGGTGACCGGGAACGAGCCCGGCAGCCCGCTCGATCTCTACGATTTCAGCTTCATGAAGTTCTTCGCCAATGACACGCCGATCACCATGGAGACGTCCCCGTATGACTATCTGCGGCTGAACACTCAGCTTGATAACGGCAAGACGACTGGCTGGCCGGACGCGACCTACCGCTATGTCGTCGACCCCCGCACCAAATTCGCCACGCCGCGCATTGTCGAACTGTCCGGCAACGTTCCGATCGAGGCCGCGAATGCTCTGCTGCAAGACAGGCACTGGCGCGCAAACATCGGCGCACTGGGCTGCGTGGCGGCGCAATATGCCGGTTTCAACGAAGGCGGGCCGATTGACGGCGTGAACGACGGCACGCTCGGAGGCTATGCGGACAGCACATTCGAAGTGAGCTCGCTGACGCCGCTGCTGATGAGCTGGCGGGAGTCCGGCAGCATCTTCTGCGGCGGAGCGCATCCGACCAACTATTCGGACGCCTACATCATGGATGTGCGGCGCGGCGTCCTGCTTGGCCTTCAGGACATTTTCTCGGATACGGTCGATGGCAAGCCCAGTCCTTCCCTCGTCTCCTTGGTCAAGCAGCGGCGCAAGAAACCGACCGATCAGACCGATATTGATCACGAAGCCGAATGCGGTATGGACGATCTCATCGGCGAATATCTGGCGGTCAGCCTCTGGCGTGAGGGCGACAAGCAGGTTCTGGTGTTCGGGCTCCAGACCCTACCGCATGCCATCCAGGCCTGCGCCGACGATCTGCTGGAACTGCCGGTCTCCGAGGCACATGCCCTCTTCAAGCCTGAATTCGCAAGACTGGTCGAGCCGTAGCCGGGATGGCGCGGCGTGAGGCCGGCCGTCCGCTTTTCGCTTTATTGTGACAATGATCTATGGTTTGTCGCGCCGCGGCCAAGCCGCTGTTCCGAAGCGTTTTTTGAGGGAGTAATCGATAAATGGCGAATGAAAACTGGCCCGTTTACGGTGAGATCACCGGCCCTGTCGTGATGATCGGCTTCGGCTCGATCGGACGGGGAACGCTGCCGCTGATCGAGCGCCATTTTAAATTCGACAAGTCGCGCATGACCGTCATCGACCCGCGCGACGCCGACCGCAAATTGCTCGACGAGCGCGGCATCACTTTCATGCAGGATGCAGTGACCAAGAAGAACTACAAGAAGCTGCTGACGCCGCTTTTGACCAATGGCGGCGGCCAGGGCTTCTGTGTCAACCTGTCGGTCGACACTTCCTCGCTCGAGTTGATGAAGCTCTGCCGCAAGCTTGGCGTCCTCTATATCGACACGGTGGTCGAGCCCTGGCTCGGCTTTTATTTCGACGAAAAGGCCGACAACGCCTCACGCACCAATTATGCGCTGCGCGAAACGGTGCGTACCGAAATCGCGAAGAACCCGGGCGGCACCACGGCGATCTCATGCTGCGGCGCCAATCCCGGCATGGTCTCGTGGTTCGTCAAGCAGGCACTGGTCAACCTCGCCACAGATCTTGGCCTCGACTTCGCGGAACCCGCGCAGCACGATCGCGAAGGCTGGGCCAAGCTGATGAAGAAGGCCGGCGTCAAGGGCATCCATATCGCCGAGCGCGACACCCAGCGCACCAAGAAACCCAAGCCGATGAACGTGTTCTGGAACACCTGGTCGGTCGAAGGCTTCATTTCGGAAGGCTTGCAGCCGGCCGAGCTCGGTTGGGGCACGCACGAGGCGTGGATGCCGAAGAACGCCAAAAAGCACAAGAACGGCTCGAAGGCCGCTATCTTTCTGGAGCAGCCCGGCGCCAACACGCGCGTGCGCACATGGTGCCCGACGGCCGGTCCGCAATACGGCTTCCTGGTGACGCATAATGAGGCGATTTCGATTGCCGATTTCTTCACCTTGCATGGCAAGAAGGGCAAGGTGCAGTACCGGCCGACCTGCCATTACGCCTATCATCCCTGCAATGACGCCGTGCTGTCGCTGCACGAGATGTTCGGTGCCGCCGGCAAGGCTCAGCCCGTGCATCACGTGCTCGACGAAAACGAATTGGTCGATGGCATCGACGAACTCGGCGTGCTGCTCTACGGCCACGCCAAGAACGCCTACTGGTACGGCTCGCAGCTGTCGCTGGCGGAGGCGCGCAAGCTGGCCCCCTACCAGAACGCCACCGGCATGCAGGTCACGTCGGCGGTGCTGGCGGGCATGGTCTGGGCGTTGGAAAATCCGGAGGCCGGCATCGTCGAAGCCGACGAGATGGATTACAAGCGCTGCCTCGACGTGCAGAACCCCTATCTGGGGCCGGTCAGGAGCTATTATACGGACTGGACACCGCTCGACAATCGGCCTGGTCTGTTTCCCGAGGACCTCGACACCAAAGACCCGTGGCAATTCCGCAACATCCTCGTTCGATAGCAGCGTTGCCTCGACACTCCGCCAGCTTGCAATCGCCCGGAAATCGGGCGATTGAAGAGGGGCGGCCTAGAGCGACGTGCGTCCATTTGGACGCACAAAGTACGCTCCAGCACTTTGAATGTGCGCATCGTGCTTTCCGAAAATCGGATCGATTTTCGAGCCGATGCGAGAGGAGAGGATCTTGATGATGACGATTGCGCAAAGACTGCTTTCGGCTGGCATTGCAGCGGCCGCTGCCGTCACGTTGGCGGCCTGCACCACCACCGGCCCGGGCGAGCCACCGGTGATCACCGCCAAAGGGGTCGAAGGCTCCTGGATCGACGCGCAGGGCACCGGCTTATCCACCTTCAAGGGCGGCAGCTTCGCGACCGTCGCCACCGACACCGGCCAGAAGCTTGCCGATGGCAGCTACACCATGACCGGCGGCACCTCGGTCGAGATCCATGGCACTTCGCTGATCCGCCAGACGCCGATCAGCTTCAACTGCTTGATGGTCTCCACCAGCCAGCTCAATTGCACCAGCGCGAGCGGACAAAATTTTGTGCTGACCAGGCGCACCTGAAGTTCGATTCCGAATTGACTTTGCACAAGGGCGGCGGCTTCAAGCCGCCGTCTTCTTGCGCCGGCAAAGCTGATGCCGATTTCCGCTTGCATCGACTGAAACGCGATGTGAACATGGCCCGAGAGGGCTGTTACATCCAAGTCAAACAAGAGCGTTAAACGCGTCTGCGCATGACCCCGAAAATCGGAGTCGATTTTCGGAAAGGATCATGCGCAAAATAAAAATGGTACAGCGTCCTTTGCGCGTCCCAAATGACGCGCGGCGCTGTACTCGAGTCATCCGGGAGACGAGAATGAAGAAGATCGCTGCCATCGCCGCGCTGTCGGCATCGGCACTTGGCCTGTCGGCAGGGGTATCCTTTGCCGACTACACGCTGAACATCCTGCACATCAACGACTGGCACAGCCGCATCGAGAGCAACAACAAGTACGAATCGACCTGCTCGGCCGAGGAAGAGACCAAGGGTGAATGCGTCGGCGGCGCCGCCCGCCTCGTCACAGCGATCGCGCAGGAGCGCAAGAAGCTGGAAGGCCAGAACGTGCTGCTGCTCAGCGCTGGCGACAATTTCCAGGGCTCGCTCTTCTACACGACCTACAAGGGCAAGACAGAAGGCGAATTCCTCAACCAGATGAAGTTCGATGCCGAGGCTCTCGGCAACCATGAGTTCGACGATGGCGAGTCGGCGCTGGCGCCGTTTCTCGACATGATCCAGTTTCCGGTGCTCGGCGCCAACGTGAAGGCCAATGCGCAATCCAAGCTCGGCGACCGCGTCAAGCCATCGATCGTGGTCGAGGTCGGCGGCCAGAAGATCGGCATCGTCGGTGCGGTCACCAACGACACGCCGGAGCTTGCCTCGCCTGGCCCGAACATCGCCATCGAAGACGACGTCAAGTCGATCACCGCCGAGGTCGAGAAACTGAAGGGAGAGGGCGTCAACAAAATCATCGCGGTCACCCATATCGGCTACAAGCGCGAGCGCGACGTGATCGCCAAGATCCCGGGCGTCGACGTGGTGGTCGGCGGCCACAGCCATTCGCTGCTCTCCAACACCGACCCCAAGGCGGAAGGCCCTTATCCGACGATGGTCGACAATCCGGACGGCTACAAAGTGCCGGTCGTCCAGGCGGCGTCCTATTCGAAATATCTCGGCGAGCTCAAGGTCGTGTTCGACGACAACGGCGTTGTCAAAGAGGCGAGCGGCGATCCCATACATCTCGACAAATCGGTCACGCCCGACCCCGCCGTGCTTGCCCGCATCAAGGAACTCGGCGCGCCGATCGAGGCTTTGAAGAACAAGGAAGTCGCCGAGACCACCAAGGCGATCGACGGCAGTCGGGAAAACTGCCGCGCCCGCGAATGCGAGATGGGCAATCTGGTCTCCGACGCCGTCCTCGACCGGGTCAAGGGCCAGGGTGTCGAGATCGTCATCTCAAATGGCGGCGGCTTGCGCGCCTCGATCGACCAGGGCACCGTCACCATGGGTGAGATTCTCACCGTTCTGCCGTTTCAGAACACGCTGGCGACCTTCCAGATCTCCGGCAAGGATCTGGTTGCCGGCCTCGAAAGCGGGCTCAGCCAGGTCGAGGACGGCGCCGGGCGCTTCCCGCAGGTTGCCGGCATGAAATATGCGTTCGACAAATCGGCGCCGCCTAACGGACGCGTCAAATCGGTCGAGGTCATGGAAGGCGGCGTCTGGACGCCGATCAAGCCGGACAAGGATTACCTGGTCGCCACCAACAACTATGTCCGCCAGGGCGGCGACGGCTACAAGGTGTTCGCCGAGAAGGCCAAGAACGCTTATGATTACGGCCCGGGGCTGGAACAAGTCGTCGCCGATTACCTCGGCGCGCACCGGCCCTATACGCCCAAGCTCGACGGCCGCATCACCGAGATCGCCGCGACCGTGGCCCCGGCCGCGGAACCGGCCAAGCCTGCCGAACCGCCAAAACCTGCTGAGGCTGCGCCGGCAAAGCCTGCTGAACCGGCAATGCCCGAAATGCCGGCCGGCTCAGGCGACATTTCCAAGACGCCGCCGGCCGTCCCGGCGGAAACCGCGCCTGCGGCACCCGCACCCGCCGAGCCGGCCCAGCCGGCGGCACCTGCGGCTCCCGTCACACCGGCTCCGGCGACCCCTGCTCCGGCCAAGCCCGCCGAGACAGCGCCTGCCCCGAGTCAGCCGGCCCCAAGTGAACCGGCGCCAACCGAGCCGGCAAAACCTGCCGAGCCCGCCAAGCCGGCTGAGCCGGCACCGGCCGAAGGCAGCCATGTAATCGTCGCCGGCGATACCTACTGGGATCTCGCGGTGAAGGCCTATGGCGACGGCACCAAATGGAAAATGATTTCCGATGCCAACAAAGCCTACGAGCCACGCCGGCTGCCGGTCGGCGCAACTTTGACGATCCCGGCGGCGTCGAAGTAATCCGGCCGCAGGAACGCAATGCACCCGCCCGGCAGACCGGGCGGGTGTTGCATTTCTGGGGACAAGGTGCGGCCAGACGCGGCATTTGAAAACCGGCGCGGCATCGCTACTTTCGCCGCGGCACCGTTGGTTCGCGGTGTTGGAGAACCTCATGACGCTCGCCAACCCTGCTGAAATCAAAGCCGAGAAGACCGCCGCCTCGCCGTCGGCAGGGCGCCCTCCGGTCAGGACCGGCAAGGTCGGTGTCATGCTGATCAATCTCGGCACCCCCGACGGCACCGGCTTCAAGCCGATGTGGCGCTACCTCCGGGAGTTCCTGTCCGATCCACGCGTCATCGAGCTAAACAAGGCGATCTGGTATCCGATCCTCTACGGCCTGGTCCTCACCACGCGGCCGAGGAAGTCGGGCGCCAACTATGCCAGGATATGGAACCGGGAGCGCAACGAGTCGCCGCTGCGCACCTACACCCGCGCCCAGGCCGAGAAGCTCGGGCTCGCGCTCGACGACCTACCCAATGTCGTTGTCGACTGGGCGATGCGCTACGGCAACCCTTCGACCGCGAGCGTGGCCGAGAGGCTGGTCGAGCAAGGCTGCGACCGCATCCTGTCTTTCCCGCTCTATCCGCAATATTCGGCGACGACGACTGCGACTGCCAACGACCAGCTGTTTCGCGCGCTGATGAAGATGCGCCGCGCCCCGGCCATTCGCAGCGTGCCGCCCTATTACAACGAGCCGGCCTATATTGAGGCGCTCGCCCGTTCGATCGAAAAGCATCTGGCGAACCTCGACTTCGAACCGGAAATTGTCATCGCTTCCTATCACGGCATTCCGAAACCCTATTCCGACAAGGGCGATCCCTACCAAGCCCATTGCCTCGAGACGACGCGGCTGCTGCGCGAAAAGCTCGGCTGGGATGAAAACAAGCTGATCACCACCTTTCAGTCGCGCTTCGGCGCGCAGGAATGGCTGCAGCCCTACACCGACAAGACGGTCGAAAGACTAGGGCGCGAAGGCGTAAAATCGATCGCCATCGTTAACCCCGGCTTTTCCGTCGACTGCATCGAGACGCTGGACGAGATCGGCAGGGAAGCGGCCGAGACCTTCCATCATGCCGGCGGCGAAAAGTTCGCACACATCCCTTGCCTCAACGACAGTACCGAGGGCATGGCGGTGATCGAGGCAATGGTGCGGCGCGAGCTGTCCGGCTGGGCCTGAACAGATCACCCGTCTATTCACCGGCAATCCATGATCACCTGATTGTAACGTTGCTGAAACACACTTAAGTGTTTGATCAAGCCGGCCGCGTGGAACTGTCTGGCATGGCCGGCCTTTGAGGGGAGAGCCAAATGGGTTTCAGTGGTTTCGATATCGCGCTTCTTGTTCTTGTCGCCCTTGTCGTGCTGGTGCTTTTCAAAGGCATCCGGACAATTCCGCAAGGCTATAATTATACCGTCGAACGCTTCGGCCGTTACACCAAGACATTGAGCCCGGGCCTCAACCTCATCATGCCCTTCGTCGATCGTATCGGCGCCAAGATGAACATGATGGAGCAGGTGCTCGACGTCCCGACGCAGGAGATCATCACGCGCGACAACGCCACTGTTGCCGTCGATGGCGTCGCCTTCTATCAGGTGCTCAACGCGGCGCAGGCCGCCTACCAGGTCGCCGGCCTGCAGAACGCTATCCTCAATTTGACGATGACCAACATCCGCACCGTCATGGGCTCGATGGACCTCGACGAGCTGTTGTCGAACCGCGACGCCATCAACGAGCGCCTGCTGCGCGTCGTCGACGAGGCCGCGCATCCCTGGGGCATCAAGATCACCCGTGTCGAGATCAAGGACATCAACCCGCCGGCCAATCTCGTCGAATCGATGGGCCGCCAGATGATGGCCGAGCGCAATAAGCGCGCCCAGATCCTCGCCGCCGAGGGCCTCAAGCAGTCGCAGATTCTGGAGGCCGAGGGGCGCAAGGAAGCCGCCTTCCGCGACGCCGAGGCGCGCGAGCGATCGGCCGAGGCTGAAGCACGCGCCACGCAGGTGGTGTCGGAGGCGATTTCCAAGGGTGACGTGCAGGCGCTCAACTACTTCGTCGCGCTGAAATACACCGAAGCGCTGACCAGGATCGGCTCCGCGACAAACAGTAAACTTGTGCTGATGCCGATAGAGGCTTCCTCACTGATCGGCACGCTTGGCGGCATTGGCGAAATCGCCAGGGAAGTTTTCAAGGGCGAAGGCACCGCCGGTCCAGCACGACAGGCCCGCCCGCCCGTGGTTCGTCCCAGCGAGACCTGAGGCCATGTTCGACCGCATTGTTTCCGAACTCGGCCCGTGGAGCTGGATGGTCCTCGGCCTCATCCTGCTGGTGATGGAGGTCATCGCGCCCGGCATTTTCATGCTGTGGATCGGCATTGCCGCACTGTTGATCGGCGTCGTCTCGCTGCTCATCTGGGACGCCGGTTTCTGGACCTGGCAGGTCCAGGTCGTCGCCTTCCTCGTGCTGTCGCTGGTCTCGGCTTATGTCGGCAAGCGGCTGGTGGGCGGACGCCACGATGAGACCGACCAGCCCCTGCTCAACCGCCGCGGCGCACAGATGGTTGGCCGGACGGCGACCCTTGCCGAGCCGATCAAGGATGGGCGCGGCCGCATCAAGCTGGGCGACACGTTGTGGCGTGTCTCCGGCCCCGACCTCCCGGCCGGCACGCAGGTGCGCGTGACGGGTGCCGCTGATACCGATCTGGAACTGACGGTCGAGGCGGTCTAGAAAACTCGCCAGACTAGGCAGCACCGATACGCAGCAGGTCGTGCAGATGGACGAGCCCGATCGGCCGCCTGCCTTCGACCACCATCAGGCTGGTAATGGCCGAGTCGTTGATCGTCTGCAGCGCCGTCGCCACCAGCGTGTCGGGCGCGGCCATTTTTGGCTCTCTGGTCATCACCTGATCGACGCTCATGGCCAAGAGATCGCTGCCGATATGGCGCCTGATGTCGCCATCGGTGATGATGCCGATCAGCTTGCCGTCCGCCGCAGTCACCGCCACGCAGCCAAACCCCTTGCGCGACAATTCGAGGATTGCCTCGCGCATGCCGGTGCCGGACGACACCAGCGGCAGCCTGTCGCCGACATGCATGATCTCGCGGATCTGCGTCAGGTTGGCTCCGAGCTGGCCGCCGGGATGGAACGTGCGGAAATGGTCCGGGGTGAAGCCGCGTGCCTCGAGCAGCGCGATGGCCAGCGCATCGCCCATCACCATTTGCAGCAGCGTCGAGGTCGTCGGCGCAAGGCCGTGCGGGCAGGCTTCCGGTGCTCGCGGCAGCAGAAGCACCACGTCGGCCGCACGCGCCAGCGCCGATTTTTCGCCCGCGGTGACCGCGACCAGCGGGATCGAGAAGCGCCTCGAATAGGCGATGATGCCCTTGAGCTCGAGGCTTTCCCCCGACCACGACAGCGCGATGATGGCGTCGTTCCTGGCGATCATGCCGAGGTCGCCGTGATTGGCTTCGGCAGGGTGAACGAAGAAGGCCGGCGTGCCGGTCGAGGCGAGCGTTGCGGCAATCTTCGAGCCGATATGGCCGCTTTTGCCGACCCCGGTGACGATGACGCGGCCATCGATCTGCGACACCATGTCGACGGCCCGTGCGAACGGCTCGGCCAGCCCGTTTTCGAGCGCGTCGGCCAATGCCGCGACGCCGGCCTGCTCTGTCGCCACCGTTCTCAGCGCCGAGGCAATCGCGGCCTGCCCGTCGTGCCGCTTCCTGTCTGGGGATTTCACGTCCATGGACGATGCGATTAGCGCTTCGGCACGCGCCTGTCCAACGGAATTGCCGCTCCGAACACCCTGACGGGCCATCCCTCAACGCTCCGTTAACCATCCCCATTTACGGTTTCGTAAGTATGGCGCGCGTGCGCCGCGCAAGCAGTGGTGCCGATGTCCGGGTTTCAGCCTCAAAACAAAACGGGACGAAAGGGCAAGGCGGTTCGCGCATTGCTGCTGGCAACCACTGTCTTTGCGTTGTCGCGTCCGACACTGCTTTGCGCCCAGGAAACCGAGCTGCGCGGCGAGGTTTCGGATTCGCCAAACCTGGACGACCAGCAGTACAAGATCAGGCAAACGAGCATGGCTGGAACCCAAGCCGCCCAGGCGGCTGCAACCCCCAACGACAATACGCCGCTGCCTACCTATCGTCCGACCAGCCAGGGGGCGTTGCCTGACGACGGCACGGGCAAAGCGGCCGCAACCGGCGGCACTTTCGATCCGCCGGCGGCCAGCGGCGACCCATTTCCCGACAACCCTCCTCCGCCGCCGCGACGGCGGCCAAGCGCAACGCGCGCCGCCAACGCGGCCAACGCCGAAGCCGAGACCACGGACAGCCATACGAGCAAGAGAACCGCGACTGCAGCGACGACCAATGACACCGAAACCGCCGCCATAGACGAGCAGGATACGGCCAACCGCCGTGCGGTGACCATCGATTCCGCCGAAAGGCTCAGGCTCGACCCCGGCGCCGAGCGCACCGAAGCCATCGAAGGCCAGAACAAAAAGAACGAGGACGACCCGTTCGCCGCCACCGGCATCAAGCTCGGCTCGTTCGTGATCCGGCCGACGCTCGAGCAAGGCCTGACGTCTTCGACAAACGCTGATTCGAGCAGCCTCGGCAAGCCGGCCCTGCTGTCGGAAACGACGCTGCGCTTCAACGCCGTCTCCGATTGGCGGGAGAATTCGGCGACGGTTGAGGGCTATGGCATCTTCCGCGAGACCTTGTCCGGCTATGACATTCACGAAGCGCAAGGCCGCGTCGACAGCACACTCAACATCGATCTCGACAATGATCTGCGCGCTATCGCCAAGCTGGGCTATGAGGCCGTGCCCGAATCGGCCTCGGCGCCGGACGCAGTCGTCGGCGCCGTTGGCCAGCCGGTGCGCCAGACAGTGAACGGCAGTCTCGCCGTCGAGAAGGATGCCGGCAAGATGCGCTTCGCGCTGACCGGCGCGGTCGAGCACGACATCTTTGGCGACGCTAAGCTTTCGTCGGGCGGATCACTGTCGCAGAAGGGCCGCGACTCGACGCTCTACACGGCCATTTTGCGCACCGGTTACGAGATCTCGCCTGCCATCACGCCGTTCACCGAAATCGAGATCGGCCGGCGCGCTTATGATTTGCGCGTCGATCCAAACGGCTTCCAGCGCTCCTCGACCAGGCTTGGCGCACGGGCCGGCGTCGAGCTCGATCTCCGCGAGAAGCTTACCGGCGAGTTCTCGGTCGGCTGGCTGCGCGAAGCTATCGACGACGACGCCCTGCCGGCGATTTCGGGCGCGACGGTCAATGCCGATCTCAAATGGTCGCCGGAACGCGGCACCACGATCGGGCTCACCGCACAGACGACCGCCGAGAACACGACGAATGCGGGCGAAAGCGGCTCCATGCTCTATTCCGGCAGCCTCACGGGCGAGCGGCAGATCCGCGCCAACCTGACCGGAAATGCCGCGCTCGGCCTTGAATGGCGCGACTATACCGGCTCCGACGATCATGATTTGACGCTGAGCGCCGAGGCTGGGCTGACGTGGTGGCTGAACCGCTACACCGGGCTCACCACCCGCGCCAGGACCGAAAAACTGACCAGCAACCTGGTTGGGCGCGACTACACGGCCAACAGTATCTTCGTTGGCGTGAAGTTGCAGCGCTAAATGCATATCGCGCAAAAGCATGCCCTCGGGCTTGACCCGAGGGTGTGCAGCGGTTTTGCGATAACGACTTGCATAAAAACAAGAACCTAGGTGCGTCGCACGAGGCCCGTCGAACGTGGCGCGCTTTCGCCGACCAGCGCGGCAACCGGTGCTGACACTACAAGGCTAGGCCGCGGCGCTCTGACGGCGCGAGTTCGTCGAGAAGCGTGCGAATGACGCCGGCCATGCTTCCATTCATGTCGCTGCGCCACAGCGCGAAGGCAACGTTGGCCTCGACGAAGCCTTCGGGCGAGCCACAGTCGAACGTGCGCCCGCGATAATGATAGCCGTAGAAGGGCTGTTGTTTCTGCAGCTTCAGCATTGCATCGGTGAGCTGGATCTCGTTGCCGGCGCCTTTTTCCTGGCCTTCGAGTATCTTGAATATCTCAGCCTGCAGGATGTAGCGTCCGTTGATGTAGAGGTTCGACGGCGCCGTGCCGGTCTTCGGCTTTTCCACCATGCCGGTGATGCGGAAACCGTGATGTGCGTCATCGCCGCGGCCGACAATGCCGTATTTGTGCGCCTCGGCCGGATCGCATTCCTGCACGGCGACGATGTTGTTGCCGGTCTCGGCGTAAAGCTCGACCATATCCTTCATGCAGCTTTTTTCCGACTGCATGATCATGTCGGGTAACAGCAGCGCAAAGGGCTCGTCGCCGACAAGCTCGCGCGCGCACCAGACGGCGTGACCAAGGCCGAGTGGTACCTGCTGGCGGGTGAAGCTGGTCTGCCCCGGCGCCGGCTGCAGCCGCTGCAGGCGGGCGAGCTGGTCGTCCTTGCCGCGCTGCGCAAGCGTGTCGTAGAGCTCGAACTGGACATCGAAGTGATCCTCGATGACCGCCTTGTTCCGGCCGGTCACGAAGATGAAATGCTCGATCCCGGCATCGCGCGCCTCATCGACCACATACTGGATGACCGGCCTGTCGACGACCGTCAGCATTTCCTTGGGAATGGCCTTGGTAGCAGGGAGAAAGCGCGTGCCGAGACCGGCAACCGGGAACACTGCCTTGCGAACTCTCTTCATGTGCCAATTATCCATTTGCATGCCTGTTCGGCAATCCCGATTCGAGACATTTTCATGCCGAAATCGAGGATTACTGAACAGCGGGTCATAAATCTCAGCTGGTAAAGCATTGACGCATCTTTTCACCCCGCACGGCACCTATGGTAAACCAAATGCTAACCGGGTTCGGCGATGAATAGTCTTCCTGAGATGAAGAAGGAGGAAAAGATGTCCGTTCGCAACGCCGCAAGGCGCTTCACCAGCGTCCTGACGGCCGCCAGCCTCTCGCTTGCTTTGCTCGTGCCCAGCGGGCCGGCTTTTGCCGATGCCGGCTTCCGCCAATGGGTCGCCAGCTTCCGTGCTACCGCCGTGGCGAGCGGCGTTTCCGGCTCCGTCTACGACCAGGCATTCAAGGGCATCAACGATGCTGACCCGGTGGTGTTGGAAAAGGCTCGTACTCAGCCCGAATTCACCGCACCCGCCTGGGATTATTTCGACAACCGCGTCCATGACCAGTCGGTCGCCGTCGGCCAGCAAATGGCAAGGAAATGGAAGCCTTGGCTGGACAGGATCGAGGCAAGATACGGCGTCGACCGCTACATCCTGCTGGCCATCTGGTCGATGGAATCGAACTACGGCGAAACCCTCAAGCGCGATGATATCATGCGCAATGTCGTGCGCTCGCTGGCGACGCTTGGTTATGCCGACCCCAAGCGAGCGAAATTTGCCCGCACCCAGCTGATCGCGGCGCTGAAGATCCTGCAGACCGGCGACATCGACGAAAGCCATCTCAGCGGCTCATGGGCCGGCGCGATGGGTCATACCCAGTTCATCCCTACCAGCTACCTGTCCTATGCGGTCGATATGGACGGCAACGGCAAGCGCGACATCTGGAATTCGATTCCCGACGCACTGGCGACAGCCGCCAATTTGCTGCGGAAGAACGGCTGGCAGGCAGGCAAGACCTGGGGCTATGAAGTCAGCCTTCCGGACGGCAAGAAGCTGCCCGGAGGCTCGAAGTCGCTGTCGCAATGGCAGGCGCTGGGCGTCACCCGTGCCAACGGCAAGCCGTTCAAGAACGGTGCCGACAAGGCGACGTTGAAGCTGCCCGGCGGCCGCGGCGGGCCGGCTTTCCTGATGATCACGAATTTCTCGGTCATCAAGCGTTACAACAATGCCGACAAATATGCGCTCGCCGTGGGCCTTCTTGCCGACGAAATCGCCGGCTATGGCGGGCTTGTGCAGGACTGGAAGCGACCGTTTACCAAGCTCTCTTTCGAGGAAAGGCAGGAGCTTCAGAAGCGACTTTCCGAGCACGGCTTTTACGACGGCAAGTTCGACGGCAAGATCGGTGACGGATCGAAAACCGCCATCATGGCCTTCCAGGCAAAGGCCGGCTTGACCCAGGACGGGTATCCGAGCAAGGAAGTGCTCAAATGGCTCAGGCAGAACTAGAGCCGGTTACGGGATGGAGAGGGTGATTGGTTTCGGCTGCGCGCATCCGGTTAATCGTTCGTCGCGTGCCGATTCTGGTTCTGGCGATCGCCGTTCTGGCAGTCGGTGCCGCCAGTGCCTTTCATACCTCGGCCATGGCGCAGGAGCCGGAAAGTCGTGGCTGGTCGCTGCGCGACCTGTTGTTTCCGCGCAGAAGCGAGCGGTTTGAGCAGCCCCCGCCCGAATTCCAGAGAGAATTCCAGAGAACAAAGCCTAGGCCCAAGCTGAGAAAGCCCCGGTCAGTTCGCCGGCCGCCGCCGGCCGAGCCGACAACCCCAGTGGCCGAGAAGGCGCCGGATGCACGCGTCGTTCTGGTGGTCGGCGATTTCATGGCGTCTGGGCTGGCTGAGGGGCTCGACGCCGCCTTTGCCGAAAACACCAGCGTCAGGATCGTCGTCCGTGCCAACGGATCGTCCGGCTTCGTGCGTGACGATGTCTACAACTGGCCAGAACAGGTCAAGTCGCTGATCGCGGCCGAAAAACCGGCAGCCGTCGTCGTCATGCTCGGATCCAACGACCGGCAGCAGATGCGCGTCGGCGATGTGCGCGAGCAGCCGCGATCCGAGAACTGGACCAAGGAATACGAGCGCCGGGCCGATGCGTTCGGCAAGGCCATCGCCGCAACCAAGGTGCCGTATTTGTGGGTTGGCATGCCGGCCTTCCGGGTCTCGAAAATGACCTCCGACATGCTGGCCTTCAACGATATCTTCCGCTCGTCCGCCGAAAGCCACGGCGGCGAATTCGTCGACGTCTGGGACGGGTTTGTCGACGAGAACGGCGCCTTCATCACCAGCGGACCGGACATCAACGGCCAATCGGTGCGCCTGCGCTCCGACGACGGCATCAACATGTCGAAGGCCGGCAAGCGCAAGCTCGCCTTCTATACCGAAAAGCCGCTGATGAAGATCCTGGGGCTGGCCGCGCCGGGAAGCGTGGTGACGGCTTCTGCCCCGGCCGGCGCTCCCGTCGAGGCGCCGGCACCTGCTGCCGCGCCGATAGCTGTCGATCGCACTGTGCCGATGCTGCTCAGCGACCCGGCGCTGGACGGCGGTTCGGAACTTCTCGGCGCCGCCCCGCCGGCAAAAGCTGACAAGAATTTGCCGGGCGAAAGGCTGGTCGTCGAGGGCAAGGCGCCCGACGCCTCACCGGGCCGCGCTGACGATTTCTCCTGGCCGCCCAAGACACAGCCTGCGACGGCGGCCGCATCCGATACGACGGCGGTCCGGCAGTAAAGGCTGGCGCCTGTTTCTGTAGAGTTTCGGAACGGACTCAGCGCGGCAGCACGCTCGATCCCATCAGCGCCTCGTCGATGGCACGCGCCGCCTGGCGGCCCTCGCGGATCGCCCAGACGACCAGCGACTGGCCGCGCCGCACGTCGCCCGCCGCATAGAGCTTTTCGACGCTGGTCCTGTAGTCCCGGTCATTGGCCTCGACATTCTTCGAGCGGCGGCTGTCGGTGACGATCTTCATCTGCCCGTCGAGTTCCGAGACCGGCCCGCGAGCGGCTGGCCCGGCAAAGCCGATGGCGATGAACGCGAGATCGGCGCGGATAACGAATTCCGTGCCCGCGATCGGCTTGCGCTTTTCGTCGACTTCGCAGCATTTTACCCCGGTCAGCTGGCCGTCTTCGCCAATGAATTCAAGCGTCGCCACCTGGAATTCGCGCTCGGCGCCTTCGGCCTGCGAGGATGACGTGCGCATCTTGGTCGCCCAGTAGGGCCACACCGACAGCTTGTCCTCCTTTTCCGGCGGCTGCGGCCGGATGTCGAGCTGGGTGACGCGCACCGCGCCCTGGCGGAAGGCGGTACCGACGCAGTCGGAGGCAGTGTCGCCGCCGCCGACGACGACGACGTGCTGGCCGCCGGCGACGATCGGGCGCGACGGCCATGCCACCGACTGGATCGGCTCGCCGCCGATACGCTTGTTCTGCTGAACCAGATACGGCATCGCGTCGTGCACGCCGTCGAGATCGTCGCCAGGGATGTTGGCCGGACGCGGTGTTTCGGAACCGCCGCAATAGAGGACCGCGTCATATTCGGCGAGCAGTTCGGCGACCGGCTTGTCGACGCCGACATTGACGCCACAATGGAAGCTGACACCTTCGCCCTGCATCTGCTCGATGCGCCGGTCGATATAATGCTTCTCGATCTTGAAGTCGGGGATACCGTAGCGCATCAGCCCGCCCGGCCGGCTCTCGCGCTCATAGACATGAACATCATGGCCGGCGCGTCCGAGTTGCTGGGCAGCCGCCATTCCCGCCGGCCCCGAGCCGATGATCGCGACGCGCTTGCCGGTCTTCCGTTCCGGCGGATAGGGCCGGATATGGCCGGTCTCATAGGCTTTGTCGGCAATCGCCTGCTCGATCGTCTTGATGGCGACCGGAATATCCTCGAGGTTCAGCGTGCAGGCTTCCTCGCAAGGTGCGGGGCAGATGCGACCGGTAAATTCCGGAAAATTGTTGGTCGAATGCAGGTTGCGGATCGCGTTTTCCCAGTCGCCATTGTAGACGAGGTCGTTCCAGTCGGGGATCTGGTTGTGGATCGGGCAGCCGGTCGGTCCATGGCAATACGGAATGCCGCAATCCATGCAGCGCGCGGCCTGTTTCTCGACCTCCTTGTCCGACATCGGCAGCGTGAACTCGCGGAAATGCCGGATGCGGTCGGAAGCCGGCTGGTACTTGTGCACCTGCCGGTCGATCTCGAGAAACCCTGTTACCTTGCCCATAGTCCAGTCCCTGCTGTCCGGAAGGCACGCCTGGCGACGCACCCGTTAACCTCATAAGGCAGCCGTGGCAACCTTCAGTCCGAGGTCAGGATTGTTGATGAAGATGGTTGCCAGGACGCATGGCCTCCCGGCAATTTCCAAATCTATTCCGCCGCCACGTTCATGCGCATCCGCTCCATCTCGATCAGCGCGCGGCGGTATTCGACCGGCATGATCTTCCGGAATTTCGGCCGGAAAGTCGCCCAATCGTCGAGGATTTCGCGACCTCGTACCGAGCCCGTGTAGTGGACGTGGTTGGAGATCAGCTGGTAGAGCCGCTCCTCGTCGTGGCTGGTCATATCGCCCGATACGTCGACACGGCCCTTATGGTCGAGATCGCCGCCATGGTGGAGCAGCTTTTCCATAAGGTCGTCCTCTTCCGGAACCGGCTCCAGCTCGACCATCGCCATGTTGCAGCGTTCGGCGAAATCGCCCGCCTCGTCGAGCACATAGGCGACGCCGCCCGACATGCCGGCGGCGAAGTTGCGGCCGGTCTGGCCGATGACGACGACGATACCGCCAGTCATGTATTCGCAACCATGGTCGCCGACCCCTTCAACGACCGCGGCGACACCCGAATTGCGCACGGCAAAGCGCTCGCCGGCAACGCCGCTGAAATAGGCCTCGCCCTCGGTTGCGCCGTAGAGCACGGTATTGCCGACAATAATGGACTCGGCAGCAACGATTTTCGTGTTCTCCGGCGGGCGGATGACGATGCGGCCGCCCGACAGACCCTTGCCGACATAGTCATTGGCAGCGCCCACCAGTTCGAACGAAATCCCGCGCGCCAGAAAGGCGCCAAAGGATTGGCCGGCCGTGCCGGTGAGCTTCACCGAGATTGTGTCCTCGCGCAGGCCCTTGTGCTTGAAGCGCTTGGCCACTTCACCCGACAGCATGGCGCCCGTCGAACGGTCGACGTTGCGGATCGGCAGTTCGATGCTGACCGGCTGCCTGGCTTCGAGCGCCGGCTTTGCCAGTTCTATCAGCTTGCGGTCGAGCACGTCGTCGATCGGATGCTTCTGCCGCTCGGTCCAGTGCACCGCCGGGTGTGGCGCATCGGGCTTGTAGAACATCTTGCTGAAGTCGAGTCCGCGCGCCTTCCAGTGCTGGATCAGCTCGCGCTTTTCCAGAAGGTCGGTGTCGCCGATGATCTGGTCGAGATGGGTGTAGCCCATCTCGGCAAGCAGCGCCCGCACCTCTTCCGCCACATAGAAGAAGAAGTTGATGACGTGCTCGGGCGTGCCCTTGAAGCGCTTGCGCAGCACCGGGTCCTGCGTCGCGACGCCGACCGGGCAGGTGTTGAGATGGCACTTGCGCATCATGATGCAGCCGGCCGCGATCAGTGGCGCGGTCGAGAAGCCGAACTCGTCGGCGCCGAGCAGCGCGCCGATGATGACGTCACGCCCTGTGCGCAGGCCGCCATCGACCTGCAGCGCGACGCGCGACCTGAGGCCGTTGAGCACCAGCGTCTGGTGCGTCTCGGCAAGGCCCATCTCCCACGGGCTGCCGGCATGCTTGAGCGAGGTCAGCGGCGAAGCGCCGGTGCCGCCGTCATAGCCTGATATGGTGATGTGGTCGGCACGCGCCTTGGCGACGCCGGCCGCAACCGTGCCGACGCCGACTTCCGAGACCAGCTTGACCGATACGTCGGCCGCCGGATTGACGTTCTTCAGGTCGTAGATGAGCTGCGCCAGATCCTCGATCGAATAGATGTCATGATGCGGCGGCGGCGAGATCAGGCCGACGCCCGGCGTCGAATGCCTGACCTTGGCTATGGTTGCGTCGACCTTGTGGCCCGGCAGCTGGCCGCCCTCGCCGGGCTTTGCCCCTTGCGCGACCTTGATCTGCATCATGTCGGAATTGACCAGATATTCGGCAGTGACGCCAAAGCGTCCCGAAGCGACCTGCTTGATCGCCGAGCGTTCGGGGTTCTTGCCGCCGCCCGGCAGTGGCAGATAGCGGTCGGCCTCTTCGCCGCCCTCGCCGGTATTCGACTTGCCGCCGATGGCGTTCATGGCGCGCGCCAGCGTCGTATGCGCTTCCCTGGAGATCGAGCCGAAGGACATCGCCCCGGTCGAGAAGCGCTTGACGATTTCGGCCGCCGGCATCACCTCGTCGAGTTCGACCTTCTTGCGCCCGGTCTCTTGCGCAAGCTTGATCTTGAACATGCCGCGAATGGTCTGCGCCTGCGCCGTCTCGCTGTCGATCTGGGCGGAATAGTCCTTGAACGTCTCCCACGAGCCCTGGCGCACAGCGTGCTGCAAGGTCGCCACTGCGTCGGGCGACCAGATATGGGCCTCGCCGCGCATGCGGAACATGTATTCGCCGCCGACCTCGAGGCTGTTGCGCAGCACCGGGTCGTTGCCGAAGCCGTCGGTGTGGCGGCTGACCGTTTCGGCGGCGATCTCGTCCAGCCCGACGCCTTCGATCAGCGTCGCCGTACCGGTGAAGTACTTGTGCACGAACTCCGACTTCAGCCCGATGGCATCGAAGATCTGCGCGCCGCAATAGGACTGATAAGTCGAGATGCCCATCTTGGACATCACCTTCAGGATGCCCTTGCCGATCGACTTGATGTAGCGGGAGACGACCTCGTAGGCATCGACCTCCGCTGGCAATTCGCCACGCTTGTGCATGTCGAGCAGCGTGTCGAAAGCGAGATAGGGGTTGATCGCCTCGGCGCCGTAGCCGGCGAGACAGCAGAAATGATGCACCTCGCGCGGCTCGCCGGATTCCACGACGAGCCCGACCGAGGTGCGCAATCCCTTGCGGATCAAATGATGATGCACGGCCGCCGTTGCCAGCAGCGCCGGAATGGCGATGCGGTCCGGGCCGAGCTGACGGTCCGACAGTATGATGATGTTGTAGCCGCCGGCGACCGCCGCCTCGGCGCGCTCGCATAGCCGGTCTATAGCGCCCTGCATGCCGGCCGCGCCTTCATTCGAAGCATAGGTGATGTCGATCGTCTTGGTGTCGAAACGGTCCTCGGTGTGGCCGATGGAGCGGATCTTTTCGAGATCGCCATTGGTCAGGATTGGCTGGCGTACTTCGAGCCGCTTGCGGCGCGAATTGCCGACCAGGTCGAAGATGTTGGGCCGCGGCCCGATGAAGGACACCAGGCTCATCACCAGTTCCTCGCGGATCGGGTCGATCGGCGGGTTGGTGACCTGGGCGAAATTCTGCTTGAAATAGGTGTAGAGCAGCTTCGATCTGTCCGACATCGCCGAAATCGGCGTGTCGGTGCCCATCGAGCCGACTGCTTCCTGGCCGGTGGTCGCCATCGGCGACATCAGCAGCTTGGTGTCTTCCTGGGTGTAGCCGAACGCCTGCTGGCGGTCGAGCAGGCTGACGTCCCTGCGCAGGGCGCGCGGCTCGACCGGCTTCAAATCTTCGAGGATGAGCTGGGTGTTGGCGAGCCAGCTCTTGTAGGGGTGCCTGGTCGCGATCTCCGACTTGATCTCCTCGTCGGAAACGATGCGGCCCTTGTCCAGGTCGATCAGCAGCATGCGGCCGGGCTGCAGCCGCCACTTCTTGACGATCCTTTCCTCCGGCACCGGCAGCACGCCGGCTTCCGAGGCCATGATGACGCGGTCGTCATCGGTAACGATGTAGCGCGCCGGCCGCAGCCCGTTGCGGTCGAGCGTGGCACCGATCTGGCGGCCGTCGGTGAAGGCAACCGCCGCCGGCCCGTCCCACGGCTCCATCAGGGCTGCGTGATACTCATAGAAGGCTTTGCGGTCCTGACCCATCAGCTTGTTGCCGGCCCAGGCTTCCGGGATCAGCATCATCATGGCGTGGGCGAGCGAATAGCCGCCCTGCGTCAGGAATTCGAGCGCATTGTCGAAGCAGGCGGTGTCCGACTGCCCTTCGTAGGAGATCGGCCACAGTTTCGAGATGTCGTTGCCGAACAGTTCGGAATCGACCGAAGCTTGGCGCGCCGCCATCCAGTTGACGTTGCCGCGCAACGTGTTGATCTCGCCATTGTGGGCAACCATGCGGTAGGGATGCGCCAGCTTCCACGACGGGAACGTGTTGGTCGAGAAGCGCTGGTGGACCAGGATCAGCGCCGTCTCGAAACGCGGGTCGGTGAGGTCCTTGTAGTAGGCTCCGACCTGATAGGCCAGGAACATGCCCTTGTAGACGATGGTCCGCGACGACATCGAGACGACATAGAAGCCGTTGTCGACGCCTTTGGTCTCCTCGTGGATACGTCCGGAAATGACCTTGCGCAGGATGTAGAGCCGCCGCTCGTAATCGTCGTCGTTCTCGATCTCGGCGCCGCGGCCCAGGAACACCTGCCGGTGCACCGGCTCGGAAGCGGCGATGTCGGGCGCCTTGGACAGCGACGAATTGTCGACCGGCACGTCGCGAAAGCCGAGCAGCGGCTGGCCCTCGAGTTGCGCCACCTCGGCGATGATGCCTTCGATATGCGCCTGCAGCTCCGGGTCGCGCGGCATGAACACCTGGCCGACGGCATAGTGGCCGGGCTTCGGCAGTTCGACCCCTTGCTTGGCCATCTCCTCGCGGAAGAAGCGGTCCGGCAGTTGCACCAGCACGCCGGCGCCGTCGCCCATCAGCGGATCGGCGCCGACCGCGCCGCGATGCGTCAGGTTTTCGAGCACGGCAAGGCCGTCCTCGACGATCTGATGCGACTTCACGCCCTTCATGTTGACGATGAAGCCGACGCCGCATGCATCATGCTCGTTGCGCGGATCATAGAGGCCGTGCGCGGTATAGCCGGTGTTGGTTCGCCGAATATTGGTCAGGGACGGATTTTTGACGGCTGCCGCTTTCTTCTGCGCGGCCTTCGTCGCAGATGGCGTCATGTCCGTCATCGTCCTGTCCTCCGTTCCGTCCCCTTCGGGCGCTGGTTTCCGTCGGGAAGCGCGTGGCTCCCCTTTCAATCTTGCGGCACGTCTTGCGAAATTCTTGCCGACCGTGCGGCTTTCCGCATCGTTCGCATATGGTATTCGTACAGGCCGGAGCCAGGCTGTCTAGCTGTCGCTCGCGGCGATGGCCGCAGAGGCGCAATCATATGCCAATGCGGCCAGTTTTGTGCGACAAAATAAGACAGCACTACTGTCCTAAATTTTTATGACAGAAATTTTGGATGCACACAAGACCGATTCACAAAATTCTTGAAGCTTTCGCGACAGAAAATTGCGTGGAACGCGGTATCAGCGTAACCTTTGGTCACTGCATGTACGCTCATGCATTTCGCTGGCTTTAGCGGATTTTCGGTATCTGCCCCTTGCGGCCGGCATGCGAAAGCGGCCAAGCTCGCCCCGATTTCCCCAGCATAGGCGGACGCATGATTTCGCTTCCGACAATTGGGCAGGCGCCCATCCCCGTATCGCTGCCGGCCTGTCGGCCCATGCCGACGGCTTCTCCACCGCTTATGGCGACGGTGTCCTCGACAAGGCAGTTTACCAGCGCTTCAATGAAATCTTCGAATGCGAAGTCGCGGTGTTTTTCGTCGCCACCGGCACCGCTGCCAATTCGCTGTCGCTGACTACCTATAACAAGCCAGGCGGCATTTCCTTCTGCCATCGCGAATCGCACGTTATCGAGGACGAATGCGGTGCACCGGAATATTTCACCGGCGGTTCGCGGCTTTATACAGTCGAAGGCGCGCTCGGCAAGATCGATGCCGGCAATCTGGAACGGGCGGTGGAGCGTTTCGCACCCGAAAACGTCCATTCCGGGCGGCCGGTTGCCGTTTCGATCACTCAGTCGACCGAGGTCGGTACCGTCTACACGCTGAACGAAATCGCCAGGATTTCGGCGATCGCAAAGCAGCACGGACTGCCGCTGCACATGGACGGGGCCCGCTTTGCCAATGCGCTCGTCGCGCTGGAAACGACGCCGGCCGAAATGACCTGGAAGCACGGTGTCGACATCCTCTCCTTCGGCGGCACCAAGAATGGCTGTTGGTGCGCCGAGGCGATCGTGCTGTTCGACCTCGAGCGAGCCAAGGAATTGGCCTTTTTGCGCAAGCGCGCGGCCCAGCTGTTCTCGAAATCGCGCTTCATCGCCGCGCAATTCGATGCTTATTTCCGGGGTGGGCTATGGCTCGATACGGCACGGCACGCCAATGCGATGGCGGCACGGCTTGCCGCGGCGATAGAAGATTCGCCTTCCGCCCGGCTGGCCTGGCTGCCGCAGGCGAACGAGGTCTTCGCGGTCATGAAAAAGGCCGAGGCCGAAAACATGCAAGCGGCAGGCGCGGCCTTCCATGACTGGCACAGGCCGCTCGGCTACGATGGCCACATCGGCGAGGACGAAGCGCTCTACCGCTTCGTCACCAGCTTCGCGACCACGCCCGACGAGGTCGACCGTTTCGGCTACCTGCTTGCCGGTTAGGAAGCCTTACCCCCACCAGCAAAAAGAGCGGCGCATTGCTGCACCGCCCTTTCTTCCCGGGGAGTTGGCGTCCCCAGAGAACTTAGCTGCCTGGCTTAGGCGGCAGTCTTGGCCTCGATCTGCTTGGCCTTGGCCGGAGCCGAGGTGATCGCGATCTTGCGCGGCTTCAGCTCTTCGGGGATGTTGCGCTTGAGGTCGACGGAGAGCAGCCCGTTCTTCAGCGCGGCGCCGACAACCTCGACGTGATCGGCAAGCTGGAAGCGGCGCTCGAAGGCTCGGCTGGCGATACCGCGATAGAGCAGTTCGGAGCCTTCGCCATTGCCTTCCTCCTTGCGCTCACCCTTGACGGTCAGCACATTGCGGTGAGCTTCGATCGAAATCTCATCTTCCGAGAAGCCGGCCACAGCCATCGAGATGCGATAGGCATCCTCGCCCGTGCGCTCGATGTTGTAAGGCGGATACGTCTGGCCTTCTGGCTGCGCAAGCGAATCGAGCATGGTGAACAACCGGTCGAAACCGACGGTCGAACGGTAGAGCGGGGAAAAATCAACGTGACGCATGATGTGTTCTCCTGTTGAGCAACAAGGTTGCGTATGGCCGGTGCGAAACCCGTAACAGCGTTCCGGATGGGCCAGCGGCCCCGACATTGGCGACCGCATGACAGATTTGGGAAGCGGACGACGGCATTTCAAGATTTTCCCGCGTCCAAACGGGACCGGTCTCGGCCGACGTCCCGATCCCGATGAACGGCAGATGAACCGTGGCTTCGGCGAGCGTTCAGCCAGACGGCATTAAAACTGTTCTCGAGATAACGAACAGGTCGCGAAAAAGGCGACACGACGAGGCCGAACCGGGTGCAACGTCCCTTCCTCCCGGGTCGACAGAGGCCGGAAGTACGCCCAAGGCTGCTTCCGGCCTTATTTCTTCGCTGCCTGTCGACTTCCCCGGCGTCTCGAATTCCTTTGCTTTTGGCGCATGGGCGTTTATGCCTGACTTGCGCCCGTCGGCACCGACACCAGCCAAACACCGTATGACCGATCTTTTCCACCAGACCCCCGTCTTCCACGAAACTCCGGACAATCCGCTGCCGGAAAACGCAGCCGGTGGCTTCTTCACCACGCGCGACGGCAAGAAGATCCGCTATGGGCTGTTTGCCGCTGTTGCCCGCCCCATGAAGGGCACCGTGGTCGTCCTGACCGGCCGCAACGAGTGCATCGAGAAGTATTTCGAGACCATTCGCAACCTTGCCGACCGGGGCTTTGGCGTGGCAACCCTCGACTGGCGTGGCCAGGGCGCTTCCGATCGGATGATCGGCGACCGACAGCGCGGCCACGTCCAGAGCTTCTTCGACTATACCGGTGATCTGGAGCAGTTCTTCGAAGAGATCGTGCTGCCCGATTGCCGAGGACCCTACTACATACTGGCCCATTCGGCTGGCGCGGTGATTGCGCTGCTTGCCGCGCCCTCAATGGCGAACCGCGTGCGCCGCATGGTGCTGATCGCACCGTTCTTCACGGTGCCCGACCTGCCGGTTTCGGTAAAAACCGTTCGCCGCATCTGTTCGCTGTTCTGCCTTCTCGGCCTCGGCCGGCTCTATGCCGCATGGGGGCCGCGGCCGAAGGAATCGGTGCCCTTCGCCATGAACAAGCTGACCAGCGACCCGGCGCGCTATCGGCGCAATACGCTGATCTACGAAACCTATCCCCAGTTGGCGCTCGGCGGACCGACGATCCGCTGGCTGAAGGCGGCCACGGAAGCATCCTTGATCGTCAGCGACCCGGATTTCATGGCCAAGATCCAGGTGCCCTTGCTGATGATTGCCGCCGGCGCCGACCAGGTCGTCTCGACCAGGGCAGTCGAAGCCTATGCGAGACGTCTGCGCGTCGGCTCGCTAGTGATGATCGACGGCGCCCGCCATGAGATCCTCCAGGAAGCCGACCTCTATCGCGAGCAGTTGCTTGCGGCATTCGATGCCTTCATCCCCGGAACCGGCGACGCTGTTTGACCGCTTCGCCGGCGCCCGCCGACAAGGCCCGCACGGGTCGCTTGTCCGGCGCAGCGTGCCCCCTTATTCCCGTTCAGGCATCGAGCGCTAGCTTGCTGCCAAAGAGGTTGGAGGCCATTCGCCGGGAGAAAAACGACCATGAACGCATCGAACACGCTGTCACGTCAGGGGCATCGGCTACTGCAGATTGGCGTCGCGCTGCTGCTGTTTTCGTCATTCGAAGGGTTGCAATACCGTATCTCGCCGCACCGCGGCTCGGACTGTCCGCGCACACGCTCGGCGCCCTGGAGGGCGTTCTCTTGCTGGCGCTAGGCCTCACATGGTCTAGGCTCAATCTCGGCGCGGCGACGTCGCGGATTGCATTGGCTGCTGATCTATTCGGCTTTGGCGATCCTGGCCGCCTACGTGATCGCCAGCGCCTGGGCGGCCGGCAACGAGACTATGCCGTTAGCGGCCGGAGCCTTCCACGGAAGTGCCCTTCAGGAAGCAGTGATCAAAGGTGTGGCGTATTCGTCCGCGCCGACCGGCCTCATCTCTTTCGTGCTCATTTTGTGGGGCCTGCGTCTCTCGGATGCTTGGCCTGCCGATAGCTAATGCATGTCGCGCAAAAGTGCGCAGCGGTTGTGCGATAACGACATACAAAAAATGCGAGCGCGCGCCATTCAACGCGCGACGCACTTTGGAACCGTACCGCGGTTTCCGTCGGATTTGCGCAAAAACCAGACGCGTGGGTGCACGGATGCCTAGCCGCGCAGCGCCGCCATCGCCGCCGCGTGCAGTTCCGGTGTCGCCGCCGCCAGGATGTCGCCGCCGTTTTCCGCCGGCCCGCCTTCGAAGGTGGTGACAACGCCGCCTGCCTTCTCGATGATCGGGATCAGCGCGACGATGTCGTAGGGTTTCAATCCGGGATCGGCGACGATATCGACGCTGCCCGCGGCCACCATGGCGAAGGCATAGCAGTCGGTGCCGTAACGGGCGAGCTGGACCTGCTTCTCGAATACGTCGTAGCGCAGGCGCGCGTCTCCCTTGAACAGCGCCGGCGTGGTGGTGAACAGCGTCGCCTCGGCGAGATTCGTCGTCTTGCGCGTGGCGAGTTTTCGCGGGCCACCGGGACCTTCATAATGCGAGCCGGAGGCATTGGCGTAGAACAGCTCGCCGGTGAAGGGCTGCGACATCATGCCGGCGACGGCATCGCCGTCGACCGTCAGCCCGACCAGTGTTCCCCATACCGGCAGGCCGGAAATGAAGGCGCGCGTTCCATCAATCGGATCGATCACCCAGACATGCCGGCTGGAGATGTTTTCACTGCCATGCTCCTCGCCGAGGATGCCGTGATCGGGGTATTGCGCGTTGATCAGCGCCCGGATGGCCCGCTCGGCCTCGCGGTCGGCCTCGGTGACGGGGTCGAAGCTGCCGCGCTCCTTGTTGGTGACCGCGCCCTGATTGCGGAAGCGCGGCAAGGTCTCGGCCGCGGCGGCATGCGCAACGCGCCGCATGAACTCGATGCTGACGTCCAACTGATTCTCCCGCTCCAGCATGTTTGAGATGCCCGTTAGCCCACGGTTTTATGCCGAAACAAGGGCGTTCGGAGCCTTTCGCTGGACGCTAACTGTTGCTCGAATGCAACGCAATCATCGTGGAAATGCAATTTCCACTTCACAGTGAATTAAAAAAGCCGGAACGCGCCTTGACATTTGTGCAGCGCACAATACGTTTGTTCTCGGACAGCGTTCCTGTCCATGCCCTCCTTGGGCGTTTCCTCCCTAGACTTCGACCGTGTCGTGCAAACGATGCGGTCTTTTTTTATGCCGCCGCATGAGCGGCGAGTGCCGCGATTCCGGCGCTATTCTGCGGCCAGAGGCAGATCCATGAAATTGTGATCGGGCATCGCCATCAGTTCGGCTGAAAACCGCGCCAGATCGTCCGCCAGGGCGTCGAAACCAGATGATCTCTGGAACGTCCGCTCATTCATGTAGAGCCCGCGATTGACCTCGATCTGCAGCGCATGCAGATGGCGCACCGGGCGGCCATAGTGCTCCGTGATGAAGCCTCCGGCATAGGGCTTGTTGTGGGCGACGCTGTAGCCCATGCCGGTGAGCAGGCCGATCGCGGTTTCGGTCAACGCCGCCGCGGCCGAGATGCCGAAACGGTCGCCGACGATGAAATCCGGCCGCAATCCGCTGTCGCCGACCCTTATGCTTGCCGGCATCGAGTGGCAGTCAATCAGCACGGCATAGCCGAAGCGCGCATGGGTTCTGGTCAAGAGCCGTTTCAGCGTCTCGTGATAGGGCTTGTAGACCGCTTCGATGCGCGCCACGGCTTCCGCCAGCGGCAAGCGGCCGGAATAGATATCGAGCCCCTCGCCTACAAGCCTGGGCACGGTGCCGAGTCCGCCGGCCACCCGCGCTGAGCGGATGTTGCAGAATGACGGCACCGGTTCGGCGAACATGCGCGGGTCGAGTTCCCACGGCTCCCGGTTGACGTCGAGATAGGCACGCGGGAAGTTTGCCGCCAGCATCGGCGCCCCTAGCGCGACGGCACCGCCGAACAATTCCTCGACATAGCAGTCCTCGGAGCGACGGATCGCGTTGCGGTCCAGCTTGGCCATCGCCATGAACCGGTCCGGATAGTAGCGGCCGCTATGCGGCGAGTTGAAGAGGAAGGGAACGCGCTGTTCGGCGCCCGATCGGATTTCGAAGGGTGGAACGACCGAAAAATCCTCGGCTGCCGTTTTCAATTTGAACGAACCCGGGAATACCAATGCATCATGATAGGAAAGTGCCACCTCGCCGCTCGCATGTCCAGCCGCCGAAGCGCCAGCCAAATCAGGATTGTGCGCCCAACGTTCACTTGATGTTTACCGTCACCTCCTCATATACAGCATGGTTAACGGGCTTGCCGCACGGCATTGTCGGTTGGGTGATTCGGACGGGACAAGATGGCACGCATTCTGCTGGCGGAAGACGACGACGACATGCGCCGGTTCCTCGTCAAGGCGCTGGAGCGCGCCGGTTATCAGGTCAGCGATTTCGACAATGGCGCCAGTGCCTATGAGCGGCTGCGCGAGGAGCCTTTTTCGCTGCTTTTGACCGACATCGTCATGCCCGAGATGGATGGCATCGAGCTCGCCCGTCGCGCCACCGAGATCGATCCTGACCTCAAGGTGATGTTCATCACCGGCTTCGCCGCCGTCGCCCTGAACCCTGACTCCAAGGCGCCGAAAGACGCCAAGGTGCTATCGAAGCCGTTCCACCTGCGCGACCTCGTCAACGAAGTCGAAAAGATGCTGCAGGCCGCCTGACGCGCTTTTTGTCGCGTCTTGACCGACGCCGCAAGCCAGCCATTCTTTCCCCTTTCCCGCTATTGACGTGCAGAACCAAAAATGGTGTATGCGCGGCTTCGGATGGGCGTGTAGCTCAGCGGGAGAGCACTGCATTGACATTGCAGGGGTCACAGGTTCAATCCCTGTCACGCCCACCATCCAGACAATCCCTCGATTGGCCGTCGGTATTTTCATCGGCTGTCGTTCTCAGCCTCATCCAATCCTGATGCCGAGCTCGCCAATTCAGCTTCAGGCCGCGCCGAGGCGGAGATCGCCGGTCTCGACGTGCTGGAGAAACCACGCATAGGTCTGTTCCAATCCGCTGCGCAGCGAGTAGCGCGGGCGCCAGCCGGTGGCGAACAGACGCGATACGTCCATCAGCTTGCGCGGCGTGCCGTCCGGCTTCGTCGCATCGAATGTTATTGCGGCATCGGCGCCGGCGACCGACACGATGGTGCGGGCAAGGTCGGCAATGGTGATGTCTTCCCCCGAGCCGACATTGATGTGGCTGTCGCCCGAATAATTCTTCAGCAGCCAGACCAGCGCGTCGGCGGCGTCGTCGACATGCAGGAATTCACGCATCGGCGTGCCTGATCCCCACACCTCCAGGCTCTTGCGGCCGGCGCGCTTGGCCTCGTGCGCCTTGCGCATCAGAGCGGGCACGACATGGCTGGAATTGAGGTCGAAATTGTCGCCCGGACCGTAGAGATTGGTCGGCATCGCCGAGATGTAGTCGACGCCGTACTGGCGCCGATATGCCTGACACAGTTTCAGCCCGGCGATCTTGGCGATCGCATACCATTCGTTGGTGGGCTCGAGCGGCCCGGTCAGCAAGGCGTCCTCGGAGATCGGCTGCGCGGCGAATTTGGGATAGATGCAGGATGAACCAAGAAACAGCAGCTTCTGCACCTCGTTGTGGAAGGCGCTGTCGATGACATTGTTCTGCATGACGAGATTGCCCTGCAGAAAATCGACCGGAAGCCTGTTGTTGGCCAGGATACCGCCAACCTTGGCCGCCGCCATCACCACTGCATCCGGCTTGCGGTCGGCCATCCAGCGCCGCACGCCGGCCTGGTCGAGAAGATCGAGCTCGGCGCGCGAGGCGGTCAGGAGCTCGCAATCCTCGTCGGCCAATCGGCGCAGGATAGCCGAGCCGACCATGCCGCGATGTCCGGCCACGAAAACACGCTTGCCCTGAAGGTCGAAGGTCATCAGCTTACCCCAATGCAGAACGGCAGCTATGCCAGTTGGCCGGCGGAGCGCCGGATCGGCTTCTCTGTTGCCGGACGCATACCGCATACAGATTTGCCCAGACAAGGCAAATCGCAAAGCCACCCGATGCAACCTTTGGATCGGACGCTGTAGCGCTCGCGATCAGACGCCCGCTACCGCGCAGAGGCTTGTCATTCTGGCAATGGCAAGCTCGGGGTCGGCCAGCAACCCTGCCTGGTCGGCAAGGCGAAAGACATCGGAATAGTGGCGGATGCCGCGCGCCGATTGCATGCCGCCGATCATCGAAAAATGCTCCTGGTGGCCGTTCAGCCATGCCATGAAGACGATGCCGGCCTTGTAATATTCGGTCGGCGCCTCGAAGATTTTGCGCGACAGCGGCACTGTCGGCGCCATCAGCGTGTCATAGCCGGCGCGGTCGCCGTCGGCCAGCTTTGCCAGCGCTGCATTGGCGACCGGCGCGATCGCATCGAAAATGCCGAGCAGCGCGTGCGAATGTCTGTCGCCGTCGCCGGCGATCAGCTCGGGGTAATTGAAGTCGTCGCCGGTGAACATCACCACGCCCTCGGGCAGCCGGTCCCTGAGCGCGATCTCCTTGCCGGCATCGAGCATCGATATCTTTATGCCCTCGACGGTGCCGGCGTGACGTTCGATGATCGCGATCACCGTCTCGAGCGCAGTTTCGAAATCGCTGCTGCCCCAATAGCCTTTCAGCGCCGGGTCGAACATGTCGCCCAGCCAGTGCAGGATGACCTTGCCGGATGCCTGGGACAGGATGCGGTCGTAGACGCTGGCATAATCGTCGGGGCCTTTGGCGATCGCCGCAAGCGGGCGGCTGGCCATCATGATCACCTTGCCGCCAAGCCCTTCGATGAACCCGAACTGCTCCTCGTAGGCCGCGATGACATCGTCGAGCGTGCTCGCCGCCCCCGCCGTCAGATGGTCGGTGCCTGCGCCTGACGCGAGAGCGGCGCCCTCGACGCTCCGCGCCTCGGCGATCGAGCGGCGGATCAATTCCCTGGCATTTACCCAGTCGAAGCCCATGCCGCGCTGCGCGGTATCCATCGCTTCGGCGACACGGAAGCCGAGCCGCCAGAGGTGATGGCGAAACGCCATCGTCTTGTCCCAGTCGACCGCCGGCCTCGACCATGGATTGGTCATGGCGAAAGGATCGGCGACGACGTGGGCCGCGGCGTAGGCGATACGCGAGAACCGCGCGCCGGCCACAGGCTGCACCGGCTGGCCGATAAGCCGGTAGAGGATGCGGCCGCCGCCTTCCCCGGGCAAGGTGATGTCCATGGCTTTCTCCTTCCCAGCGCCTATTAAGTGGAACGTTCCAATAAATCAAGAGACTTTGCCGCCCTGCCTCGCGCAACTCAAATTGCTGCATCGCAGCAGGTGAAAGCCGTGCTTAGTGGACGATTGTGCCCACTGAGCCGCATTTTTCTCGGGTTCGCAAAAACACGATTGACTCAAATGCCTCGCAGAGATTAGATCGTTCCAATAAAAATCGCATAAGAAACCTCCGGGAGGACAGATCTGGATGGCCAGCCGGGCCAAGGCAACGATACTCGACATCGCCCGTGAGGCGGGCGTGTCCAAATCGACGGTATCGCTGGTGTTGCAAGGCAGCCGGCTGATCCGGCCTGAGACCGCGCTCAAGGTGCGCAAGGCGATCGAGGATGTCGGCTATGTCTACAACCGCGGCGCCGCCAATCTGCGCAAGGCCCATTCCAACGTCATCGGCATGGTCATCAACGATCTTACCAATCCGTTTTTCGCCGAGATGGCGGTCGGCATGGAGCGCGTCTTCCAGTCGGCCGGGATCGTGCCTTTCATCGCCAACACGGCGGAGAGCCCGGTGCGCCAGGAAGAGGTTCTGAAATCGCTGATGGAGCAGGGTGTCGCCGGGCTCGTCGTGTCGCCGGCGCGCGGCACCACGCCGGGCGCGTTCCGCCGCCTTGAGACCGCAGGCGTTCCGGTCGTTTTCGTCATGCGCCGCCTCCCCGAAAGCCGCATCCCGGTGATCACGCCCGACAATCATCGCGGCGCCTATCTTGCCACCGCCCATCTGATCGGCAAGGGCCACTGCCGGCTGGCCTTCTTCGGCGGCTCGTCCGACCTTGTCGTCTACCACGAGCGGCTGGGCGGCTTTCGCGCGGCCTGTGAAGCGCTCGGCATCGCACCAGCCGACAGGCTGGTCTTTGAGGGCGAAACCAGCCGCAAGGGCGGCATAGCCTGCCTGGAAACCGCGCTCGCCATGGCCGCGCCGCCGACCGCGGCCCTTTGCTTCAACGATGCGGTCGCCTTCGGCGTCTTGCTGGCGCTGCGCAAGCGCGGCCTGGAACCCGGCGCGGACTTTGCCGTCGTCGGCTTCGACGACGTCGCCGAGGCCGAGCACTACATGCCGGCGCTGACCAGCGTCGCGGTGAACACCGCCGGCCTCGGCGAGCGCGCCGCCCATGTCGTGCTGAAGATGATCCAATCGCGCACCACGCGCGCCGAGGATCATATCGGCGCCGTCAACCTCGTGGTCAGGGAAAGCTGCGGCCCCGATCGCAAGGAGCATGGCTGCGCAGGAATGGGAGACGCGGCATGACCGTCAGTTGGGGGCTGATCGGCGCCAGCACGATCGCAAGACAGTTCATGATCGGCGCCATCCGCGCGCGGCCGGACGGCGAGATCGCCGCAGTGATGAGCTCCAGCCCGGAGCGCGCCGCCACCTACGCTCGGGAAAACCGCATTCCGGCGGCGGTCTCGACGCTTGATGAATTGCTCGGCTCCGACATCGACGCCGTCTACATCTCGACCACCAACGAATTGCATCTCGAACAGGCACTCGCCGCCATTGAGGCGGGAAAGCATGTGCTTTGCGAAAAGCCGCTGGCGCTGACCAGCGCCGACGCCCGCAAGATGGTCGCGGCGGCCAGGGCCGCCGGCGTCGTGCTCGGCACCAATCACCATCTGCGCAATGCGGGCTCGCATCGGGCGATGCGCGAAGCGATCGCTGCCGGCCGCATCGGCAGACCGATCGCCGCGCGCGTCTTCCACTCCGTCTATCTGCCGGAAAACCTGCAGGGCTGGCGCATCACCAGGCCGGACGCCGGCGGCGGCGTGGTGCTCGACATCACCGTCCACGATGCCGACACGCTGCGCTTCGTGCTCGGCGACGATCCCGTCGAGATCTCGGCGTTCACGCAATCGGCCGGCATGGCCGCCTGCGGGCTGGAAGACGGCGCCATGTGCCTCTGGCGCTTCGCATCGGGCGTCATCGCCCAGTCGCATGAGGGCTTCACCACCAGATTCGCCGGCACCGGCTTCGAGGTGCATGGCAGCGAAGGCTCGCTGATCGCCAGGGATGTGATGACGCAGAAGCCGGTCGGCTCGGTGTTGCTGCGCACGGCACAGGGCGAGGAGGAATTGAGCTTCGACCGCGAAGATCTCTATGCCCGTTCGCTGCGCCAATTCCACGCGGCGATCCGTGGCGAGGGCCAGCCTTCCGCCACCGGCGAAGACGGCGTCTGGTCGCTGACATCAGCCGAAGCGGCATTGCAATCGGCCAGGTCCGGCAAGGCCGTTGCCATCGACCCGAAGCTCGGGAGTGCTGGATGAGCAAGCTCGTGTCCGCGGCTGAGGCTGCCGGCCTGATCAGGGATGGCGTGGTCGTTTCCGTGTCGTCGTCGAGCGGCCTCGGCTGCCCGGATGCGGTGCTTGCCGCGATCGGCGAGCGCTTCGACGCCGAAGGCCATCCCAAGGACATCACGACGCTGCACCCGATCGCCGCCGGTGACATGTACGGCATCAAGGGCATCGATCACTTAGCCAAGCCCGGCCTGTTGAAGCGCACTTTGTGCGGTTCCTATCCTTCCGGGCCGTCATCTTCCGAACCACCGCAGATCTGGAAGATGATCGGCGACAATTCGGTCGCTGCTTACAACGTGCCGTCCGGCATCCTGTTCGACATGCATCGCGAAGCCGCCGCCAAGCGTCCCGGCGTGCTGACCAAGGTCGGGCTCGACACCTTCGCCGACCCGCGCCACCAGGGCTGCGCCATGAATGCTGCCGCCAGCGAGCCGATCGTTTCGGTGCAGCAGTTCGATGGCGAGGAGTGGCTCTATTTCCGCGCGATCGTGCCGCAGGTCGCGGTCATTCGCGCCACCACCGCCGACGAGCGCGGCAACCTCACCTATGAGCATGAAGGTGCCTATCTCGGCGGCCTCGAACAGGCGCTGGCCGCCCGCAACAATGGCGGTATCGTCATCGCGCAGGTCAAGCGCGTCGTCGAGAACGGCACGCTGAAGCCACACGATGTGCGCGTGCCCGGCGTGCTGGTCGATCATATTGTCGTGGCGCCCGACCAGTTGCAGACGACGCTGACGCCCTACGATCCGGCCATCTCCGGCGAGATTTTCCGGCCGCTGTCGAGCTTTCGCAACGCCGAGATGAACGTCCAGAAGGTCATCGCCCGCCGCGTCGCCATGGAGCTTGCCGACGGCATGGCGGTCAATATCGGCTTCGGCATCTCGGCCAATGTGCCGCGTATCCTGATCGAGGAAGGCCAGCACGGCAAGGTCACCTGGGTCATCGAACAGGGGGCGGTCGGCGGCGTGCCGCTGCTCGACTTCAAGTTCGGCTGCTCGTCCAATGCCGACGCCTTCATGCCCTCTCCGCACCAGTTCATCTATTTCCAGGCCGGTGGCTTTGACGCCTCGCTGCTGTCCTTCCTGCAGATCGACCGCCACGGCTCTGTCAACGTCTCGAAGCTTTCGGCGCGGCCCCACGTCACCGCCGGCGCCGGCGGCTTCGTCGACATCACCGCGCGAGCGAAGAAGATCGTCTTTTCCGGTTTCTTCAACGCCGGTGCCAAGCTGTCGCTTGCTGATGGCGGCATCCGCATCGACCAGGAGGGCAAGGTCAAGAAAGTCGTCGGCGAAGTCGAGCATATCTCCTTCTCGGGCAAGCGTGCCGTCGCGCAGGGGCAGGACATCACCTATGTCACCGAGCGCTGCGTGATGAAGCTGACGCCGGCGGGGCTGATGGTGACGGAGCTGGCGCCGGGCATCGACCTCGAGCGCGATGTGCTGGCGCAGGCCGAGATCCCGCTCGCCGTCGCCAACGACCTGAAAATCACACCGGATGCGCTCTACCGGGACCGGCCGATCGGCCTGTCGCTCAATGGCGGCGCCTCGCTTGGAGGCGCCCATGGCTGAGCGCCTCGTCACCTTTGAAACCGACGGCGCCATCGGCACAATCACGCTGCGCCGGCCGGAGAAATTCAACGCCCTCGACATCCCGATGCTGCGAGCGTTGGAAGCAGCACTCGACGAAGCCGAGGCGGCGGACGGCATCCGCGTCGTGCTGATCTGCGGCGAAGGCAAGGGCTTTTGCGCCGGCGGCGACGTCGAGGCATGGGCAGAAATGAGCGCCGCCGATTTCCAGGTGCAATGGGTGCGCTACGGCCACCGCGTCTTTGATCGGCTGGCGCGGCTGCGGCAGCCGACGATCGCCGTGCTTGCCGGCCATGCGCTGGGCGGCGGGCTGGAACTGGCGGCGGCTGCAGACTTCCGCGTGGCGGAAACACAGGTGAAGCTGGGGTTCCCCGAAACCTCGATCGGCGTCGTTCCCGGCTGGTCCGGCACCCAGCGCGCCGTGCGCCGCTTCGGCGCGCAGGCAGTGCGGCGGATGGCGCTCGGCGGCGAAGTGTTTCTGGCTACCGAGGCTCTTGCTCTGGGGATTGTCGACCGGGTGGTCGAGACCGGTAAGGCGTTCGCCGAAGCCAAGGCCTGGGCCGGCAAGATCGCCGAGCGCGGCCCGCTCGCGACCGAAGCCGCCAAGCTGATGATTGCCATCGCGGAGGGCGAAGAGAGTGCTGCCGCGACCGAAGCGCTGGCCAGCGGCTTCATCGCGCTGACAAGCGATCTCAGGACCGGCGTCGAGGCTTTCAGCGCCAAGCAGAAACCGGCGTTCTCAAGATCTTAGGAACCTGAAACTCACATGAACGCACCTCTCAACATCGCCATGCCCGCCGAGGCAGCCGCAGCGCCGAAAAGCTACCGGCTGCTGATCGGCGGCAAGTTCGTCGATGCCCAGGACGGCCGCACGCTGGAGCGCCGCAGCCCCGGCCACGGCTTCACCGTCTCGCGCTATGCACAGGCCGGCGCGGCGGACGTCGAGACGGCGGTACAGGTTGCCCACAAGGCCTTCGAGACCGGCCCCTGGCCGCGCATGAAGGCCGCCGAACGCGCCGCGATCCTGCTCAAGGCTGCTGACCTGATCGAGGCGCGGCTGGACGAGATTGCCCGGCTCGACGTGCTGGAATCCGGCAAGCCGATTGCCCAAGCGCGCGGCGAGATCGGCGGCGCCGTCGACATCTGGCGCTATGCCGCGGCACTTGCCCGCACGCTTCACGGCGAAAGCTACGCCAATCTCGGCGACGCCATGCTCGGCGTCGTGCTGCGCGAACCGATCGGCGTCGTCTCCATCATCACGCCGTGGAATTTCCCGTTCCTTATCGTCAGCCAGAAACTGCCCTTCGCGCTCGCCGCCGGCTGCACGGCGGTGATCAAGCCGAGCGAGATGACCTCGGCCTCGACTTTCGTGCTCGGCGAGATCCTGATGCAGGCCGGCCTGCCGGATGGCGTCGTCAACATCCTTGCCGGTCTGGGCGCCGATGTCGGCGCACCGATGGTCAGCCACCCGCTGGTCGAGATGGTGTCGTTCACCGGCTCCACCCGGGTCGGTAGGATGACCATGGCCTCTGCTGCCAACTCGCTGAAGAAAGTCTCGATGGAACTCGGCGGCAAGAACGGCCAGCTTGTCTTTCCCGATGCCGACCTCGAAGCCGCTGCTGACGCGGCGGTATTCGGCGGCTTCTTCAACGCCGGCGAATGCTGCAATGCCGGCAGCCGGCTAATCGTCCATGAGGCGATCGCCGACGACTTCCTCGGCGCCGTCAAAGCACTTACTGCCAAGATGGTTGTCGGCGACCCGCTCGACGACCGCACCAAGGTCGGCGCGATGATCTCCGCCGACCATGTGGCCAAGGTCACCGGCTACGTGACGGCAGCGGAAAACGACGGTTGCCGGATCTATTGCGGCGGCAAGCAGCGTGCTTCAAGCGCCGGCCAGTACCTTGATCCGACAATCGTTCGCGACGTCACCGAAGACATGGCCATTGCGCGCGAGGAAGTGTTCGGGCCGGTGCTCTCGGTGCTGACTTTTGAATCGATTGAAAGGGCGTTGCGCATCGCCAACAACACGCCCTATGGTCTGTCGGCCGGCGTGTGGAGCGCCAGCATCGATACCTGCATGTCGGTGGCGCGGAATGTGCGTTCGGGAACCGTTTGGGTGAACACGTTCATGGAAGGTTATCCCGAACTGCCTTTCGGCGGCTACAAGCAGTCCGGTCTGGGACGCGAACTCGGCAAGCGCGCCGTCGAGGATTATACCGAGGAAAAGACAATCCAGTTTCATCGCGGCCAGCGCACCGGATGGTGGGTCGGCTGAGTTGGGAAGAACCCGGTGGCCATCCGCCGGTCGTTGTAAGTTCAACAAGGGAGGAAGTACATGTTGCGCAAACTGCTTATCGGGACGGCTCTCGCAGCGGGCGTTGCGTTCGCGGCCCATGCCGAGGACGTCAAGGAAGTCCAGATGCTGCATTGGTGGACGTCGGGCGGCGAAGCTGCCGCTCTGAACGTGCTCAAGCAGGATCTGGCCAAGGAAGGCTTTGCCTGGAAGGACGTGCCGGTGGCCGGCGGTGGCGGCGACGCCGCCATGACCGCGCTGAAGGCGATGGTGGCGGCCGGCAACTACCCGACCGCCTCGCAGATGCTTGGCTATACCGTGCTCGACTACGCCGCGGCCGGCGTCATGGGCGACCTGACCGAGACGGCGATAAAGGAAGGCTGGGACAAGTCCGTTCCCGCCGCCCTGCAGAAATTCTCCGTCTATGACGGCAAGTGGGTCGCGGCTCCGGTCAACGTCCACTCGGTCAACTGGCTGTGGATCAACAAGGCGGTGATGGACAAGATCGGCGGGACCGAGCCCAAGACCTTCGACGACTTCATCGCGCTGCTCGACAAAGCCAAGGCGGCGGGCGTCATCCCGCTCGCGCTGGGCGGCCAGAACTGGCAGGAAGCGACCATGTTCGACTCGGTCGTGCTGTCGACCGGCGGACCTGAGTTCTACAAGAAGGCCTTCAACGACCTCGACGAGGAATCCCTGAAGTCCGACACGATGAAGAAGTCGTTCGACAATCTCGCCAAGCTCGTCACCTATGTCGACCCGAACTTCTCGGGCCGCGACTGGAACCTCGCCACCGCCATGGTCATCAAGGGCGACGCCTTGGTACAGGTGATGGGCGACTGGGCCAAGGGCGAATTCAACGCCGCCAAGAAGGTCCCGGGCACCGACTTTCTCTGCTATCGCTTCCCGGGCACCGACGGCAGCGTGATCTACAACTCCGACATGTTCGGCATGTTCAAGGTTCCGGAAGACCGCAAGGCCGCCCAGATCGCTCTGGCCACCGCAACTCTGTCGAAGAGCTTCCAGTCGGCCTTCAACGTGGTCAAGGGCTCGGTCCCGGCCCGCACCGACGTGCCGGACACCGACTTCGACGCATGCGGCAAGAAGGGCATGGCCGATTTGAAGGCCGCCAACGAAGGCGGCACCCTGTTCGGCTCGCTGGCGCAAGGCTACGGCGCCCCTCCGGCGGTTGCCAACGCCTACAAGGATGTCGTCTCGAAGTTCGTCCACGGCCAGATCAAGACCTCGGACGAGGCGGTGACCCAACTGGTCAGCGCGATCGAAGACGCCAAGTAAGCACCCGCCCATGTGAACGATCTCCCCGGCGCAAGCCGGGGAGATCCCCTGCGGAGGGGTTTTGCGGTTGCGCTGACCGGCACGCTTCGTGCCGCAGAGGCCGCGACGACAGAATTCCGGACCCGCGATACGGAATGGATCGATGAGCATAGTTGCTGAAACCAGTATCACGCTGACGCCGGAGCACGACGCCCGTCCGGGCGCTTCGGTGCGCTCGCGCCTGCAGGATGCGCTGCCGAAGCTCGTGCTGGCGCCGAGCTTCGCCGCCACCATCGTCTTCGTCTACGGCTTCATCCTGTGGACGATCTATCTGTCCTTCACCAATTCCAAGACCTTTCCCTCCTATGCGATCACCGGGCCACGCGCCTATCAGCGGCTGTGGCGCTGGACTTTCGAAAGCGATCCGCCGTCCTCCTGGTACACCTCGATCACCAATATGGGGATTTTTGGCTTCCTCTATATTTCCATCTGCCTGGCGCTCGGGCTGTTCCTGGCGATCCTGCTTGACCAGAAGATCCGCGGCGAAGGCATGTTGCGGCCGATCTATCTCTACCCGATGGCACTGTCCTTCATCGTCACCGGCGTTGCCTGGAAATGGTTTCTCGACCCCGGCCTCGGCCTCGAGCAGACGCTGCACCAATGGGGCTGGACGAGCTTCCATTTCGACTGGATCAAGAACAAGGACTTCGTCATCTACACTGTGGTCATCGCCGGTGTCTGGCAGGCGTCAGGCTTCATCATGGCGATGTTCCTGGCCGGCCTGCGCGGCATCGACGGCGAGATCCTGAAGGCGGCGCAGATCGACGGCGCCACCACCTTCCAGCTCTACCGTCGCATCGTCATCCCGCTGCTGCGGCCGATCTTCCTGTCCGCCTTGATCGTCCTCGCGCATCTCGCCATCAAGTCCTACGATCTGGTCGTCGCGCTGACCAGCGGCGGGCCGGGCGGCTCGGCCTGGCTGCCGTCGAACTTCATGTATGAGTACACCTTCAAGCGCAACGAAATGGCCGTCGGCTCGGCCAGCGCCGTGATCATGCTGATGACTATCACCGCGATCATCGTTCCCTATCTCTATTCCGAGCTTCGGGAGAAGCCGCGATGAGCGCCATAGCCACTCCTGCTCGCCAGAGCACTGGCGGTATCAGCGCCAGGACGGTCAACCGTATCGTCATCTACGGGCTGCTGGCGCTGTTTGCGCTGTTCTATCTGATGCCGCTGCTCGTCATGCTGGTGACCTCGTTCAAGACCATGGACGAGATCCAGAACGGCAACATGCTGGCGCTGCCGCAGGCGCCGACCTTCGCACCCTGGATAAGGGCATGGAGCGAAGTCTGCTCGGGTCTCACCTGCGTCGGCATGAAGGGTTATTTCTGGAACTCGATCAAGATGGTGGTTCCGGCGGTCATCATCTCGACCCTGCTCGGCGCGCTCAACGGCTATGTGCTGACGAAGTGGCGCTTTCGCGGGGCGACGCTGGTGTTCGGGCTGATGCTGTTTGCCTGCTTCATCCCGTTCCAGTCCGTGCTCTTGCCGATGGCAACGATCCTCGGCAGCCTCGGCCGGTTCGGCGTCAAGCTGCAGAACGCGACCGGCTTCACCTTCGGCTTCGGCAATCCAACCGTGAACCTGGTGTTCGTTCACGTCGTCTACGGCATCGGCTTCACCACCCTGTTCTTCCGCAATTATTACGAAGCGTTTCCGAACGAGCTGGTGAAGGCGGCGCAGATCGACGGCGCCAGCTTCTTCCAGATCTTCCGGCGCATCATGCTTCCCAACTCGCTGCCGATCATCGTGGTGACGGTGATCTACCAGTTCACCAACATCTGGAACGACTTCCTCTTCGCCTCCGCTTATGCCGGCTCAGGCGACGTGATGCCGATGACGGTGGCGCTGAACAACGTCGTCAACACCTCGACCGGCGTCGTCGAATACAACGTCAATATGGCGGCGGCGATGATCGCCGCGCTGCCGACGCTCCTCGTCTATGTGCTCGCTGGCCGCTATTTCGTGCGCGGCCTTATGGCCGGCGCCGTCAAAGGATAATCGCATGGCTTTTCTGGAAATTGACGGGCTGAAGAAGCGGTTCGGAGCGGTCGAGATCCTGAAAGGCATCGACCTCGACCTGGAAAAGGGCGGCTTCCTCGTGCTGGTCGGGCCTTCCGGTTGCGGCAAGTCCACGCTGCTCAACACCATTGCCGGCCTGGAAACCATCACCGAAGGCGAAATCCGCGTCGACGGACGCACGATCAACGATCTCCACCCCTCCAAGCGCGACATCGCCATGGTGTTCCAGAGCTACGCGCTCTATCCGAACATGACGGTGGCCGGGAATATTGCCTTCGGCATGGAGATGCGCGGCGTGCCGGCCGATGAGCGCCAGAAAGCGATCGACAAGGTGGCAAAGGTCCTGCAGATCGGCCATTTGCTGAAGCGCAAGCCAAGCCAGCTTTCCGGCGGCCAGCGCCAGCGGGTCGCCATGGGTCGGGCGCTGGTGCGCGATCCAAAGCTGTTCCTGTTCGACGAGCCTTTGTCCAATCTCGACGCCAAGCTGCGCGTCGACATGCGCATCGAGATCAAGCGCCTGCACGCCACCACCGGCACCACCATCGTCTACGTCACGCACGACCAGATCGAGGCGATGACGCTGGCCACCAAGATCGCGGTGATGCGCGACGGCGAGGTGCAGCAGTTCGGCACACCTGCTGAAATCTATAACAATCCGGTCAACCTGTTTGTTGCCGACTTCATGGGCTCGCCGGCGATGAACCTGATCCCGGCGACGATCGGCAGCAACGGATCCGGCTTCTCCGTCGTCATGGAACGCGAGGCGCGCCAGCCGATCTCGCTGCCGCTGGCCAATGCGCCGGCCGGCCTGTCGGCATTCCACGGAAAACCAATCATCTTCGGCGTCCGCCCGGAAGCACTGACCGATCCCGAAGGCGCCGAACGCAACGCCTCGAACATCGCCCGCGCCGACTGTCACATCGAGGTCATCGAGCCGGCCGGCTCGGATACGTTCGCGGTTACCAATCTCGGCGGCAAGGCGGTGGTGGCGCGGCTGCGCGCCGATGCCAACATCCAGCCCGGCACGGTCACGCCGCTCGCCTTCAACCTGACCAAGGCGGTGTTCTTCGATCCGGCGACCGAGAAACGCATCGTCTGACGGCCATGACAAATCCAGACATCGTCATCATCGGCTCCGGCATCGGCGGCGCCACGATCGCCTCCGGCCTTGCCGGCAGTGGCGCCTCGATCCTGATGCTGGAACGCGGCGAAGCCCTGCCGGCAACCCCGCACGCACGCGACACCCGCGCAATCTTCGTCGATGGCCACTATAGGCCGAAGGAGATGTGGCTCGAGGCCGGCGGAGCGCCTTTCAACCCGGGCAATTACTACTATGTCGGCGGCAATTCGAAATTCTACGGCGCGGTGCTGATCCGCTACCGCAGGGAAGACTTTTCGGAGATGGAGCACTATGGCGGCATCTCGCCGGCCTGGCCGTTTTCCTACGAGGAATTCGAACCCTGGTATTCCAGGGCCGAGCAGCTGTACCGCGTGCGCGGTGCACTCGGCGAAGACCCGACCGAGCCGTTCCACTCGATGCCCTACCCTTTCGGGCCGGTGCCGGACGAGCCGCCGATCGCGCGTGCCCGCGCCGAGCTCAGGAGCCTGGGCCTGCACCCGGCATCGCTGCCGCTCGGCGTCGACCTCGAAGCCTGGCTGAAAGACGGCAGCACGCCGTGGGACGCTTTTCCCAACACCGGCGTCGGCAAGGTCGACGCCCAAACGGGGCCGCTGACCGCCGCCCTTGCCGACCAGAACATCAAGCTCGAGACCGGCGCCCACGTCGAACATCTCGAGGCATCGCCGGATGCGAGGACAATCGCCGCCGTCCATTATCGACAGAACGGTACGCTGAAGAAAGTCGCGCCGAAGTTGGTCATCCTATCGGCCGGCGCAGTCAATTCCGCCGCCATCTTGCTGCGCTCGCCCACCCCTCAGGGCAGAGGCGGTGGCAAAGGCCTGGCCAACCGCTCCGACCAGGTCGGCCGCAACTTCATGAACCACAATTCGAGCGCCATGCTGGCGATCGATCCACGCCGCCGGAACAAATCCGTCTACCAGAAGACGCTGATGCTGAACGATTATTATCTGTCCGACGGCAGGGGCGGCAAGCCGCTCGGCAATGTCCAGCTCCTCGGCAAGATCGACGGCAATATCCTCAAGGCCAATGTCAGGCGCGCGCCCAAATTCGCGCTCGATTTCATGGCCGGCCACGCCGTCGACTGGTATCTGATGTGTGAAGACCTGCCCGATCCCGAGAGCCGCATCATGGTCGACGGCAAGGACATCGTCATGCAGTGGCGGCGCTCCAACATGCAGTCGCTCGACGGACTGACCAAGGTGATGCGCGAGAATTTCCGCGCCTGCGGCTATCCGATCGTCCTGTCGCGGCCGTTTGACAAGCGCACGCCCTCGCATCAGTGCGGCACGGTGAAGATGGGCAACGATCCAGCGACCTCGCCGCTGGATCCGTTCTGCCGCTCCTTCGACCACAGCAATTTGTTTGTCGTCGATGCCGGCTTCCTGCCGAATTCGGCCGCCGTCAATCCGGCGCTGTCGATCGCCGCACAGGCGCTGCGCGTCGCCGACCACATCCGCAAGACGGAGCTTGCAACATGAGCCGCCCGGCAGCCATCGTCACCGGCGGCGCGCGCGGCATCGGCCTTGCTTGCGCCGAGGCGCTGGCCGATGCAGGCTTCGACATCCTCGTTGCCGACCTTGCCGGCGAAGCCGCCGACGAACTCGCCGCCGACATCACCGGGCGCGGCGCGAAATTTGCCTATGCCAGCAGCGACATCGCCGACCTCGACGGCCATGCAGCGCTGATCGATGTCGCGACAAGCGCCTTCGGCCGCATCGACTGCCTGGTCAACAATGCTGGCATCGGCACTGTCCTGCGCGGCGATCTGCTCGAGCTCAAGCCGGAAAATTTCGACCGGGTGCTCGGCATCAATCTGCGCGGCACGGTGTTCCTCAGCCAGGCCGTCGCCAAAGCGATGCTAGGCCTGCCGGGCGATGGTGCGAGATCGATCATCACCGTCACCTCGGTCAGTGCCGCCATGGCCTCGCCGGAACGTTGCGACTACTGCATTTCCAAGGCCGGGCTTTCGATGTGGGTGAAGAACCTGGCGCTGCGGCTTGCCACCGAAAACATCGCCGTGTTCGAGGTGCGGCCGGGCATCATCCGCACCGAGATGACCGCGGGTGTCACCGCCAAATATGACGCGCTGATCGAGAGCGGGCTGGTGCCGGCGATGCGCTGGGGCGAGGGCCAGGATATCGGTGCCGCCGTGGCGGCGCTCGCCGGCGGCAAGCTCGGCTTTTCGACCGGCTCGGTCATCAATGTCGACGGCGCGCTGTCGGTGCCGAGGCTATGAACAGGTGATGCCATGACCGACTTCATAATCGTCGGCGCCGGCCCGGCCGGCTGCGTACTCGCCAACCGGCTGAGCGAAGATCCGTCGCATCAGGTGCTGCTGCTCGAAGCCGGCGGCAAGGACTGGCATCCGCTGATCCACATGCCGGCCGGTTTTGCCAAGATGACCAAGGGCATCGCCGCCTGGGGCTGGTCGACTGTGCCGCAAAAGCACATGAACGACCGCGTCTTCCGATACACGCAGGCCAAGGTGATCGGTGGCGGCTCGTCGATCAACGCCCAGATCTACACGCGCGGCAATGCCCGCGACTACGACGCCTGGGAGAAGGAAGAAGGTCTTGCCGGCTGGGGCTATCGCGACGTGCTGCCCTATTTCAAACGCGCCGAGAACAATCAACGTTATGCCAACGATTTTCACGGCGACCAGGGCCCGCTCGGCGTGTCGAACCCGATCGCGCCGCTGCCGATCTGCGAGGCCTATTTCCGCGCCGGGCAGGAGATGGGCATCCCCTTCAATCCCGACTTCAACGGCGCCAGCCAGGAGGGCGTCGGCTATTACCAATTGACGCAGAAGGACGCCAAGCGCTCCTCCGCCTCGGTCGCCTATCTCAGGCCGATCCGCGAGCGCAAGAATCTTACCATCAGGACCGGCGTTCTGGTGACGCGCATCGTCGTCGACAAGGGCCGCGCCATCGGCGTCGAAATCGTCGACAGGCCGGGCGGCCAGCCAGCGATCCTGCGCGCCGAACGCGAGGTGATCGTCTCGTCCGGCGCAATCGGCTCGCCGAAGCTTTTGATGCAGTCGGGCATCGGCCCTGCCGACCATTTGAAGGCGGCCGGCGTGACGCCTGTGCACGACCTGCCAGGTGTCGGCTCCAATCTGCAGGATCATCTCGACCTGTTCGTCATCGCCGAATGCACCGGCGAGCACACTTACGACAACTACGCCAAGCTGCACTGGATGGCGTGGGCCGGCCTTCAGTACCTGCTCCTGAAGAAGGGCCCGGTGGCCTCCAGCCTGTTCGAGACCGGCGGCTTCTGGTACGCCGATCCGACCGCCGCCTCTCCCGATATCCAGCTGCATCTCGGCCTCGGCTCCGGCATCGAGGCCGGCGTCGAGAAGCTGAACAATCCGGGCGTGACACTGAACTCGGCCTTCCTGCGCCCGCGCTCGCGCGGCACGGTGCGGCTGAACAGTGCCGACCCGGCTGACCGCCCGCTGATCGATCCGAACTATTGGTCCGATCCCTATGACCGCGACATGTCGATCAAGGGGCTGAGGCTGGCGCGCGAGATCATGCGGCAGAAGGCGCTGGCCCCCTATGTGCTGCGCGAGGTACTGCCGGGACCCGACCTGCAGAGCGGCGACGAGCTGTTCGACTACGCCTGCCGCAGTTCCAAGACCGACCACCACCCGGTCGGCACCTGCCGCATGGGTTACGATGCGATGAGCGTGGTGACGCCGGAGCTCAGGTTACGTGGCATCGATGGCCTGCGTGTCTGCGACGCCTCGGTGATGCCGCTCATCCCCTCCTCGAACACTAATGCCCCGACGGTCATGGTTGGTGAAAAGGGCGCCGATCTGATCCTTGGCCGCGAGCCGCTGCCGCCGGCGGTGTTTTCCACCAACCGAGCGGCATGAGGGACAAGGAATGATCCGGCACTGTGTTTTCGTCAGAGTCCGCAACGATGTCGCTAACGCCGAGCGGGCGGCGATCCATGCCGATCTCGAAGCGTTGCGGTCGATGATCGACGGCATGGGCAAGGTCGAATTCGGCGCCAACACCAGCCCCGAACCCTTCGCCCGCGGCTTCACATACGGCTTCACCATCGACTTTCGCGATGCCGCCGCACGCGATGCCTATCTCGAGCATGAAGCGCATCAGCGAGCCGGCGCAAGACTGGTCGCGGCGCTCGAAGGCGGCACGGACGGCCTGATGGTGTTCGACCTGGAGATCGCGTGACTATCCCATTCTCAGCGCAACCACGCCGGCAACGATGCTGAGCACCGCGGCACCCCGCCATGCCGTCATCTTCTCGCCGAGAGCGAACACCGAGATCATCATGGCGAACAGGATCGATGTTTCGCGCAGCGACGCCACCGAGGCGATCGGCGCCTTGGTCATCGCCCACATCACGATCCAGTAGGCGCCGCCGCTGAGCACGCCGGTATAGATTCCTGCCTTCCAGTCGCGGGCCAGCACCGGCAGCGCCTGTGGGCCGCGAAAGACGACGCAAAGCACCAGCGCCCACAGCGCATCGCAGACGAACAACCAGGCCGCATAGCTCGATGCGGTGGCGGCCAGCCGCGCGCCGCTGCCGTCCGACAGCGTATAGCTGGCGATGAAGATGGATGTGCCCAACGCGAAACCGACAGCGCGCAGGTTCAATTTCTCCAGATGCGCGCCGCCGCGAAACGACAGCACCAGCGTGCCCGCCGACAACAAGAGAATGCCGAGAATGGCGAGCGGCGCCGGCATCTCGGCAACCACCACAACGCCCCCCAAAGCGGCCAGCAAGGGCGCGGTGCCGCGCGCCAGCGGATAGGTCTGGGCGAAATCGCCGGCCTTGTAGGCGCCGATCAGGAACGTCCTGTAGCCCATGTGGAAGACAACCGAGGCGAGGATGTATGGCCACACTTCCGGCTTCGGCACCTCGACGAAGGGCAACGTCACCAGTGCGGCGGCGCCCATGCCGAGCGTCATCAGCGTTATCGACAGGAAACGGTCGAGATGGACCTTGACCAGCGCATTCCAGATCGCATGCATGGAAGCGGCGGCGAGCACCGCGAAAAAGACAAACAGGCTCATCGGCGGTTCATCCGCCGCCCGTCCCTATGGCGATAGGCGTCTCCAGGTCGATATCGACCCAGAGCGGAAAATGATCGGAGGCGACTTGGCCGATATCGGCGCTGACCGATCGCACGCGCCCGGCAAACATGCCGCCGACGAAGCAATGGTCGAGCCGGCGCTTTGCGATCCTGCCGTCGATGGTCTTCACATGGGTGTGGAAGTCCGACGTCGGTTCGCGGGCGACGGCGGCGGCGTCGACAAAACCGTCGAGATAGGCGGCACCGCGATGATAGGGCGCGCTGCCGACGATGCGGCGGTACTCGGCGCTACCCGGCTCCATATTGAAGTCGCCCAACCAGATCGCCGCTACGGGGTTTTCTGGCTCCTGTTCGCCATTGCTCCAGTTGCGCGCCGGCTCGTCGTCGGCGCCGCTCCATGGGCCGCCCTCGGACCGCGCGCGGCGATGCTCGGCCAGCAAATAGTCGATCTGCTCCAGCCGCTCCTCGGCCGCGATATGCGCCAGATGCAGCGAAAAGAACCGCACCGGGCCGGCAGGGGTGCGGATCATGCATTCAAGTGCGGCGTTGCGGGTGTTGAGCGGCCGCAGCGTGCGCCTGAGCGGCAGCGTGTGCAGCCGCGACCAGACAATCGGCAGCTTAGACAGAACTATGGTGCCGAATTGCCGCCGCCGGTTGACGATGCGGCCGTCACGCCGCTGGCTGGCATCCATGTCGAAGGCCGGGCCGTAGACCCAATGGTAGTCGGGCAGCAATCGCGAAAGAAGTTCCGGCTGGTCGTCCTCGTTGCTGCGTAACCAGTGCCGCTCGACTTCCTGCAAGGCGATGACGTCGGCGCCGGCGACGACCTTGGCGCAACGCGCCAGATCGTAGCGGCCATCGCCGCCGAAGCCGTACTGGATGTTATAGCTGACCAGCTTCATTGCTTATCCGGCTCAGTTTCCTGCTGGCAGTAGCCGTTCGGTGGATTGGTTGCAATGTGCAGCCGAACGGAGGGAGCTTGGGCCAGATGCTAAGTCGTCAGTGGCTGGAACCGCCCGGGCGGGGATGCAGCCAGTTCCGACCAGTCGATCTCTTCCTCGAGGCGGTGGTAGGCCTCGTCGCCGATCGTTCCGTCGATGCGCAGGCGCTCCAGTGCATCGCGCTGGCTTTTGATGGCATAAAGACGCAACCTGTCATACTCGGTCGCCGCCTGGGCATCCTCCGGGTTCTCGGCGATGGCGCGCTGGGCGGCATATTGCTCGCGCACCGCCCCCGCGGCGCTCGACGTCTTGCCGCTGAGCACGTCGAGCGCAGCCTGCATGATGGCGACGCGCGCCCGCGCCACCTCCCGGTCGACCGTCTGGTCGGGCTTGAGATTGAGCACACTCAGCAACGGCTTCAGGCTGACGCCTTGCAGCACCAGCGTGCCGAGCACGACCGTGAAAGCGGCGAGCACGATCGGATCACGGCCCGGAAAGTCGGCCGGCAAGGCGAAGGCTGCCGCAAGCGTCACCAGGCCGCGCATGCCGCACCAGCCGATAAGCACGCCGCCGCGAAATGTCGGCGCGTCCTTCCGCCTGTCCTCGTCGCCCAGACGTGCCAGCGCTCTGAGGATCGCGCCGCAGCCCAGCACCCAGACGAGCCGCGATACGATGACAATGGCCAGCACCGCCAGGGCAAAGACGAACGCCTCGCTTTGTCCTTGCTCGGCAAGTCGACCGACAATCGATCGCGCTTGCAGGCCCATCAGGACGAAGGCCAGGACGTTGAGCACGAACACCGCCGTCTCCCAGACCGAGTAGGAGCTGACACGATTCCTTGCCGGCATGCGGCGCGGCGATGTACGGGCGATCGTCATGGCATAGACGACGATCGTGATGATGGCGGACAGCCCTATCCTGTCGGCCAGGATCCAGACGCCAAAGGTTGAGGCGAATTGCACCACGGTGCCGCTCGCCGGATCGTCGATACGGCCGAGTATGGCGAGAGACAACCGGCCTAGCACATAGCCTGCGGCAAGGCTGCCGACCGTCGACAGCAGGATCATTGGTATGGCACTGCTCAATAGGATGGAGCCGGCGGCTGCGGAAACCGACATTCGGTAGATCAGCAGTGCCGTCGCGTCATTGAGAAGGCTCTCGCCTTCCAGGATGGCGGTGATGCGGTGCGGTACCTTGAACTGCCCGAGCACGGCCGCCGCTGCCACCGCATCGGGCGGCGCCACAATCGCGCCAAGCGCTATGGCGGCGGCGACGGGCAGGCCTGCCATCGTCCAGCCCACCAGAGCGACCGCCACCGTGGTGAAGATGACGGCGCCAAGCGCCAGCAGGATGAGCGAAACCTTGTAGCGGTTGAGATCGCGCAGCGACGTGTCGTAGGCCGCGTCGAGCAGAACCGGCGCGATGAACAGAGCGAGCGCCAGCTCCGGGTCGATCTCGATGGTCGGGGCAAACGGCAGGAAGGCGATGCCAGCGCCGGCCAGCGCCAACAATGAAGGATAGGGAATCTGCAGACGCCGCGACAGCGCGGTCAGGACGACCGCGATGAGAAGCAGGACAAGGGTGAGTTCAAAAAGCGCCATGCCTTATCGTAGCGGTGAAGCCGGGCGATTGGCACTGCAAAAACGGCAACGGCTTTGGCTGCTCGTGAATGGTGAATGGCTGCGTGCAGAGGAATTTCGGCGCGTAAAGCGCTTGCTCACCATTCACTATTCCCTCTTCCTCTAATGCAGCACCAGCATGTCGCCCGACGAGAACGAAATCTCGGCCTTTTCGCCGACGGCTGGCGGCGGCGTGGCCGGGCTGTTGAACGTGTCGAGCGAGACCGTGCTGCCGCCGATACCGACGCGCACCCGGATGACCGAGCCGAGGAAATGCACCTCGGCGATTTCGCCCGAAAGGCTGGAGTCGCGGCCGGGGTGGCGGCCGAGCGAAATCGCTTCCGGACGCAGTGCCAACGACAGCGTGTCGCCGGGTTTCGAGCCGTTGAGCTTGCCCTTGAGCGAAACCTCTTGCGAATTGACGCGCACCTTGCCCGAAGCCGCGTCGGTGACCGTGCCTTCAAGCACGTTCAGCGTGCCGACGAAATTGGCAACGAATTTGGTTGCCGGCCGGTTGTAGATCTCGAACGGCGTGCCTACTTGCTCGGCCTTGCCGCCATACATGACGGCAATGCGGTCGGAGATCGACAGCGCCTCTTCTTGGTCGTGGGTGACGAAGATGGTGGTGATGCCGAGCTTCTTCTGGATCGAGCGGATTTCCTCGCGCAGCGACACGCGCACCTTCGCGTCGAGCGCCGATAGCGGCTCATCGAGCAGCAACAGCTTCGGCTTCGGCGCAATTGCCCGCGCCAGCGCGATGCGCTGCTGCTGGCCGCCGGAAAGCTGGTAGGGATAGCGGTCGCCCATCTGCGGCAGCTTGATGATATCGAGCATTTCGGCAATGCGCCTGTCGGCATCGGCCTTTGGCATGCCGGCGACCTTCAGCCCGAAGCCGATATTCTGCGCCACGGTGAGGTTCGGAAACAGCGCATAGGCCTGGAACACCATGCCGACATTGCGCTGATTGGGCTTCAGCCGGGTGATGTCCTTGCCGGCCACGACGATCTTGCCGGCGGACGGCTCTTCGAAACCAGCGACCATGCGCAGCACCGTCGTCTTGCCGCAGCCCGATGGCCCAAGGAAAGAGACGAATTCGCCCGGCTCGACGTCGAGGTTGAAATCCTGCACCACGGTGATGGGGCCGAAGGATTTTCGCACATGCTGGATTGAGAGGAATGGCTCGGCCATGGCTTTCTTCTTTCGGGTCAGTTCGGCCGGTTCGCCGATCGCGGCGCGAAACGCGACAGGATCTGGATCAGCGACATGCAGCCCCAGGTGATGGCGAAGGCGATGATGGCAAGCGCCGCCGGCTCGTAGGCCCGGTTGGCGCCGACGTTCTGCAGATAGGGTCCGAAGGCAGGCCGGTTGAGCAGGCTGGCCATGGTGAATTCGCCTATCACGATGGCGAAGGTCAGGAAGGCGCCCGACAGCACCGCGATCAGCACATTGGGCAGGATGACCCGGGTGATGATCGTGCCCCAGCCGGCGCCGAGAATCTGCGCCGCCTCGGTCAGTGTCCGCACGTCGATCGTGCGAAGTCCGGTGTCGACGGCGCGATACATATAGGGCAGCGCCAGCGTCGCATACCCGATGACCAGCAAGGCATTGGCTCCTGTCTCGCTGCCCAGGAACGGCAGCGGTGAGTTCGACCCGTACATTCTAATGTAGCCGAAGACGATGACGATGGCGGGAATGACCAGCGGCAGCAGCGTGATGAACTCGACGACGGGCCTGAGCTGCGGCATCCGCAGACGGATCCAATAAGCGGTAGGCACCACGATCAGCACGCCGAGAATGATGGTGAAAACAGCAGCGAGTACGGAATAGCCGAAGGTCGCCTGGAAACGGGGGTCGCCAAACACGACTTTGTACGCATCGAAGGAATAGGCGCCGCGCCGCATGCGCATGGAAAATTCCACGGTCGCGATAAGCGGAATGAAGAAGTAGGCAGCGCCCAGCGCGAAGACGACCCAGGCCCAGAAACGTCCGCTCTTCATTTAAGCCACCTTTCCGAGCGCGTCCGGAACCAGATGTAGAAGACATTGGCAAGCCCGGTGATGACGATCATACCGAAGGCAATGGCATAGCCGAGATGGGCATTGTGCAGCACGTCCCCGCGGATCTGCGCGTAGAGCAGGATAGGGACGATGTTAAGCGAGGAGCCGGTCAGAGCGTAAGCGGTGGCGATGGCACCGAAGGCGTTGGCGAACAAGAGGATGACGGTGCCGAGGAAGCTTGGCCAGATCACCGGAATGACGACCATACGCCAGAACTGCGCCTGGGTCGCGCCAAGCGTTGCCGCCGCTTCGCCCCATTCCTTCTTCAGCCCGTCGATCGCTGGCACGATGATCACCACCATCAGCGGGATCTGGAAATAGACATAGGTCAGTGTCAGGCCCCAGAACGACAGAATGTTGAAACCATGGGCATAAATGTTGAAGCCGACCAATACGTTGAGCAGCACCGTGGCGAGCCCGAGCCGGCCGAGCGTCGCGAGAAAGGCGAAGGCCAGCGGCACGCCGGCAAAATTGGAGGCCACGCCGGAGAATGTCAGTGTCGCCGAGCGTATCCACTCCGGCAGCCCGCCGCGCACGATGGCGATGGCAATGGCAAGCCCCGCGAAAGCACCGATCAGCGACGAGGCGAGGCTGACCTTGATTGAGATCCAGTAGGCGGCAACGATCGACGGCTGCGCCAAGGCCGCTATGTTCTCGAAAGTGAATTCGCCGGCATCGTTCCGGAATGCGCCCAGCATCAGATAGAGCGTGGGCAGGATCAGGAACATGATGGCGAAGATGAAGAAAGGCGCAACGCCAAGCCATTGTGTCGGCAGCCTCATGCTGCGGGCGTCGGCAGGAGGCGCGGTCTTCCCGGCAACAGCGTGATCGGACAACGAGATATCGGTCATGCGCCGGCTACCGTCCTGGAGGTATGCCGGGCGGCGATCTAAGCCGCCCGGCTGATCTCAAGTCTTACTTGACGTTGGCGCCGACGACGGCATCCCAGTTCTTGGTGATGGCTTCCTTGGCCTTGCCCTGCTCGTCGAGTGTCGGGAACACCGCGGCTGCATAGGACTCGGCCGGCGGCAGCTTGGCCATCACGTCAGCCGGGAGCTTGCCATTCTTGGCGAGGTCGTTGAAGCGGATCGGGTGACAATAGCCCTTCAGCCAGCCGATCTGGCCTTCGTCGGAATAGAGATATTCCAGCCATAGCTTGGCAGCATTCGGGTGTGGCGCATAGGCGCTGATCGCCTGAACATAGACGCCGGCGACGACACCGGTCTTCGGCACGACGACGTCGACCGGCGGATTGCCCTTCAGCGTATCGCGGCCGGCAAGCGCGTTATAATCCCAGGTCACCAGGATTGGCGTCTGGCCTTGGGCAAGCGTCGCGGGCTTGCCGATGACCGGCACGAAATTGCCGGCGGCGTTGAGCTTCTTGAAGAAGTCGAGACCAGCCGTGCCGGCGGCTTCGCCGGCGGCCGCACCGCTGGAAAGGCCGGCGGCATAGACGGCCTGGATGGCCTGGTTCGAAGCACGCGGGTCACCGGCGAGCGCCACGGTATTGGCAAATTCCGGCTTCAGCAGGTCGGCCCAGTCGGCCGGCGCTTCCTTGACCAGGTCCTTGTTCACCAGAAACGAAAGCACGCCGTAGTAGTCGCCGGTCCAAAAGCCTTCGGCATCCTTGGCGCTGTCCGGGATCGAGTCCCAGGTTGATACTTTATAAGCCTGGATCAGGCCATCCTTCTTTGCGGTCGGGCCGAAGGACAGGCCGACGTCGATAACGTCGGGCGCCTGCGGGCCCTTGTTGTCCTTGTTGGCCTTGATCGCCTCGACCTCGTCGCCGGAGCCGGCATCGGGGTTGAGTTCGTTGATGGTGATTTCCGGGTACTTCGCCTTGAAGCCGTCGATGACGGCGCCATAGCCGCACCAGTCATGCGGCAGCGCGATGGTCGTGAGCTGGCCTTCAGCCTTGGCTGCGGCGACCAGTTCATCCATGGACTGGGCCGACGAGATGGCAGAGGTCGCCATCAGGGCGACGGCCGTAAGGGAAAGCAGTTTTCCCGTGAATTTGAACATGTGTTCTCTCCGTTGAACTGACGCCGTTGGACGCCTGCGATGCGGTATCGTTTTCGTGTGACAGCCAGATGAAAGCTCTGTGAAAGCGATGCCCTGCAGTACGAAAAAGTAAACTCTTTTTAACCGGCTGTAGCAATCGCTACGCGGCTATTTTTCCGGCTAACTAGTTTCGGCCTTGCCGTTCATCCTTTCCCCCTTTCTTCGCCTCTTTTCCAAAGTGGATTTCCAATGCGGAAGTTGTCTCAGACGGCGCCGGCGATGGCGTTTTCGAGCAGCGTCAGCGCCGCCTTCTTGGTCAGCTTGACCGGGTTGCCGCCGGCGGTCGGGTCGACCACCGCCATGTCGGCGATCAGGCCCTTGCGCTTCTTGTCCATGTCGAGCCCCTTGATCAGGCCGGGCAGCGCATGCGGCACCTTGAGCTCTTTGCGCAGCTTGATGATCGCCTTCGCAAAACCGTCGAAGCCGCCCTTAATGCCGCAATAGGCGGCAAGCCGGGCTATGCGCGGCTCAATCGCCTCGCGGTTGAAGGCCAGCACATAAGGCATGAACACGGCGTTGGTCATGCCGTGGTGGGTGTCGTAGAGCGCGCCGATCGGATGCGACAGCGAATGAATCGCGCCAAGCCCTTTCTGGAAGGCGGCGGCCCCCATGGCGGCCGCGCTCATCATGTTGGCGCGGGCGACCAGATCCTTGCCGTTGGCATAGGCTTTCGGCAGGTTTTCGAAGACCAGCCTGATGCCTTCCACCGCGATGCCGTCGGCCATCGGGTGATAGCCCGGCGCACAGTAGGCTTCGAGGCAATGGGCAAGCGCATCCATGCCGGTGCCGGCGGTGATGAAGCCGGGCATGCCCACCGACAGCTCCGGATCGGCAATGACGATCGCCGGCAAGAGTTTCGGATGGAAGATGACCTTCTTGGTGTGGGTCGCCTCATTGGTGATGACGCCGGCGCGACCAACCTCCGAGCCGGTGCCGGCGGTGGTCGGCACCGCGATGATCGGCGCGATCGCATCGGCATCGGCGCGCGTCCACCAGTCGCCGACATCCTCGAAATCCCAGACCGGCCGTGTCTGCCCGGCCTGGAAGGCGATCAGCTTGCCGAGGTCGAGCGCCGAGCCGCCGCCAAAGGCGATGACGCCGTCATGCTTGCCCCCCTTGAACACGGCAATGCCGGCGGTCAGGTTGGAATCGACCGGGTTCGGCTTGACCTCGGAAAACACGCCATACGGCACCTTGGCATCGTCCAGTATTTTCAGCGTCGAAGCCATCACCGGCAGTTTGGCCAGTCCCGGGTCGGTAACGAACAGCGGCCGCTTGATGCCGGTCGCCGCCAGCACCTCCGGCAGCTCCTTGATGCGTCCGGCGCCGAAGCGGACGGTGGTCGGGTAGTTCCATTTGGAAACGAGTTTTGTCATTTTTGTCTTTCGAAAAATCAGATGGCTTCGCGCAGATGGTATGATTTCGGCCTGGTCAGATTGTCGTAGCCGATGGCCGACAGTGCCGCGCCCTTGCCGGTGTCCTTGACGCCGGTCCAGACCAGCGCCGGGTCGAGATAGTCGCAGCGGTTCATGAACACGGTGCCGGTCTCGACGCGGTCGCCGATCGCCGCCGCGTGGTCGGTGTCGCGCGTCCAGATCGAAGCCGTCAGCCCATAGGGGCTGTCGTTCATCAGCGCGATCGCCTCCTCGTCGTTGCGCACCTTCATGATGCCGACGATCGGGCCAAAGCTTTCCTCGCGCATGACGCTCATCTGGTGGTTGACCTGGGTCAGGACTTCCGGCGCCAGATAGGGCGAACCTTGCCTGTCGTTGGCCACCTTCATATTGATGTGCGCCCTGGCGCCCTTGCGCAACGCCTCGGCTTTCTGCTCGCGGATCAGGTCGGCGAAGCGCGCCTGCGCCATCGGTCCCATGGTGGTCGCCTGGTCGAGCGGATTGCCGACGACGTAGTTGCTGGTCTCGGCAATGAAGCCCTCGACGAATTCATCGTAGACCTTCTCGTGGACATAGACGCGTTCGATGCCGCAGCAGCACTGGCCGGAATTGTAGAAGGCGCCGTCGACCAGATTGGCAACGGCATGGTCCATCTTGGCGTCCGGCAGCACATAGGCCGGATCCTTGCCGCCGAGTTCGAGGCCGAGCGTCATGAAGGTGCCCGCGGCCGCCGTTTCGATGGCGCGGCCGCCGGCGACCGAGCCGGTGAAGTTGACATGGTCGATCTTGCCGGAGCCGAGCAGCCTTTCGGTCTGCGCGTGGTTCATGACAAGGTTCTGGAACAGGCCCTTGGGCAGGCCTGCTGTGTCGAACGCCTGCTGAAAACGTTCGCCGACCAACAATGTCTGCGCCGCGTGCTTGAGGATGACGGCGCTGCCCGCCATCAGCGCCGGGACGATGGTGTTGATGGCGGTGAGATAGGGATAGTTCCATGGCGCGATCACCATGACCACGCCGAGTGGCACTTTCTTCACATAACGGCGAAAGCCGTCCTTCGGGTTGGAGGCCATGACCGGCTTCAAGGCCGCCTCGGCGATCTCGACCATGTAGCTAACGCGTTCCCTGACGCCGCCGAACTCGCCGCCATAGCGCACCGGCCTGCCCATCTGCCAGGCGATCTCCGGCACGATCTCGCCGGTCATGGCGACCAGCGCTTCAAGCATGGCAAGCATGTATTTGCCGCGCTCGACGACTGGCGTCTGCGCCCACTTCTCCTGCGCCGCCTTGGCGCGCTCAACTGCGGCACCGATCGCCTGGTCCGTCGCCAGAGGCCGTTCGGCATAGATCGAACCGTCGACAGGGGATTTTATCTTGACCGTTTCGGTCATGCCTTGGGTCCTCGCATTCTACAATAATTATCGTTGGTCACGCCGCCCTCATCCGCCTGCCGGCACCTTTCCGCCTATAGTGACGGAGAAGGGACAAGCTCCAGCGCTGGCGACCCCCTCTCCCCGTTCTTCACGAGAGGGTAAAGGTGAGGGGCGGGCGGCGCCGACATTGCCAGCCATTCAATACCGCTCGAAACCTCTGTGCAGTTCCCAGTCCGTAATCCGGCGGTCGTACTCGAACTGTTCCCAGTGTGCCGTGTGGATGTAATGCTCCAGCACATCGTCGCCGAGCGCGTGCCTCAGCATCTTCGATTCCGCCAGCGTTGCGGTGGCGTCGCGCAGTGTCTTTGGAATTTCAGGCAGCTGCGAGGCCTGGTAGGCGTCGCCGACGAAGGGCTTCTGCAGTTCAAGCTTTTCATCGATGCCGGCAAGGCCGGCTGCGATCAGTGCCGCGAAGGCGAGATAAGGATTAAGGTCGGCGCCGCCGATGCGGCATTCCATGCGGATGCCCTTGGTGCCCTCGCCGCAAAGACGGAAACCGGCGGTGCGGTTGTCCTCGCTCCACATGATCTTGGTCGGCGCAAACGTGCCGGCCTGGAAGCGCTTGTAGGAATTGATGTAGGGCGCCAGGAACCAGGTGAATTCCTTGGCATATTTGAGCTGGCCGGCCGCCCATTGCTGGCCGAGTGTCGACAGCGTCCACTCGGCATTTTTGTCGTAGAACAATGGCGTCTTGCCGTCGGCGCTCCACAGCGAATTATGGATGTGGCTGGAATTGCCGGCGAGCCCGTAATTGTACTTGGCCATGAACGAGATCGCCTTGCCTTCGGACTCGGCGATTTCCTTGGCGCCGTTCTTCAGGATCACGTGGCGGTCGGCCATGTCGAGCGCCTCGGCGTAGCGGACATTGATCTCTTCCTGGCCTGGCCCCCACTCGCCCTTCGAATTCTCGATCGGGATGCCGGCCGCTTCCATCTCGTTGCGCAGCCGGCGCATGACGCCTTCTTCCTTGGTGGTGATGCCGATCTGGTAATCGCCGATGTAGGGCGATGCCGTCTCGAGGCTCTGCCAGTGCTTTTTGCGAGCGGAATCATAGGTTTCGCTGAACAGATAGAATTCGAGCTCGGATGCGAAATAGCCGATATAGCCGCGTTCCTGCAGCCGCTTGACCTGCTTCTTCAGCATAGCGCGCGGCGAATGCGCCAGGTCGTCATGGGTATGGTGGTCGAGCACGTCGCAGATCACCAGCGCTGTCTTCTCCAGCCAGGGGATCCGCCGCAGCGTCGCAAGGTCCGGCTTCATGACGAAATCGCCATAGCCCTTCGACCAGCTCGCCGCCTTGTAGCCGGGCACCGGTTCCATGTCGATGTCGGCGGCCAGCAGGTAGTTGCAGCCATGCGTCTCGTCATGCGCGGAATCGACGAAATACCGGGCCAGGAACCGCTTTCCCGCAAGCCGCCCCTGCATGTCGACGATGCAGGCCAGCACGGTGTCGACCTCGCCGCTGGAGACCGCTTGCTTCAACTGATCGAAGGAGAAATTTCCGGCCATTCCTTTGGCACTCCAGCGCTTGTCGTTTCGGGCCTGTAAAAAAGACCACTTTGAAGATGTGGGAAGCTATGGCCGGCAAAGCGCCGGCCATAGCTGGAGGACTTGCCTCAGTGGCCGGTTTCGCCGACGGCCTGTTCCGCAGCCTTGATCGCTGCCTGGCGCGCCGCGATGATGTCGCCGAGCGGCGGGCCCTGGAAGCGGTTGCGCTCGAAGGCAAACCAGACGATCGCCGTCAGGATGAAGAAGCCGACGGTGATGTAGAGCGCCCAGTCGTTCGGCGGCTGAATGCCGATGACGAAGATCAGGAGCATCGACAGGATCGAAAGCACGCCGAACAGCATGAAAATGGCGCGCCCCATATTCCACGGCCCCATCTTGTCCCATTTCGGCGTTCCCCAGGCCAGCATGCCGAGTACGATCGGCACGGTGAAGGAGAGGAACAGGAAGATGACGGTGCACGACACGACGATGGTGTAGGCCGAGGTGCCTGCGACTGAAACCAGCGTCGAGCCCCAGACAAACAGGACGGACAGGATCGACGCCGTCCAGATCGCCGCCACCGGCGTGCGGTAGGTCGGGCTGACCTTGGCCAGTGCCGAGGAACCCGGCAGGCCGCCGTCCCGCGAGAAGGCGAAGATCATACGCGAAGCGGAAGTGACGGTGGCGAGGCCGCAAAGCAGCTGTGCCAGGAACACGACGAGGTAGACGAACTCCTTGACGCCCGGGCTGACGCGCTGGTCGAAGGCCCAGAAGAACACGTTCCAGCCCTGCTTGGCCGCATCGTCCATGTTCGGGATCATCAGCACGAAGGCTGCGAGGAACAGATAACCGAAGACGGCCGACCAGATCACCGACATGACCATGGCGCGCGGCACGGAGCTCGCGGCCTTGATGGTCTCCTCGGAAGTATGCGCCGACGCATCGTAGCCGGTGATCGTATAGATCGGCAGCAGCAGGCCAAGCGCGAACACCCAGGCATTGGATACCGACGGCCACACACCGGCGCCGGCATCGCCGGAATAATTGTGGAAGGTGAACAGCCGGCTGAAATCCCAGGTTTCGGCCGAGATCAGGCAGACGACCGCGATGAGGATCGAGCCGAAGAAGATCAGATAGCCCGAGAAGTCGGTCAGCTTGGCCGTCAGCTTGATGCCGAGGTGGTTGATCAGTGCCTGGGCGCCCGTGATGATGACCAGGAAGATCATCTGGTTGGTCAGCGTACCCTCGATGCCGAGCGCCGGTCCGAAGGCGCCGAGGAAAAACGTCCAAGTGCCGACATTGATGGCGCCGAGCACGGTGATCAGCCCGAGCAGGTTGAGCCAGGCCGTCACCCAGCCGGTGCCGCGATTGCCGAGGATCGAGCCCCAATGATAGAGGCCGCCGGCGGTCGGATAGGCCGAGCTGATCTGCGACATCGCTACAGCGAAGGTCAGCGAAACGAAACAGCCGACCAGCCAGCCAATGCCGATGCCGATGCCGCCGGAGCCGGAGGTTGCCTGCGCCAGCGAGTTGATGCCGCCGGACAGGATGCAGATGATCGAAAAGGAGACCGCGAAATTTGAAAAGCGACTGAGGCGCCGCTCTAGTTCCTGGGCATAGCCCATATTGTGGAGGACCTTTACGTCCTCCGCCTTGTCAACTTCAGTGTAGCCCGATGCTGCCATTTTTAGTCCCCTTTTGGTTTCTTAGCTGGCCGATTGAACTGACTTTCCGACTGCGCTTGGTCTGGAGGCCTTGGCCGCCTCGGGCTCCAGATTGAGAAAAATACTCGCGAGCAGATCCGCCCATTTCCGCTGCCCGGCTGCGCCGGCGATCTCGTCGTTGCGGACTTCGATCATCGCGCAAGGCAGCCCGCGCGAGCGCGCATGGCGTTCCAGCGTGAAATAGACCCGGTCGGCCGGCGAATAGGGTTCATTGACGCCGACGGTGACGCCGGCAAGCCGCTGCAGCGCCGCGATCAGCGGCGCCGCCAGCCGGCGGTCCTCATCATGGATGATGCCGATGTGCCACGGCCGGCTTTTGCCTTTATAGAGCGGCGTGAAGGAATGGATCGAGACCAGCCTGGTCTCCCGCCCGGACGCCAGGCGCTCGTCGATGATCGTTGCGATCCGCTCGTGAAACGGTCGCCAAGCCAGCGCGATGCGCGCCTCCCGCTGGTCGGCCGAAAGTCCCTGGTTGGCCGGGACCACGGTTTTTTCGCTGGCGCTGACCGTCACTATCAGGTCCGGCGCGTCGAGCGGCCGGTTGCAGTCGATGACGAGCCGCGAAATGCAAGTCTCGACCAGCGTCGCATCGAGTGCCTCGGCCATGCGGCGCGCCACCGGCAAGGCGCCGGGATCCCAGGCGATGTGGCGGGAAAGATCCTCGGCGGCAAGGCCGAGCGTTCCGAATTCCGGTGGCAGGAAATTCGAGGCGTGGTCGCAGGTCAGCACGAAAGGGCTCGATCCGCCAGGGTTCGTCACCCTTACGGTTTCAGGCGATGCAAGGCTGGCGGGCCGTGCTGTCTCCATTGTCTGCTGTCCCCGGGGAGCGCTGTATCGTATGTTACGTATTTTGCCTCATTGCGTCCCTGCGGATGATTTCATACAGTTTGGCCGGCTTTGTCAAACGCGATTTCGATAATGCGGTAACGGCACGGCCAGGGTGGGGAAAAACATGGTTTCCAGCATTGCCGAACTGATCTCCGACCGCATCGGCGCCATGCCGGCCGGCGAGCGGCGCGCTGCACAAACGTTGATCGCCAGCTATCCGCTGATCGGGCTGAAGACGGTCGCCGAATTCTCGGCTGCCGCCGGCGTGTCGTCGCCGACGATCCTGCGTTTCGTCGCCCGGCTCGGCTTCCAGAACTATCCGGAATTCCAGTCGACGCTGCAAGACGAGCTGGCGGCGCAATTGCAGTCGCCGGCCTCGCGCACGCTCAATCCGCCATCGCAGGGCGCCAGCGCCGTCTCGCCGATGCTGGAGGCAACGCTCGACAATATGCGCGAGACATTCCGGCATCTCTCGGACAAGCAGCTTGCCGACATCGTCGCCAAGCTCGCCGACCGGCGCGGCAAGACATTCCTGATCGGCGGCCGCTTCACCGACCCGCTGGCGCGCTATATGGCGGCCCACCTTGCTATCATCAAACCCAACGTCTTCCATCTCGCCGGCCAGGAAAGTGTCTGGCGCGACCGGCTGATCGACATGGGCAAGCGAGACGTGCTGGTGATCTTCGACATCAGGCGCTATCAGGACAGCCTCGTCCGCTTTGCCGAGACCGCCAACCAGCGCGGCGTGCAGATCGTGCTGTTTACCGACCAGTGGCTGTCGCCGATCGCCCGCTTTGCCCGCCATGTCATCGCCGGGCGCACCGCCGTGCCTTCGGCCTGGGACTCATCCGCCGCCCTTTTCGTCGTTGCCGAAGCGCTGATCGGCGCCGTCACAAGGCAGCTCGAGGCCGACGGCGCCAAACGCATCCGCGAGCTGGAAAGCCTGCGGTAGCGCAGGCTTTTGGAAAGCACGCTCCTGGCCGTGCCTAGTCAAACAAAAAACTGACCATCTGCAGGATCAGGATCAGCAACAAAACGCCAAAGGCAGACGCCAAAACAGCTGCCAGCAGGACGATGCGTTGTTTCTTACCCATAGCTCCCCCGGGGAAGCATAGCTCCCGTCCACGAAGACGAATGTCAGTCCTGCCCTATCGCTCGGCCACCGTCCCACGTCATCAAGACCCGCCTGCGGCTTGGCGGAGGAGTAAGGACGACTTGCTTCACGCGCGAAATGAACCGCTGGGGCCAAGGTGCTCGCTTAGAGGGACGGCTGCATCATTCATCCGACCCATGTCACGGCCGAATGACCACCTTGCCGTTCGGGCTTAACCATTTCAGCCGCAAACCGTGCCATCGCCGCAGTCCGGATACATTTGGCGTGGCAAGGACAATCGTAGTTCGGCTAGCCTTGTCGATGCGAAGCCGCTCCTTGAACCATCAGTCAAACAGCGGTGAACTGCGCGGAGGAAATCGATGAGCTATCTGGACGAGCTGTTCTCAGTCGTCGGCAAGACGGCGCTGGTCACCGGCGCCGCGACCGGCATCGGTCGCATGGCGGCGACCGCTCTGGTCATGGCCGGCGCCTCGGTGATGATCGCCTCGCGCAAGAGCGAGGATTGCGTCGGGGTAGCGGGCGAGTTGAACGGCCTTGGCGCGCCCGGCAGGGCGGAAGGTTTTGCCGGCGACGTCTCCAGCGAGGCCGGCGTTGCGGCGCTTGTGGCCGAGGTCAGGGCGCGGACCGAGCGGCTGCATATCCTGGTCAACAATGCCGGCATCTCCTGGGGCGCGCCGCTGGAAAGCTTTCCCTACCATGCCTGGGCCAAGGTGTTCGGCGTCAATGTCACCGCGGTCTTCCACCTGACGCGCGAGTTGCTGCCTCTGCTCGAGGCCGCCGCCAGCGATGCCGACCCGGCCCGGGTGATCAACCTCGGATCGGTGATGGGCACGCAGCCTTTGGCCGAAGATGCCTACTCCTACTCGGCCTCGAAGGCCGCGGTTCACCACCTGACGCGCATCCTGGCGATCGAATTCGCCGCCCGCCGCATCACCGTCAACGCCTTTGCGCCTGGCCCTTTCCAGAGCCGGATGACGGCCTTCGCCACCGGCACCGAGGACCAGGCAAGACATGTCGGCAACCATGTTCCGATCGGCCGGATCGGCGCACCGGATGACATTGCCGGCGCAACGCTCTATTTGTGCAGCCGTGCCGGCAGCTATGTCACCGGCGCCATCCTGCCGATCGATGGCGGGCAGTCGGTGCAACACGGGCTGACATTATTCAAGGAATGAGACGCACGCCATCCGGCGAGTGAAATGCCGGGGGTGAAGATGGAGGACATCAGCGTGGAACCGATCAGTCTCGATGTGCTTCTGGCCAACGTCGGCAAGGAAGTCGGCGTGTCGCCATGGCGGGTCGTCACCCAGCGCATGATCGACCAGTTCGCCGATGCCACCGACGACCATCAGTTCATCCATTGCGATCCTGAACGCGCCAGCCGCGAAACGCCGTTCGGCGGCACCATCGCGCATGGCTTCCTGTCGCTTTCGCTGTTGTCGGCGATGACCTTCGAAACCATGCCACCGCTGGAAAACAGCAAGATGGGCGTCAATCACGGCTTCGATTCGCTGCGCTTCCTGGCGCCGGTGAAGACCGGCTCGCGCATCCGCACCCGTTTCGTATTGGCCGACGTCAAGGTCAGGCCGTCCGGGTGGGTGCAGACGGCGCACGACGTGACGATCGAGATCGAGGGCTCGAAAAAACCGGCGCTGACCGCGCGCTGGCTGACGCTGACGCTGATCGAACGCCAACCGGAAGCGGTTTGACTGGCATCCAAGCCTGGGAACCTAAATCTATTTGGCTTCGGCCGCGACATACTTCATATGGCGGCTGACCTGCAAAGCAATGTAGACTACCAGTGAGCAACCGATTGGAAACACGATCTCGTTGAGGCCGGTTGCGATCGCCTGCGGCAGTGCGAGAGCAGCGTCATTTGCCGCGGCCGTCTCAATCGTCAGCACCGTGATGCCGCCGCCGAATACCGCGCCTATCAGGGCGCCTGCCGGCGCGAAATGGAGCGGACGCGGTTCTTCCTTCGATGCCAGCGACGCCAGTATCCAGCCGAGCAGCCCGTATTCGATCGCCCGCAGCACACCGAGCGTCGTGAGCGACAGGATGGCCGGCTTTGCCGCCGCGTCCAGCGCGCTGACCATGACCTTTTGCGTCCCTTTGGCGATGCCCATCGCCAGTGGCGCTGAAATCGCACTGATCAAGCCGCCGAGCGAGGCTCGCACCTTGGTGAGTGCCGTGCCGAGGCTGACGCCGGCGCAGACGAAGAACGACCAGGTCACGCCTTGCGCCAGTTCGATCAGAACCTGCGTCGTCGCGGGGTAGGCACCTGCCGCAAATCTGACGGTCAGAATGAGAGCTTCCATGGCGAAGCCGAGCGCGATCGCCAGCCATGCGACCATGACGACGCGCCTGAGCGCCATCCTGGCGCGATGGGAAAGCGGGTCCACGTCCGGCACGCCGGACGAAAGCTCAGTTCCGGTCATAACGGCCTCCCGAAACGAAATTCTTGCAGAGCCGCGAATTAGTCTTTGTCTGTAACAGTCCGATGTTGCCGGCTTTATTGCCGCGTTACATGGGTATTGCCACAGTCAAGCTTCCGCTTCGTGCCACCCTTGCCCGACGCCGTACAGCGTATATATGCTGCATCCAGCCATCAGTCATAAGGCAGTAGAAAGTTGCAGCTGAGCGTCCAGGAGCGCCGCGAAAAACAAAAAGCCGAACTGCGTTCCGAACTTGTCGACGCCGCGCACAAGCTTGTCCAGGAAGAAGGCTATGACGGCCTCACCATCCGCAAGCTCGCAGAGCGCGTTGGCTATGCGCCGATGTCGGTCTATTCCTATTTCGCCGACAAGCAGGACATCCTGTTCGCGCTGGCCGAGGATGCCTTCGAGACCTTGGCCAGGCGCATCGCAAATCATACGGCCGACGACCCGATCGAGGCGCTCAAGGCGGTGCTTGTCGAATACGCCGCCTTTGGGCTGGAAAATCCCAACGAATACCGCACCGTCTTCATGACCGAAAAAGTCAGGCCGCCAGCCGGAAAAACCTTCGCCGAAATGGAGAGCGGCAACCCGGCGATGAAAGTGCTGATCGCGAGGGTCGAAGCCTGCGTTGCCGCCGGCAGGCTCAAAGGCGATCCACGCGCCATCGCCACCATGCTGTGGGCGGTCGGCCACGGCGCCATCTCGCTGCTGATCACCTTCCCGTTCTACCCGTTCGGCGACCAGACGACGTTCATCACACGGATCGGCGACATCATGCTCGAAGCCATCGCCGCGCACGAGATTGCGCCGCTCACGCCGCCGGTCAACTGCTGAAGAGCGGCGCTCCTCCCGATCTGCAGGATCTTCTTCGAACGATCTGCGCTGCGGCGCCGAGCGTTCGGCAATTCTCCGTACGCGTACGATTTTGCTTGAACACCGGGAGTCCAGGGCGTATCTGTACGCAATGTCGTACACGTACGAGAAATTCAACAGCTGAACCGGAGACCGACGATGAAGAAGGCAATCCTCACGTTCGCCGCCCTGCTGGCGCTCTCTGGCGCCGCATTTGCCGGCAGCAGTCAGCCAGCCAAGCAAGAAGCGGCCTGCATCGACACCAAGGCCGATGTGAAGCTCGATTGCGCGCCGACCGGATCGCTTGAAAAGGCGGACGCCGCGGCCCACAAGGCCAGCAAGGGCCCGAGGCTCGGCATCGGCATCGACCCGTGGATCGTGCCAAGCAGCTTCTGAGCCGGTCGGGCGACAATACGCGGTGAGGAACCGAAAGGGCGGCAGGAATTTCCGGCCGCCGATCTTGTCTGCTTCAGCCCTGCTTTATCGCGGCGTGCAGATCACTTCTTACGCTTCCGTCCCGCCACGTTTTTACGCTTGCCGGGTCTTGCCGGTGCGCCGGGAATGGCCGTTCCGGTGATCGACACCGGATCGCTGGCCGGGAATGTATCCTCGAGGCCTTCCTCGAGTTCCTCTTCGATATCCGTCCCAGTGCGCTGCTCGTCTTCAAAAGAGCGCACGGCCGGCGTCTTGACCGGCGACTTCGGCGCGGAGTTCGGCGGCATTTGCATTCTCCCTCGGCTCGCTGTCGCAGAAACGGTCAGGCGCGGCGAACATGCCTATGCTGCCGCGTCGCGCGCTGCCTCGGACAGAAAAGTAAAGACATAATCGGAAAAGGAACGCCAGCATTCGACGCGGAACGCGTCGGCCGCCGTGCGCAACAGCACAATTTCGACCTTGCCGAGAATGCTACGCGACGCCGCCCCGACCGGAAAGGCGTCGAGCGACAGATCCTGCGGGCAGCCGGCATTGATCGTCGCCGCGGCAGCCGGACCGATAACCGATATGGCGACGTTGCGGTGCGAGATGCCGACCGCCGAATGCAGTACGGAAATGTTGGCGCAGTCGGCGAGCGGATCTTTTCCGTTCTCGTCGATGACCAGCCATTCGTCCGGCCCGAGCCACAAGGCCGTGCGTCCGGCCTTTGCCGCCGAGGTCTTCGGCCTTTGCGGCAGGACGACGCCGAGCGCTTTCGAAAGTGCCGCAATCGAACCTTCCGGCGCGCGCAGCGATATGCGCTCGGCCGGCGGCAGCACGGCAAGTATAACGCCGGCGGCGGAAAGTGACTGGCCGGCGAGAGCCGGACGGCGTTCGACCGAGGGTCCGGCGGCGTTGGTTTTCACGGCGGCCTTAGCCATTGAGGCGCTCCCCCTTCTCGTCGAAGAACACCATGCCGGTGACCTCCACCTCGATCACCCCGTTCGGCATCGGCACATAGAGCGTCTCGCCCATGCGATCGCGGCCGCCGGCAACCAGCCCCAGCGCGATCGAGCGGCCGCAATTTTGCGACCAGTAACTCGACGTGACATGGCCAATCATCTTCATCGGGATTGCCTGCTTCGGGTCCGCGACGATCTGCGCGCCCTCCTCCAGCACCACCTTGGGATCCCTGGTCTTCAGGCCGACAAGCTGCTTGCGGCCCTTGGCGACCAGATCCGGCCGCGCCATGCCGCGAATGCCGACGAAGTCGGTCTTCTTCTTGCCGACCGCCCAGTCGAGCCCGGCGTCGTTCGGCGTCACCGTGCCGTCGGTATCCTGGCCGACGATGATGTAGCCCTTTTCGGCGCGCAGCACATGCATGGACTCGGTGCCGTAAGCACAGGCGCCATGCTTCTGGCCCTCGGCCCATAGCGCTTCCCAGACTGCCTCGCCGTAATCGGCCGGCACGTTGACCTCGAAGCCGCGCTCACCGCTGAACGACATGCGAAACAGCCTGGTCGGCACGCCGCAGATCCGGCCTTCGCGCACCGACATATGCGGCAGCGCCTCATCCGACATGTCGATGCCCTCGACCAGCGGCGCAATGATGTCGCGAGACTTCGGTCCCTGCACGGCAATCACCGCCCATTGCTCGGTAATCGAGGTCAGCCAGACGTTGAGATGCGGGAACTCGGTCTGGAGATAGTCTTCCATGTGGTTCATGACCCGCGGCGCGCCGCCGGTCGTCGTCGTCACATGGAAACGGTCGGGTGCAAGCCTGCCGACGACACCGTCGTCATAGATGAAGCCGTCCTCGCGCAGCATGATGCCGTAACGGCAGCGGCCCGGCTCGAGCTTTTCCCATGGATTGGTGTAGAGCAGTTCCATGAATTTGGCCGCATCCGGCCCGACCACCTCGATCTTGCCCAGCGTCGAGGCGTCAAACAGGCCGGCTGTCTTGCGCACCGTGACGCATTCGCGGTCGACGGCGGCATGTATGTCCTCGCCCGGCTTCGGGAAATACCAGGCGCGCTTCCACTGACCGACATCCTCGAATACAGCGCCCTGGCGCTCGGCCCAGGGATGGATCGCCGTCTTGCGGGTCGGGTCGAACAGGGGACCCCGCGCGTGCCCGACGATCGAGCCGAATGTCACCGGCGTATAGGGCGCGCGGAACGTCGTCAGCCCGACCTGCGGGATCGGCTTGCCCAACGTCTCGGCGGCAATCGCCAGGCCGTGCATGTTGGAGGTCTTGCCCTGGTCGGTCGCCATGCCATTGGTGGTGAAGCGTTTGACGTGCTCTATCGAGCGCATGCCCTCATGCACTGCCTGGCGGATGTCCTTGGCGGTGACGTCGTTCTGGAAGTCGACGAACGCCTTCACCGTCGTGTCGGCGCCGGCACCGGGTGCTGCACCCAGCATGCCGCGCGACCAGCTTTCGCCGGCGTCGACCTTCGGCTTGGTGCCCTTGGCCGGCCTGCTGCCGGCGTCCTTGGCCGCCTTGGCGCCGGCGGCGTAGGCTTCGTCGATGGTCGCCGACAGCCCGTCGGTGCCGTTGCAGGCGCCGACCGAGACGCAGTCCTGCGCATAAATTCCGGGCACAAAGCGCTTGGTCTCGTCGTTGAAGGCGACCTTGCCGCGTGATTGCGAGAACAGGTGCACCGACGGCGTCCAGCCGGCCGACATCAGGATCGCGTCGACCGGTATGGTGCGTTCGCCGCCGCCATTCTTCGGCTGCACGGTCATCGACGACACCCGCAATTTGCCGCCGGCGCGTATCACCGCGCGGCCGAAATTGACCTCGATGCCGAGCGCCCTCGCCTCGTCGATCACCGGCCCGGTCGGGTTGTCGCGCAGATCGATGATCGCCGCCACGTTGATGCCGGCCTTTTTCAGGTCGATCGCCGCCGCGTAGGCGGAATCGTTTGCCGTGTAGACGCCGACATTCCTGCCGACGGCGACGCCGTAATGGTTGAGATAGGTGCGCGCCGCCGACGCCAGCATGATGCCGGGGCGGTCGTTTTCGGCAAACACCATGTGCCGCTCGATGGCGCCGGTCGCCAGCACCACCCGTTTGGCACGAACCTGCCACAGCCGCTCGCGCGGCAGGTCGCGGCCGGGGTTCTGCAGATGGTCGCTGACGCGCTCGACCAGCCCGACGAAATTCTGCGCGTAATAGCCGAACGCCGTGGTGCGCGGCAGCACGCGGACATTGTCCATCGACTTCAACTTGGCGACGGCGGACTGCGCCCAGGCAAAACCGTCCTGGCCATCGATCCTGGCGCCGCTCTCGAAATGAAGGCTGCCGCCGAATTCCGCCTGCTCGTCGGCAAGGATGACACGCGCCCCGGTTTCAGCCGCGGCCAATGCCGCGGCGATACCCGCGGCACCGCCGCCCAGCACCAGCACATCGCAGTGGGCGAAGCGCGCCGAATAATGGTCGGGGTCCGGCTGGTCGGGAGCGACGCCAAGGCCGGCGGCGGCCCTAATCTTGGGTTCGTAGAGGTTTTTCCATGCAGTCTTCGGCCACATGAAGGTCTTGTAGTAGAAGCCGGCCGAAAGCATCGGCGAGGCAATACTGCTGACGGCACCGATGTCGAAAGCGAGCGACGGCCAGCGGTTCTGTGACTGCGCGGTCAGCCCGTCATAGAGCTCCTGCACCGTAGCTCGGACGTTCGGCGTCCTGCGTGCCGCGTCGCGCTTGATCTCGACCAGCGCGTTCGGCTCTTCGGCGCCGGCCGACAGGAAGCCGCGCGGCCTGTGGTACTTGAACGAGCGGCCGACGAGATGAACGCCATTGGCGAGCAGCGCCGAGGCCAGCGTGTCGCCCTCGATACCGGTATAGGAACGGCCATCGAAGCTGAAGCCAGCTATCTTTGCCTGTTTGAGCCGTCCGGCGCCGGCAATGCGGAATGTCGCGCTCATTTGGTGGCTCCCGGCAGCTTTACGGGCTTCGGCTCGCCGGCCTTGTAGGTCATCAGGAACCTGTCGCTGACGGTGTCGCGCACGGCGTTGAAGAACCGCGCGCAGCCATGCATGTGCCGCCAGCGCTCATAGATGATGCCCTTGGGATTTGAGCGGATGAAGAAGAACTTTTCGAAATCGTCGTCGCTCTCGCCGGCGATGTTTGGGGAACGCGCAATATGCGCCTCGCCGGCGTTGCGGAACTCGAGCTCCGGACGCTCTTGCTCGCAATAGGGGCAGCGGATGAGAAGCATGGTTGGTCCTACAATTCGCCGTGGCCGACGCGGGCGCCGGCCGGTTGGTCGCAAAGCCTCTGGCCCAAGGTCACGAAGGGCGCGACGAGCCGGATACGCTCCTCGATGCTTGCCGCAGGGCTGAAGAGGTCGCGGTTGGCCATGTTGCCGATCGTCAGCAGGACCGGATCGACCGTGACGATGACGACGCGCGGCTCGAACTGCTCGTCGTTGTCCAGATCCGCCGGCCGGCCTTCAAGAAACGAGACGACCCTTTGTCCGCCGCTCCAGACGCAGGTCAGAATGCCGTCGTCGACCGAAAACGGCCATTCGGTCTCGTTTTCGGCGCGGCTGATCGGCTGCGTGCGCACCTCGTCCGGCGACGGAAAATGGAACAGGCCTTGCTCGCCGGCGAGCATCAGCGGCATGGCGACGGCCATCTCGGTCATCATCAGTGCGCCACCGCTGCCGCCGCCGCCTCGTCGATGAGGCGGCCGGTGCGGAAGCGCTCGATGGTGAAAGGCGCGTTGATCGGGTGCGGATCGTCCCTGGCGATCGTATGGGCAAAGACATGGCCCGAACCCGGCGTTGCCTTGAAACCGCCCGTGCCCCAGCCGCAATTGACATAGAGGCCGGGCACCGGCGTCTTGGCCAGGATCGGCGAACGGTCCGGCGTCACGTCGACGATGCCGCCCCATGAGCGCAGCATCTTCATACGGGTGAAGATCGGGAACATCTCGCAGATCGCATCGAGCGTATGTTGCAAAATGTGCAGCCCGCCGGTCTGCGAATAGGAGACATACTGGTCGGTGCCGGCGCCGATGACCAGTTCGCCCTTGTCGGACTGCGAGATATAGGCATGCACCGTGTTCGACATGACTACGCAGGGCACCACCGGCTTGACCGGCTCCGACACCAGCGCCTGCAGTGGATAGCTTTCCAGCGGCATACGCACGCCGGCCATGTTCATGATCACCGAGGAGTGGCCGGCGGCGACCACGCCGATCTTGCTGGCGCCGATGAAGCCGCGCGTCGTCTCGACGCCGGTGACCGCGCCGTTCGGCGCCCGCTTGACGCCGGTGACCTCGCAATTCTGGATGATGTGGACGCCGCGCGCCGAGGCGCCGCGCGCATAGCCCCAGGCGACCGCATCGTGACGCGCCGTGCCGCCGCGGCGCTGCAGGGAGGCGCCCATCACCGGATAGCGCGCATTGCGCGAAATGTTGAGCGGCGGGCAGAATTCCTTGGCCTGCTCCGGCGTCAGCCATTCATTGTCGATGCCGTTCAGCCGGTTGGCATGGACGTGGCGCTTCAGCACCTGGATGTCGTGGATGTTGTGGGCCAGCATCATGACGCCGCGCGGCGAATACATGACGTTGTAGTTGAGCTCCTGGCTGAGCCCGTCCCACAGCTTCAGCGCGTGATCGTAGATTCCGGCGCTCTCGTCGTAGAGATAGTTCGAGCGGATAATGGTGGTGTTGCGGCCGGTATTGCCGCCGCCGAGCCAGCCTTTTTCCAATAGCGCGACGTTGGTGATGCCGTGCACGGTGGCGAGATAATAGGCGGTGGCCAGGCCGTGGCCGCCGGCGCCGACGATGATGACGTCGTACTCCTTCTTCGGCTCCGGCGAGGACCACTGTTCCTCCCAACCCTTGTGGCCGCGCATGGCCTCGCGGGCGATGGCGAATACCGAGTATTTCTTCAACGTCGCAGGCCTCGCAAATGACGGCCGGGCAGATCAGCCAACCCCGGCGCGCGAGCTTGTATCACTAGCGAAACGGCGCTGCCAGCCTTGCACTGTTTGCGACGGGGCTTGCCGTTTTGCGCCATGGTGGAGAAGAGGCATGCGGGCAGGTTGATGCAATTGCCTTCGAGCGCTATCCGTTGACTGACGATCGGAGGATTATGGCGGTGGGTAACGTCTGGTGGAATCTGACATTGCGCTTCCTGCTGGAGCTCGCCGCTTTGCTCGGCCTCGGCATGGCGGGCTGGAGCCTCTCAGCGGGCATGTGGCGTTGGATCCTTGCCGTGGCATTGCCGTTCGGCGCCGCCGCGCTCTGGGGAATCTTCGCGGTGCCGAACGATCCGAGCCGCTCGGGGCGGGCGCCGGTTCCGGTGCCGGGCGGTTTGCGGCTGGTGCTCGAACTCGTCATCCTGTTCGGCGGCGCTGCCGGATTCCACCTGGCCGGTTGCACGACAGCCGGCATAGCCGTCGCACTGCTGATCGCCGTCAGCTACGCATTTTCGCTCGATCGGCTCGGCTGGCTGCTTAGGCAATAGTCCAGGCCGACACGACCTCGCAGGTATCGGGTGGCTCGCGCCGCCTCGATTTGCGACCAAGCATCCCGATTGCCGGCAAGGGCCGGCGCGAAAAGGATGCAGGAAAATGCTCACACTTGCCAACAAAGTTGCCCTCGTCACAGGCGCCAGTTCCGGGATCGGCCGCGCCACGGCCAAGCTGTTTGCGGAGGAAGGCGCCAAGGTGGTCGTCGCTGCCCGCCGCAAGGCGGAGCTTGACGCGCTGGTTGCCGAAATCGAAGACGCCGACGGCACCGCCATCGCCCTTGCCGGCGATGTCCGCGACGAAGCCTACGCGAAGGCCCTGGTCGACCTCGCGGTCGAGAAATTCGGCGGGCTGGACATCGCCTTCAACAATGCCGGTTCGGTCGGCAAGACCGGGCCGGTTTCGGAGCTGTCGCTGGAGGGCTGGCGCGAGACGCTCGACACCAACCTGACCAGCGCCTTTCTCGGCGCAAAATATCAGGTGCCGGCGATGGTCGACCGCGGCGGCGGATCGCTGATCTTCACCTCCACCTTTGTCGGCCACACGGTCGGCATGCCCGGCATGACCAGCTATGCCGCGAGCAAGGCCGGACTGATCGGATTGACGCAGGTGCTGGCCGCCGAATATGGCGCCAAAGGCGTGCGGGTCAACGCGCTGCTGCCGGGCGGCACCGACACGCCTTCGGCAACGTTCAAGACCCCTGAATCGCGAGCCTTCGTTGAAAACCTGCATGCCTTGAAGCGCGTCGCCGAGCCTGACGAGATCGCCCGCTCGGCGCTCTATCTGGCTTCCGATGCATCGAGCTTCACCACCGGCGCGGCCCTGTTCGCCGACGGCGGCGTCTCGATCACCCGCACGTGAAGCGTTTCGCGGTCGGTGAGGCCCGCCAGCCGCAATGCCTGAAAACCGGTCTTGCTTTTCCCGGCGATTTGACGATTCCGTCTTCTCCTCGAAGATGGGTTGGAAACATGCTGCTGATCAGGACCTATATCGCCGCAAGCGCAATCGAAGGCGTCGGCGTGTTCGCCGCCGAGCCGATCCGGAAAGGGGCGCAGATCTGGCGGCTCGATCCGGACTTCGACCGGCTGATCCAGGTGGAAAGATACGAGACGGCGCCGCCGCACCTCAAGGAATTGCTCGACAGATATGCCTATCCCAGTCCGGACCGGCCGGGCTTCATGGTCTATGAGGTCGACAATGGCCGCTTCATGAACCACGCCGACAAACCGAACACCGACTTTTCGCAATATGGCGGGGCCACTGCGACCCGCGACATCGCCGCCGGCGAGGAGATAACCTGCGACTACGGCGAGTTCTTCGAGGGTTTCGAGCAGCTCCACCTGGCCACGGCGTAGCGTCGCCTATCTGGCCCAAGGCGAATTTTGTTCTTGCTTTGTGCCGGCAGCTATGCTAGTAAACTCGGTATGGTGCTGATTCAGACCAACGACCCGCCGCTGAGGCGGGTTTTTCGTTTCGGGGTCGGCACCACCACTCAATCGGCAGTGGACAGAGCGCCTTGATTCTGCTATCAGCCGCCCCAATTCGTGGTGTAACGCGCCGCGGAGGCTTGTGGCTATGGCCGCTTGCCTGTTGATTTCAAACCCGAAAGACAGGATTGCCCGTGCAGGTACTCGTCCGCGACAACAATGTTGATCAGGCGCTTCGCGCGCTCAAGAAAAAGATGCAGCGCGAAGGCATCTTCCGCGAAATGAAGATGCGCGGACATTACGAGAAGCCCTCCGAGAAGCGCGCCCGTGAAAAGGCGGAAGCCGTGCGCCGTGCCCGCAAGCTGGCCCGCAAGCGTGCCCAGCGCGAAGGCCTGCTGCCGATGACGCCGCGTCCGGTCGCGGCCGGTGCTGCCGGTGCCGGTGCCCCGCGTCCGCCGCGGTTCTGACGCCAATTTTTCGTCCTTTTCCAAGGATATCCAGGGTGGCGCGATGCGGAATCGCCGCCACCTTTTTTGTTGTGATGTAGACCCGGTCCGAAAGGACCGGTTGGGAGAGATGCCGGTTCGGAGGGGGAACGGACCAGACGGCGCAGTAAGGACAGGGCAGACATGGACGCAATTACCGTAGAGCGCAGAACCGCGTGGCGCGGCCTCGCCCTGACGGCAGCCCTGCTTTCCGGGATGGCGCTTGCCAGCTGCCAGAGCGTTCCGACCGGCGAGTTCAACAACATCGACAAGGCGCAAGCCTCGAGCGAGAACATCTCCTCGCTATCGGCGGTGATCCAGCGCAACCCCCAGGATCCGGAAGCCTACAATGTGCGCGGCTCGGCCTATGGCCGCGGCGGCCAGTACCAGGCGGCGCTGAAGGACTTCAACACCGCCATCCAGCTCAATCCGAATTTTTACCAGGCCTATTCGAATCGCGCGCTCATCCAGCGCTTCCTCGGCGACCAGGCGAGCGCGCTTGCCGACTACAACCGCTCGATCCAGATCAATCCCAACTATGACGCCGCCTATATCGGCCGCGGCAATCTCTACCGCAGGGCGGGCCGGGTGCAGGAAGCCTTCAACGATTTCCAGAAGGCCATCCAGCTCGACACGACCGACGCGCGCGCCTATCACAATCGCGGCCTGATCTACCAGAGCCAGGGCCAGCACGCCTTTGCCATCGAGGATTTCTCGACTGCCATTTCGTTGGCGCCGGACGCCTCCGAGCCCTACAACGGGCGCGGCCTCTCCTACCTGGCCATGAACGACGAGGACAATGCATTCGCCGACTTCAACATGGCCATCAAGCTCGACGGCAAGAATGCCGAGGCCTGGTCCAACCAGGCGTTGATCTACGAGCGGCGCGGCGACAAGGTCAGGGCCGCGAAATCCTACCGCGAGGCCGTGCACCTCAATCCGACCTACCAGCCGGCCAAGGACGGCCTGGCCCGCACCAGCACCGGCTGAGCGGCCGGTTAATCGGGCGGCCCTTTCCGCGCCCCGACAACCCTGCGTTTACCCTTGCGTTGCTGGCGCCAAGTTTTCGGCGGAACGCTCGGCGTGCTCAGCCGTTTGTACAAGGCAATTTCGAAAGGACCCTGCCATGATCAAGAAACTCGCTTGTGCCGCCGCTCTCGCGACGACCGTCGTTGCCGCTCCCGCCAGCGCCAGCAAGCTCCAGCTCGGCGTGCTCGACTGCACCATCGACGGCGGCACGGCCTATCTCGTCACCTCCAACAAGGGTGTTTCCTGTGTCTTTCGTCCACATCGTGGCGGCCCCTCCGAAGTCTATACCGGGGTGATTTCCAAGCTCGGCGTCGATGTCGGCCGGACGCATCAGGGCCAGCTGGTATGGGCGGTTCTGGCGGCGACCCGCAACCACGATGAAGGCGACCTTGCCGGCAGCTACTATGGCGTGAACGCCGAGGCCAGCGTGGTCACCGGTGGCGGCGCCAATCTCCTGGTCGGCGGCCTCGACAGCGCCTTTTCGCTGCAGCCGCTCAGTGTCCAGGCACAGACCGGCGTCAACCTGGCGGTCGCCGTCACCTCGCTGGATCTGATCCACTCGTTGAAATAGCGGCGTAGCATGGCTCCCGAGCGGCGGGGAGCGTAGGTGTCGGCCTGCGAATAGCTGCCGAAGGCTCATAGTTTCCGGCAGGCCCACTCCGCGGAGAATGGGCCGCCCTGATGTTCAAAGTTGCGGCGCTCGAAGATCACGGCATGGCAACTGTGTTCATGCCGTTATCGTGACCGAAGATTGCGGCGATCCAATATTGCTTGTCTTCGGTCTGACCAGAATCTCAACGCTTCGTGATCGTCCCCCATCGCACAATTTGAAATCCGCCACGCCAACGGCGATCAAAGCCGCTTGATCTCAACTGCGGTTGAGGTTCTAGAAGTCCTCCCATACTGCGGCATGTACTCATTTGGACGTGAAGAACGCTCCAATACTTTAGACCAGCGTCTAAGAAAGCCTGGGGGGCCGGATGACCAAGACAAGCACAAACAGGGTCGACTGGCGCGCGCTGTGGGCGAGCGGCGATCTGGCGCGCTTCTGCTTCATCAGCCTCGGCATCCTGCTGCACGCCACCAACGAAACGATGGTGGCAACGGTCATGCCGGCCATGGTCGGCGAGCTCGCCGGCGTGCAACTGGTGGGCTGGTCGCTGGCGATCTACGAGCTCGGCGCCATCGTGGCCGGTGCGGCCGCCGGACGGCTGGTGAGCTATGTCGCACTGCGCACCAACATGATGGTCGCCGCGATGCTCTATGCCGGCGGCGCGCTGGTTTGCGCCGCCGCGCCTTTGATGCCGCTGTTCCTCTGCGGCCGCCTGATCGAGGGGCTCGGTGGCGGCGCGCTGGTGTCGCTGGCCTTCGTCTCGGTCGAGCGGCTGTTTGCCCGCGCGATCTGGCCGCAGCTTTTCGGCGTCATGTCGGCGGTCTGGGGTGTCGCCGCCTTCAGCGGGCCGGTGCTCGGCGCGGTCATGACCGAATTGCTGTCCTGGCGCTGGGCCTTCGGCGTCTTCACCCTCGGCGGCACGGCCATGGCGCTGGCAAGCTTCCTCGTGCTCGATACACCTGAAGCAACAAGGCCGCAGGCGACCGGCGGCTCGGCGCCGCCCTTCCCCTTGGCGGCTCTTGGCTGCCTCGCCGTCAGCGTCGTGCTGATAGCCACCGCCGGCGTCGACATCGCCCTGCTGCGCTCGTCGCTGCTGCTCAGCCTCGGCCTGATCGGCCTGGCGCTGTTTATCTATATCGACGCACTGAAGCCGCGCTCGCGCCTGTTCCCGTCGCGGCTGTTCTCATGGCGCTCGCCGGTCGGCGCGGGCATGACCATGGTCGCGGCGTTCTCGGTGGCGACCTGCTCCTTTACCGTCTACGGACCGCTGCTGCTGACCAGCCTGCACGGCATCCCGATCCTGACCACCGGCTACATCATCGCCGGCGAATCGATCGCCTGGTCGATCCTGTCGATCCTCGTCGCCAATGCGCCGCCGGAACGCGAGCGGCTGATCATTGTCGGCGGTGCGCTGATGATCGCCACGGGCGTTGCCGGTTTCGCCTATACTGTGCCGGCGGGCTCGATCCCGCTGATCCTGCTTTGTGCCTTGTTGCAAGGCGGCGGCTTCGGCATCGCCTGGCCGTTCGTCACGCGCGTAATCGTGGCATCGGCGCGGGAGGGCGAGCAGACGATCGCCTCGGCCGCCGTGCCGACCATGCAGCGCATCGGCTATGCCGTGGGTGCGGCATTGACCGGCATCGTAGCCAACGCCAGCGGCTTTTCAGAGGGCCTGAACCGCGAGGCCGCGGCAAACGTCGCTGCCTGGCTGTTCCTGGCGTTTATCCCGCTCGGGATCCTGGGATGCCTTGCCGCCTTGCGGATTTCGGGGGCGCCGCCAGCGAAGCTGCCGATCTCCCCCCTCGCAGGGGAGATTGACTAGACGACGACCGTCTTCAGCCGCTCGGCGATCAGTGCCGCGAGCCGCGTCGCCACCTCATCCTTGCTCATCTCTGGCCATTCCTCGACGCCGGCCTTTGAGACGATCCGTACCTTGTTGCGGTCGCCGCCCATCACGCCCGGAGCACCATCTTCATGCGAGACATCATTGGCGACGATAAGATCGGCCCCCTTTTTTGCAAGCTTGGCCTCGGCGTTCCTGACCAGATCCTGCGTCTCCGCAGCGAAACCGACCACCAGCATCGGCCGCTTTTTGTGATGCCCGACACCGGCAAGAATATCGGGATTTTCCACCATCCGCAGCGCCGGCGGCCCCTCGCCCGCCACCTTCTTGATCTTTTCCCCGGCCGAACTTTGAGTGCGCCAGTCGGCGACAGCCGCGACGAACACTGCCGCGTCGGCCGGCAGCAGCTGCTCGACCGCGTCCTTCATCTCGACGGCCGTTTCGACGTGCAGCGTGGCGACGCCGGCCGGATCGGCAATGCCGACCGGACCGGAGACGAGACGCACATCGGCGCCGAGCCTGGCTAGCGCCGCCGCAATGGCGTGGCCCTGCTTGCCCGACGACCGGTTGGCGATGTAGCGGACCGGGTCGATCGGCTCATGCGTCGGCCCGGAGGTGACAATGATCTTCCTGCCTGCCAGCGGCTTTGGCCGGCCGTCGAGCAGCGCCTCGATCGCGGCGACGATCTCCAGCGGCTCGGCCATGCGGCCCTCGCCCACCTCGTTGCTCTCGGCCATCTCGCCCTTCGCCGGGCCGACGAATGCGACGCCGTCCTTGCTCAGCGCCGCACGGTTGCGGCGGACCGCCGGATGCGCCCACATTTTCGGGTTCATCGCCGGCGCCATCAAAACTCGCTTGTCGGTGGCGATGAGCACGGTCGAGGCAAGGTCGTTGGCATGGCCATTGGCGAGCTTTGCCATCAGGTCGGCGGTGGCCGGCGCCACGACCACAAGGTCGGCCTCGCGCGACAGCCTGATATGGCCGATATCGTGCTCGTCCTGCCGGTCGAACAGTTCGGTGAAAACATGGTCGGCGGACAGCGCCCCGGCCGACAGCGTGGTGACGAATTCCTGCGCCGCGGCGGTCATCACCACCCGCACTGCCGCACCGCGCTCGCGCAGCCGACGGATCAGGTCGAGCGCCTTGTAGGCAGCAATGCCTCCGCCGATGATGAGCAGGATGCGCTTGCTGGAGAGGGTCATGCCCGAGGCCAGTTCTTGTCCAATGTCATGCCGGCTTCAGCGCCGATTCGATGTCGGTATGGATGAAATCGTCACCCTTGAAAAGTAGCGGCAGGTTTCGGGTCTTGGCCAGGGCATAGGCGAAACAGTCGCCCATGTTGAGGTCAGCACGATGGCGGGATCCGCGACCGTACCGAGAGTAGGCAAGTCGTGCGACCTCGAGCTGAGCCAGATCAAAAGGAACGACCGTCAGTTCGAGGCGATCGATGAGCACCTGAAGTTCGGCGGGGTTGATGCCACCGCCGGACCGGTTCGCCACACAATGTGCCTCCAGAAGTGTTGCAGTGCTTATCAGTACAGCAGATGAGGTGCCGAAAACATCGACGAATGCAGCCGCATCCGGCTCTGCGCCGATGATTGCGATTAACGCAGACGTATCAACTGCAACGGTCACAGAAGTCCCTCATCCCACATGTGATCAGTAAGCGCCTTGAGGTCAATGGGGTGTTCTGATTTCCGTCCGAGCGCCAAGATCTCGTCACGTGACGCTTTCAGCCGCCACTCCCCGTTCTGGAGCTTGCTCTCGGGGATCGTCACTTTGCGCAAGGCATCCCGCGCTTCCTGCTCCATCGAAACGCCGCGCGCGGCAGCGCGTTCGCGCAGCACCTGCTTCACTTCGTCATCAAGATTACGGATTGTGATAGTGCTCATAGCGTAGCTGCTCGCCGTTAACATAAGCGACAAGCGGCGTGATTGCAATGACAGCACTGCTGTCATTGCAATCAGAGCAGCTTCCAGGCGATATACACCAGCGTCAGCGCGATCACCCACAGCGCCAGCCGGCCGGAGCGGGTGTGGCGCGCCTCGGCTTTGCCGATCGCGTCCGCCGTCCCCTCGTCGAAGCGCAGGCCGTTTTCGGCCATCAGGTCGATCTCACGCGACAGCCGCTCGGTACGGGCTGCGAGGTCCGGCGCCTGACGGGCCAGCGCCAGCAGCGCGTTGGCGCCGTCGCGCGCATCGGCCAGCAGCGCGCGCGGGCCGAGATTGCGCGCAATCCAGCCGCTGACCACCGGCTCCGACGTCTTCCACATGTTGAAGGCCGGATCGAGTGTGCGGGCGACGCCTTCGACAACGACCATGGTCTTCTGCAGCAGCACCAGTTCGGATCGCGTCGCCATGTCGAACAGGTCGGTCACCTCGAACAGCAGCGTCAACAGCTTGGCCATCGAGATGGTCTCGGCCGGCTGGCCGTGGATGGGTTCGCCGATCGCCCGGATCGCCTGGGCGAAAGCTGCGACGTTGTGCTGGCGCGGCACGTAGCCGGCCTCGAAATGCACTTCGGCGACGCGCTGGTAATCGCGCGTGATGAAGCCGTAGAGGATTTCGGCGAGGAACCGGCGCTCCTTCCTGCCGAGCCGGCCGGCAATGCCGAGATCGACGGCGACGATGGTGCCGTCGGCTTCTATAAACAGGTTGCCCGGGTGCATGTCGGCATGGAAGAAACCGTCGCGCAGCGTATGGCGCAGAAACGACTGAACGAGGTTGGCGGCAATCGCCTTCAGGTCGTGGCCGGCGGCGGCTAGGCCGGCAATATCGTTCATCTTGATGCCGTCGACCCATTCCATGGTCAGCACGTCACGACCGGTGCGCTCCCAGTCGACCGACGGCACACGGAAGCCGGGATCGTCCTTGGTATTCTCGCCGAGCTCCGAAAAAGCCGCCGCCTCCAGCCTCAGGTCCATTTCGATTTTGGTCGTCTGGGCCAGTGTCTCGGTCACCTCGACGGGCCGCAGCCGGCGCGACGACGGGATGTATTTTTCCTGCAGCCGGGCGGCGAGAAAATAGCTCTCGAGATCGCGAAAGAAGCGGCGGCGCACGCCCGGCCGGATGACCTTCACCGCCACCCGGGTAACGACGCCGTTCTGCAGGATTTCGGCGGTATGGACCTGGGCGATCGAGGCGGCGGCGACGGCCTCGCCAAAACTGACATAGAGCTCGTCGACCCTGCGTCCGAGCGAGGCCTCTATCGCGGCGACAGCCTCGGCCTTCGGAAACGTCTGCATCTTGTCCTGCAGCATGGCAAGATCAAGCGCGATATCGTTTCCGACGACATCCGGCCGTGTCGCCAGGAACTGGCCGAGCTTGACGTAAGACGGGCCGAGCCGCACGACCGCCTTGGCCAGCCTGTCGCCACGCTCATAGGCAAGCGCGCGACGGCGGGTGAACAGCCGGGCCATGCGCCAGCCGAATTTCGGCAAGCCGAAGAGCTCGTCACCGGGCAAAGCCGCGATGACACCCTCGCGGACCAGCACCCAGCCGGCCCGCACGAGCCTGAAACCAGCGCCGATGCTGCTCATGGCTGGCTTTGCCCCGCCGATTTCCTAGACCGGCGAAGAGCACATTGAGTACGAAAGATACGGGCCAGCTTCAAAGCTTCCAGCCCGAGTGGAGCGCGGCGATGCCGCCGGAGTAGTTGCGGAATGAGACGCGCTCGAAGCCCGCGCGCGAAATCATCGTCGCGAAATTCTGCTGATTGGGAAATTTGCGGATCGATTCGACCAGATAGGAATATGGCTCGCCATCGCCGGTCACCATCTTGCCGATCCGCGGGATGGCGTTGAACGACCATGCTTCGTAGACCTTGTCGAGCAGCGGCATCTCGACCTCGGAGAATTCAAGGCAGAGAAAGCGCCCGCCGGGCTTCAGCACGCGATAGGCTTCGGCAAGCGCCACATCGATGCGGGGCACGTTGCGGATGCCGAAAGCGATGGTGTAGGCGTCGAAAGTAGCATCGGCAAAAGGCAGTTCCTCGGCATTGGCTTCGACGAAATCGGTATTTGCCGACAGGCCCTTTTTCTCGGCCCGGTCGCGGCCGACGGCGAGCATCGAGCCGTTGATATCGAGAACCGTTGCATGAGCGTGCTTGCCGCTCGCCTCGACGATGCGGAAGGCGACATCGCCGGTGCCGCCGGCAACGTCGAGAACGCTCCAGCCCGGCCGCTTCGGTGGATTGAGCCAGGCAACCATGGCGTCCTTCCACAACCGATGCAACCCGGCCGACATCAGGTCGTTCATCAGGTCGTAGCGGTTCGCCACCTTGTGGAAAACATCATTGACCAGGGACTGCTTGTCGCCTGGTCCTACCCGCTTGAAACCATAGGAGGTTTCCATGCCGCCCGCAGCAGTGGTTCTTTCAACCGACATCGTTTTGATCCGCCATAAAATCGGCGGGACCATAGCCGATCGATGGTGCGGGCGCTATTGTTTAAGGCGCGGTGTTCGGCCGCGCTTCGAAGCAGGTTCCGGAAAAGTGTCACACGGTTCCGACAGGAACTTGCGTCATAAGAAAAAAGCCTGACGGGATAATTGAATGCCTTTGAAAGCAGAACTGCACTGCCACATCGAAGGGGCAGCGGCGCCTGAACTCGTCCTCCGCCAGGCTGAGAAATACGGCAAGGATGCCTCGCCCTACATCCAGGACGGCTCCTTCGTCTGGCACGACTTCACCTCTTTCCTCGCCGCGTACGACTTCTCGTCGGACCTGTTCCGCACTGAAGAAGACTATGCGCGGCTGGCCGATCACTATCTGACCAGCCTCGCCCGCGACGGCGCCATCTATTCCGAGGTTTTCACCTCGCCCGACCATGCAAGCAAGGCCGGGCTGTCGCCGAAGGCCTATACCGACGCGCTCGGCGAAGGCATGGCCCGCGCCAAGGCGAAGACCGGCATCGAAGGCCGCATGATCGTCACCGGCGTGCGCAATTTCGGTGTCGAATCGATCGAACGGGCGGCACGTTTCGCCGCCCGCTGTGGGCATCCGCTGGTCACCGGTTTCGGCGTCGCCGGCGACGAGCGGATAGGTGATCTGGAAGATTATGTCAGGGCCTTCGAGATCGCCCGCGAGGCCGGCCTCGGCATCACCGTGCATGCCGGCGAATTGATGGGCTGGGAGAGCGTCGAGGCGGCACTCGACCACATCCGCCCGTCTCGCATCGGCCATGGCGTGCGCGCCATCGAGAACCCCGATCTTGTGCGGCGCATCGCCGACGAAGGCGTCGTGCTCGAATGCTGCCCCGGCTCCAACATCGCGCTGAAAATCTTTGACAGTTTCGCCGACCATCCCTTTCCCGCCTTGAAGGCGGCGGGCTGCAAGGTGACGCTCAACTCCGATGACCCGCCCTATTTCTGGACCTCGCTGAAACGCGAATACGACATCGCCGCCGAGCATTTTGCGATGGACGACAAGGCGCTCACCGCCGTCACCAGGACGGCTATCGAGGCAGCCTTCGTCGACAGGAAGACCAGGGCGGCGCTGCTCGGCAGGCTCGGCGCCAAGGGCAGGTGAATGGTGAATGGCTCACCCGGCGCTTCGGTCCGTCAACCGCGAGCTTTGCCGCGCAACCAAGGACTCGCAAACCAGTTCACTATTCACTATTCACCATTCACCATTTACTTGCGCAGTTGGAGAACACCATGAAGGGCGTCACCGTCGTCGACCATCCGCTTGTCCAGCACAAGCTGACCATCATGCGCAAGAAAGAGACTTCGACGGCCGGCTTCCGGCGGCTGCTGCGCGAGATCTCGCTGCTGCTCGGCTACGAGGTCACCCGCAACCTGGAATTGACGACGACGACGATCGAGACGCCGATCGAGACGATGGAGGCGCCGACGCTGGAGGGCAAGAAACTGGTCTTCGCCTCGGTGTTGCGCGCCGGCAACGGCTTGCTCGAAGGCCTGCTCGATCTGGTGCCGGCGGCGCGTGTCGCCCATATCGGCCTCTACCGCGACCATGAGACGCTGGAAGCGGTCGAGTATTTCTTCAAGGCGCCGGGCGACCTCGCCGACCGGCTGGTGATCGTCGTCGACCCGATGCTGGCGACCGCCAATTCGGCGATCGCGGCGATCGACAAGCTGAAAGGCCGCGGTGCCACCAACATCCGCTTCCTCTGCCTGTTGGCGGCACCAGAGGGCCTCGAGCGGTTCACCCATGCGCATCCCGATGTTCCCGTCTTCACCGCCTCGATCGACCGCCAGCTCAACGAGAAGGGCTACATCATGCCCGGCCTTGGCGATGCCGGCGACCGCATGTACGGCACCAAATAGATCCGTTTACCGATTGTTTACGCAAACGGCTGGTTTCCGCAGTCGTTAAAGCGGCAAACACCATGTCGGACTAAGGATCGGCAACCACAAAGGCCGGTCCATGCTGCGCAAGCTTCTCATCCTTGGCGTGTTTGCCGGAACGTCGGCATCGCTGCCGATCGTATATCAGTCCAATTCACAGGTTATCGAGCGGCTGTTGAAATCCGCCATCGGAGCTAGGCAGGCCGACACCCAAACCGACCTGAATCTCGCCGCCGTTCGGGACAGGCCGGCGACGCCGCAGCCGCTCGGCCGCAAGGTCGTCGTCACCGCGGACGCGCGCGGGCATTTCATGTCGGTCTTCAAGTTGAACGGCCGACAGATCGACGGCATGATCGATACCGGCGCGACGCTCGTCGCCATCAACAGTTCGACCGCGCGCAGGATCGGCATCTCGCTCAATCCGACGGACTTCAGCCATCAGGTCAACACCGCCAACGGTGCGATCAAGGCCGCCGTGGTGACGATTGATCGCCTGCAGATCGGCAGGATCACCGTCGAGGGCGTCGAGGCCGTCGTGCTCGACGATAGGGCGCTGCACACCAACCTGATCGGCATGAGCTTTCTGCAGCGGCTCGAAAAATACCAGGTCGAAGACGGCACGCTGCTGCTGGTCCAGTAGGCCGTGATCCTGAACCGCAGGTCCACGCCAGCGAAAAGGGCACCGGTCGTCGGACAAGATCATGGTCCAAAGAAAGATAGAGCCGATCCGATACCATCGGAATGGGCTCTATCCGCGCGGCAGGATCCGCCGGATGACGGTTTTCTCCGTGGCCGGTTTGGAAGGGCCGATCATATAGGCCGAAAGCACGACGGCCGCGGCCGCTTCGGCATCCCCGGTATTGCGGGCATGGACTAGCGCCAGCGCTTCGCCGGCCCGCACTTCGGCGCCGATCGGCAACAGTCTGGTGATGCCGACGGCGTGATCGATCCTGTCGTCGGGCCGCGTCCGCCCGCCGCCAAGCCCGACCACGGCAAGCCCGATCTCGCGCGTCGCGATGCCAGAGACAAAGCCGTTCGCGCTCGCCTTGACCGCGAATTCCGTTGCCGCTTTCGGCAGATATTTTTCCGGATTGTCGACAAAATCGGCGGGACCACCCAGTGCCGCCACCATGCGCGCGAAGATGGAAGCGGCGCGGCCGCCGGCCAACGTCTCGGCGACGCGGCGCAGGCCGTCCTGGTTGGACGACACCAAGCCTGCCGATTGCAGCATCTCGGCGGCCAACGCCAGCGTCAAGTCCTCCAGCCGCCGGTCGCGAAAGCGGCCGGTGAGAAAATCGACGGCGTTGCGCACCTCGACCGCATTGCCAGCGGCGGAGGCCAGCGGCTCGTTCATGCCGGTGACCAGCGCCGATGCCTTCAGGCCGGCGCCCTTGGCGACCTCGACCAGGCTGTTGGCCAGCGCGGTTGCGTCGCGCGATTTCTCCATGAAGGCGCCGTTGCCGACCTTGACGTCGAGCACCAGCGAACCAAGGCCGGCCGCCAGCTTCTTCGACAGGATCGAGGCGGTGATCAGCGGCACCGATTCGACCGTTCCCGTCACATCGCGGATCGCGTAGAGCCTGGCGTCGGCGGGTGCAAGGTCTGCGGTCTGGCCGATGATGGCGCAGCCGGTTTCGAGCACAGTCTTGCGGAAGCGCGCAACATCCGGCTGGCTGATATAACCGGGGATCGCATCCATCTTGTCCAGCGTGCCGCCGGTATGGCCAAGGCCCCTGCCGGAAATCATCGGCACATAGGCGCCGCAGGCAGCGACGATCGGTGCCAGCATCAAGGAGACATTGTCGCCGACGCCGCCCGTCGAATGCTTGTCGGTGACCGGGCCGGGCAGATCCGACCAGTCGAGCACATCGCCGGAATCGCGCATCGCCATAGTCAGCGCAACCGCCTCGTCGCGGCTCATGCCGTTGAAGAATACCGCCATGGCGAGGGCGCCGACCTGCGCGTCGGTAACGGTGCCGGCGGTCAGGCCCTCGATGAAGAACGCGATCTCCTTAGCCGACAGCTTCTGCCCGTCGCGCTTGCGGCGGATGATTTCCTGGGGAAGCATCAGGCGTCGACCCTGTGCTCCGGAAGCCCGTCCTGAAAAACACGCTGCAGGATGGTCGCCAGCCGCGCTCCGCCGACCGGCGCCATGTCCTTGGTCTCCTGGTGCGACAGCTCGGCTCCGGTCATGCCGGCGGCAAGGTTGGTCACGACCGAACAGGCGGCGACGCGCAGCCCGAGGAAGCGCGCGAGAATGACCTCCGGCACCGTCGACATGCCGACCGCGTTGGCGCCCATGACGCGCGCCATGCGGATCTCGGCGGGCGTCTCGAAGCATGGGCCGGAGAACCACATATAGACGCCCTTGTGCAGCGTGGTACCGGTGGCCTTCGCCGCCTGCTCTATGGCGGAGCGGAGACCGGCGTCATAGGCTTCGGTCAGACCGACGAAACGGCGGTCGCTCGGTTCGCCGATCAGCGGGTTGGACCCCGAGAAATTGATATGGTCGGTGATCAGCATTACCGAGCCCGGCCCCATCCCGGGATCGACCGAACCGGCGGCGTTGGTGAGGATCAGCCGGAAGATGCCGAGGCCGGCGAGCACTTCCAGCGCCGGCCGCATCGCCGCTGCGTTGCCGTGCTCGTAATAGTGTGCGCGGCCGGACAGCATCAGCACCGGCGTGCCGGCAAAGAGCCCCGCCACCACCTCGCCGGCATGGCCGCTGACACCGCTTCGGGGAAACCCCGGCAAGTCGGCGTAGGAGATGCGCACCGCATCCTCGACCTGGTCGACGAGCCCGCCAAGCCCTGACCCCAGCACCAAGGCGGTGGTCGGCGCCAACCCATCCAGCCTTTCGACGAGGTGATCGAGCGCTTCCTTCATTTCAGCACATCGCCTTCAAACCCGTATGGCAACAACTCGCCCATGGTCACGGTCTCGACCACGCCGCTGTCATCGCAGAGATAGAACTTCGTTTCCGGCCGGCAGAATTCGGCCAGCCGCTGCCGGCAGCCGCCGCAGGGCGAGCATTTTGCCACGCGTTCGGCGATCACGGCGATTTCCGTGATCTTGCCGCCGCCGCCCATGACGTAGTGGCCGAGCGCGGTGGTTTCGGCGCACCAGCCCTCTGGATAGGACGCGATCTCGACATTGGCGCCGGTGAAGACACGGCCGTCTTCGGTGCGCAACGCCGCGCCGACCGGAAATTTCGAATAGGGCGCATAGGCCTTGGCCATGGCGGCTTTCGCCGCTTCGAACAGATCATGAGCCATGATATATTAGCGTTCCTTGACATAAGGCACGCCGCCGGCGCGCGGCGGGATTGCCTTGCCGATGAAGCCGGCAAGCAGGATGACGGTCAGCACATAGGGCAGCGCCTGCATGAATTGCACCGGCACCTTGCCGATCAGCGGCAGCGGCGTGCCTTGCAGGCGGATCGACGCGGCATCGAGGAAGCCGAACAGCAGGCAGGCGAACATGGCGTTGACCGGTTTCCATTTGGCGAAGATCAGCGCGGCCAGCGCGATGTAGCCCTTGCCGGCGGTCATGTCCTTCACGAAGCCGCCATTCTGCACCATCGACAGATAGGCGCCGGCAATGCCGGTGAGCACGCCGGTGCAAATCAGCGCCCGATAGCGCAGCCAGGCGACGGAGATGCCGGCGGTGTCGACCGCGGCCGGGTTCTCGCCGACAGCGCGCAGGCGGAGCCCAAAGCGGGTGCGAAACAGCACCCACCAGGTGAACGGCACGGCCAGGAAGGCGAGATAGACCAGCACGGAGTGGCCGGAGATGAGTTCCGAATAGATCGGCCCGAGAATCGGAACGCCCCTGAGCGCATCCGCGCCCGGCCAGATGATTGCTTCGAAGCGCTCGCCGGCAGCCAGCGCCGGCGTGCGCCCGCCTTGCTGGAACCAGGCCTGGCCGAGCATGATCGTCGATCCGGCGGCAATGAAATTGATCGCGACGCCGGAAACGATCTGATTGCCGCGATGGGTGATCGAGGCAAAGCCGTGGATCAGCGCGAAGGCAACCGAGATGAGGATGGCCATGCCGAGGCCGATATAGGCCGAGTGGAAGACCGAGGCGGCGGCCGCACCGGCGAAGGCGCCGACAAGCATCTTGCCCTCGAGCCCGATGTCGAAGACGCCGGCCCGCTCCGAATAGAGGCCGGCGAGGCAGGCGAGCAGCAAGGGGACCGAAAGGCGGATGGTCGAGTCCAGGACTTGTACGATGGCGTTGAAGAAATCCATCTCAGGCGCCCTTCCCTTTGACCGCTTCCATGCCGACCGATTTCGGGCTGAGCGAGGCGAACAACGCCTGGACATAGGGCCGGAACATATGCTCGAGCGCCCCGGCGAACAGGATGACGAGGCCCTGGATGATGACGATCATGTCGCGGCTGATCGCCGGCATTTCGAAGGCGAGTTCGGCGCCCCCCTGGTAGAGCATACCGAACAGGATCGCCGCCAGCACGATGCCGACCGGGTGCAGGCGACCCATCAGCGCCACCGCGATGCCGACGAAACCGGCGCCCGAAACGAATTCGAGCGCGACATTGTGCTGGTCGCCCATCGTCGGGTTGAGCGCCATCATGCCGGCCAGCGCGCCCGAGATCATCATCGCAATGATGATGATGCGTATTTCCGAAATCCCGGCATAACGCGCCGCTTTCGGGCTGTGGCCATAGGTGCGCATCTCGTAGCCGAGCTTCGTGCGCCAGATCAGCACCCACACCAGAAAGGCCATGGCCAGCGCCAGCAGGGAACTGACGTTGAATGGCGCCGAACGGATTTTGGCGCCGAACAATTCGATGATCCAGTTGAGCTTCGGCAATTGCGCGCCTTCGAGGAAGGTGCGCGTCTGCGGCGCCATCGAGCCGGGCGGCTTCAGCATCCCCACCAGCGCATAGACCATGACGCTGGCCGCGATGAAGTTGAACATGATGGTGGTTATGACGATGTGCGAGCCGCGCTTGGCCTGCAGATAGGCCGGGATCAGCGCCCACAGCGCGCCCATCGCCGCGGCGGCGATAATCGCGATCGGGAAGGTCAGCCACCAGGGCAGCACGCTGTCGAAGGCCAGGCAAACGATGCCGATGCCGAGACCGGCGATATAGCCCTGGCCCTCGCCACCGATGTTGAACAGGCCGCAATGCGCCGCAACCGCCACCGAAAGCCCGCTGAAGATGAAGGTGGTGGCATAGAAAAGTGTAAACGCGATGCCTTGGCCGCGACCGAAGGCACCCTCGACCAGGATGACAGCCGCGCGCAACGGATTCTCACCGACCAATATGACGACGAAGCCGGCAACGACGAAGGCGACGAACAGATTGATCAGCGGGATCAGCACGTAGTCGGCCCAGGCCGGGAGCTTAGCATAGGGAGTGCTCATTCCGCCGCCTCGCGCTGCTCGACGCCGGCCATCAGCAGGCCGAGCTCGCCCTCGGTCGCGTCGGGGCCGCGTTCGCCGACGATGCGGCCGGCAAACATCACCAGGATGCGGTCGGACAGCGAGCGGATCTCGTCGAGTTCGACCGAAACCACCAGCACCGCCTTGCCCTGGTCGCGCATGGCGATGAGGCGCTTGTGGATGAATTCGATGGCGCCGACATCGACGCCGCGCGTCGGCTGGCCGACGATCAACACGCCGGGATCTTGTTCCATTTCCCGCGCCAGCACGATCTTCTGCTGGTTGCCGCCGGAGAAATTGGCGGTCTTGAGGCGGCAGTCCGCCGGGCGGATGTCATATTTGACGATCTTGTCCCGGGCATCGTCACGGATGGCGTCGATGTCGAGAAACGGCCCCTTCAGATAGCGCTCATCGTCCTGGTAGCCGAGGATCGAATTCTCGTTCTCCTCGAAGGCCAGCACCAGCCCGACGTGATGGCGGTCCTCCGGCACATGAGCAAGGCCGCGCTCGCGCAGCTCGCCAGGGTCGGCGGCGCCGGTGAGGTCGATCGGCTTGCCGTCGAGCATGACCGAGCCCGAAACGGCATGCCTGATGCCGGAAATCGCCTCGAGCAATTCGGACTGCCCGTTGCCGGCGACGCCCGCAATGCCGACGATCTCGCCGGCATGGACGTCGAAGGAGACGTCGTCGACCATGGTGACGCCGCGGGAATCCTTGACCGTCAGGTTCTTGACCGCGAGCTTGACGCCGCCGGCCTTCGCCTCGCCCTTCTCGACGCGCAGCAGCACGCGCCGGCCGACCATCAGCTCCGCCAGTTCCTCGACCGTGGTCTTCCTGGTTTCGCGTGTCGCCACCATCGTGCCCTGGCGCATCACCGAGACGGTGTCGGTGATCGCCATGATCTCGCGCAGCTTGTGGGTGATCAGCACGATCGTCTTGCCCTGCTCCTTCAGCTGCCTGAGGATGCGGAACAGATGGTCGGCCTCGGCCGGCGTCAGCACGCCCGTCGGCTCGTCGAGGATCAGGATTTCGGCGCCGCGATAGAGCGCCTTGAGGATTTCGACGCGTTGCTGCAGGCCGACCGGCAACTCCTCGATGACGGCGTCGGGATCGACTTCGAGCCCGTATTCGCGCTCGAGCCGTTCCAGCTCGGAACGCGCCTTGGCGATGCTCTTCTTCAGCAGTGCATCGCTTTCGGCGCCGAGAATGACGTTTTCCAGGACCGAGAAATTGTCGACCAGCATGAAATGCTGATGCACCATGCCGATGCCGAGCGCGATCGCATCATTCGGTGTCTTGATCGATGCCGGCTGGCCGCCGACACGGATTTCGCCGGAATCGGCCTGGTAGAAACCATAGAGGATCGACATCAGCGTCGACTTGCCGGCGCCGTTCTCACCGACGATGCCATGGATGGTGCCGCGCATAATCTCCAGATTGATGTCGCGGTTGGCGCGCACGGCGCCAAAGCTCTTGTCGATGCCGATCAGCTCGATTGCGGCTTGCGCCATGCAGCCTGTTCCCACTGTTATTTTTTTACCGCTTGGTCAAACGCCTAGCATGACGCCCAGTCTGTGCCAATTGGGTCTATGCCAATTGCCCGGAGCAGGGTTCACTCTCGACAAATCCCGCCATGCTTGTCAATTTCCAACGTGGCCGCAGCCTGCACAATCGCCTGATCGAGGATTTGAGATGACCATGCCCGCCGACATGCCCGACCACCGGCTGACGACGCTGGAAATCCGCGCCGCCGAGCAGGAGAAGACCATCGAGGAATTGTCAGGCCAGATCGCCGAGCAGTGGAAGGTGATCGAGCGCATGCAGCGCAAGCTCGATGCGCTGGCCGAGCGCTTCCTGGCGCTGGAGGAACAGGCCGCACCCGACGTGCCGGTGACCAAGCCGCCGCACTGGTGAGCGGCTGACAATGCAAAACCGCCGGGCTTTCACCCGGCGGCTCGTCAGTCTGCAATGTCGATCAATCAATACGGGCAGGCATTGTCCGACATGTAGTCGTGCACCTTGATGGTGCCTGCGATGATGTCGGCCTTGGCCTTTTCGACCGCTGCCTTCATCGCGTCGTCGACAAGCGCCTTGTTGTTGTCGTCCATGGCGTAGTCGACGCCGCCTTCCTTGAGGCCGAGATCGTTGACGCCGGCCGTGAACTTGCCGTTCTTGGCATCCATGAAGGTGTTGTAGACGGCAACGTCGACGCGCTTGACCATGGAGGTCAACACCTTGCCGGGCTGCAGGCCGTTCTGGTTGGAATCGACGCCGATGCCGAGCTTGCCGGCGTCGGCCGCTGCCTGCAGCACGCCGACACCGGTGCCGCCTGCCGCTGCGTAGATTACGTCGGCGCCCTGGTCGATCTGCGTCTTGGCGATCTCGCCGCCCTTGGCCGGATCGTTCCAGGCTGCCGGCGTATCGCCGGTCATGTTCTGGATGACGTCGGTGGCGCCGGCCGCCTTGGCGCCGCCTACATAGCCGCAGCCGAACCTGCGGATCAGCGGAATATCCATGCCGCCGACGAAGCCGACCTTCTTGGTCTTGGAAGCCATCGCCGCCATCACGCCGACGAGGTACGAGCCTTCCTGCTCCTTATAGACCAGGGAGCGGACATTGGGCTTGTCGACGACCATATCGATGATGGCGAATTTGGTGTCGGGGAACTCGGTGGCGATCTTGTCAAGCGCGTCGGCCCAGGAGAAGCCAGCCATGACGATCGGATTGCGGCCGTCCTCGGCGAAGCGGCGCAGCGCCTGCTCGCGCTGGGTGGCGTTGCTGACCTCGAATTCCACATAGGGGATGCCGGTCTCGGTCTTGAACTTTTCAGCGCCGTTGAAGGATGCCTCGTTGAACGACTTGTCGAACTTGCCGCCGAGATCATAGAGGATCGCGGGTTGAATGTCCGCGGCGAAGGCCGGAAGAACCATTGCAGCTGCGGCCATAAGGCCGAGAACGATACGTTTCATGTGATCCACACCCCTGTCGGTTATCTGTCCATTATGCACCGCATGCCGGCCCGGTTCTCCGGCAGGCATGCAGCGTCAGGCAGGAGTGTCTTCCTCCCGCTTCCGGTCAATCTGGCACGGCCCGAAACAAAATTCACGTGGAATTTTGACCCTTTGGAAAAGCATGGCGCCGCATCGCGGCGCCCCAGCATATTCCTTGCGTCAGGGGCATAAATCAGGCGGAGACGGCGGCCGGAATGGCGCAGGAGACGCCGGTTCCCTGCAGGCCGCAATAGCCGTAGGGGTTCTTCGCCAGATATTGCTGGTGGTCTTCCTCGGCGAAGTAGAATTCCGGCGCCGGTGCGATCTCGGTGGTGATCTTGCCGCGTCCGGCACCGCGCAGCGAAGCCTCATAGGCATCGCGCGAGGCGAGCGCCGCCTGGTACTGCGCGTCGTTGAACGTATAGATCGCCGAGCGGTAGGTGGTGCCGACATCATTGCCCTGGCGCATGCCTTGCGTCGGGTCGTGGCTTTCCCAGAACAGCTTCAAAAGCTCGGCATAGGACACGATCTTGGGATCGTAGACGACGAGCACGACTTCGGCATGGCCGGTGAGGCCGGTGCAGGTTTCCTGATAGGTCGGGTTGGGCGTGACGCCGCCGGCATAACCGGCCGCCGTGACCCAAACGCCCTCGACCTGCCAGAACAGGCGCTCGGCGCCCCAGAAGCAACCCAGCCCGAACATCGCCGTTTCCATCCCTTCGGGATAAGGACCCTTGAGCGGCCTGTTCGAGACAAAGTGCTTCGATGCGGTCGGGATCGGCCGGTCGCGGCCGGGCAGCGCCTCGGAGGGCTTCGGCAGGTTGAGCTTCTTGTTCAGCATGTCGCTGAGAAACATAGTGCGGTTTCCTTTTCTTCTTGGTTGAGCCTTCCCCGGCACGGGAACACCGGGTCAGGCTGGAAATGTCAGGTCGCGGCGAACCGCCCGCTGGGGCGCTGCCGCCTGTAGCCGATGGCGTAAAGAATGAACGCCAGCACCGCGAACACGGCGAAGCCGGGCTGGCTGAGCACCCAGGCGATGGCGCCGTCCCACAGCAGCGGATTGACCTTGTCGCGGACGAAGCTTTCGAAGGCGCTGCGCGTATCCGGCGAGACCGCGAGCCAGCTGGAATTAAGCGGTGTCATCACCAGCGCCGAAGCCGCCACCGACCGGGTCGCATCGAGCACGGCCATGATGACCGAAACCGACAGCGCGACCATTGCAGCGAGACGAAAGATGAAGCGGAACATCCGGACCCTTCCTCCCCAGGAGATTATCAGAATGTCGTGTGGACTGTTAAATAGGATCTACTTGCTTCGCCTGCAATCGCGACACGCGAAGTTGAACCCGCGACCGCCGGTTCGCCGGAACCGGCGGCGCGCCGGACGGCGAGCACACCTCGGCCGCCCCTTTCGATAGGCTCCCTACGGGTGCTCCGGTAACATGGGGTGAGCATCCGTATCCGGCAAAGCGAATAGACTATCGTTATGTCTTGGCATTCGGCACCGGATCGACTAGATGAGCCCCGCGCCTGTTGCTTTGACGGCTCAGGTGCGGGGAAAGGGTATCCGCTGGTCGACGGCGCCCACGGCCGGAATTCCGGTCCGGAATCCCAAAGGAGATGCATCTCCCCAACCCGCGCGGCGAAACCGGCCGCGTCGAAAATGCTAAAGACGGAGAGGTGGCCGAGTGGTTGAAGGCGCACGCCTGGAAAGTGTGTTTACGGGAAACCGTAACGCGGGTTCGAATCCCGCTCTCTCCGCCAGATACCCACTTAAGCGTCTGTTATTGTTTCGCTTTGTGAGTTGCGGCCTTTCCGTTCCTAACGTCCGCAAACGATGAAGCTCGGCCACCATGCCGCCGCCCCTTTGTTGACTTTGCTTGGGTATCGGAGTGTCCGGAAAAAACCGCAGGGCAGCCCCCAGGATTCGCGTCTGCGGACCCCAATCCGCCCCGCCGGCGCCTACAGGCAATCTACCCCAACGCCCCCCAAGCGGCGCCGGCCACTTTCAGCCCCTTCGTTCGAAAGTTGGCTTCCAGTTGCGCGCCCGCTGATGGCCTTCGTAAGGAATGCATGCGAAGAAGGTCGGTCACGGCCGGCAGCCTTGCAATTTGAGCAGACAAAGAGCCCGACCAAGTCGTCATGCATCGAGCCGTGGTCATGGCCGAGCCTGTCAATCAGCGCCTGGATGTAAAGTTTCGTCGATTTGCAGCACATCGGGTGCGCACAATTGACATAGATGGTTTCGCGGGCGGACAGAGTGTCGGCGAGGGTCTTTCGAGTCATGGCGATTCTCCGTTGAAGGGGCTCGCCGCAACGGGAGGATTATATGCCTTAATGCTGATCCCCTGCATTGTCTCGTGCGGAATGGGCTCTCCGGCATTAGACAGGGATATCCGGAGTTCGCCGTCTCGGGTGGTGGCTTCGACCTTAATGGGCATGTCCGCGGCACAAAGTTACAGGTTCGAATCCTGTCGGATGCAGCATTGCCGCAGCTCGCTTGCCGACAACTATTCCTGCTGGAATTGACAGGGCCAATCTTCAGGCCTCGTCAAGCCAGAAGGCAACTCGGTCCGGGCGTCTCCGCAAGCCATGTTGAGCTGCCACTGGGACAGACCCACCGAATTGGAAAGGTCGAGGCCCTCGATACGGGTCAGAAAGAAAAAGGCGCGGTCAAAGTCTATCGGCGCGGTGAACGTCGCTCCTCGGAAGTCCGCCCGTGCGAGATTGGCAAACGAGAAGCGGCTGCCGCTGATATCGGCGTCATGGAACTGCGCACGCCCCAATTCTGCCTTTGTGAAATCAACATTGGTCAGATTGGCGTCCTGGAAATTCGAGCGCTGTATTTCCGCGCTCGCAAACACAGCGCCCTGCGCGTCCATACGGCTGAAGTCGGTCCTGTAGGCCTCGATTCTGTCGAACCGGGCGCCTTTGGCGGTCGAGTCGGCCAGTGAAGCACGCACAAGCGTTGCCTTCTCAAGATTTGCGGCAACGAGATTGGTGTTCCTGAGGTCGGTCGAAGTGAAATCAACACCGAACAGGTTCGCCCCGCTCAGGTCCTGTCCATCTAGGATGAGAAGCTTTTTGTCACACTCTTGCCAATTGACGCCAGGCGTCGCGGCTGCGTCGCAATTTTGAGCGGCAGCGGCGTTCTGCCCAGCAAACACAGTGCAAACCGCTAGAACCAAGCCGGATGTGCCGTAAGCTCTGGTTCGCCTCAAAGTCATTGTTGCTGGACCTCTGCTACTCGCCGACACTCACCCTTACCACATCTGCTGACACTCGAGCCACGGTGACCACATGGCTGTGCTCGCGGCGCAGTGGGTCAAGCCTGGTGTGAAGCTCCGCGTCAAACACCTTCGCGGCGAATTCTAGGCGGCCAGCTTACATTAGCCAGAGTGAACAGAACGTGATTACGGGCCAGGCCTTCACACCTTCGCCTTCCACCAGCCCGCCCATCTAGCATGCCCCGCCATCGCGAACGGCCCAGCACGGGCGAAAGACAAGCTCCTTCCTGGCGCTGCGCCGCGTGCAGTCGGAACAAATGGGATCGACGCCGCTTAACAATCGAAGGGACCGCAAACGAAGCGGTATGATGATGATTGATATTTTTAGCTTCGAACTGGCCAATGCCAGGCTGCGCGTTAAACGGGCCGAGCGCTCGCTGAAGCGTGCGAATGAACTGTTGTTGAACGATGGCTGTGTCGCCGTCAATCTCGCGTTGTGCGACCGCATACGGTCTGAGCAAAAACGCGTGATTGAGGCCCGGGAACGCATGACGAAGATCGATCGGAAGAATTGACCCATGATGCTCGCGACCCTCCACCTTGAAACTGCGAGATACGGCGACGAATATCGCGTCGCAAGGCTCGCGCTGCTGAGGCAGCAAATGATACGGCACATCAAGCGCACAGACGCCTCGGCGCAGAAAGTCGAACAATCGCTGGCAAGATTTGCCGAAGCAAACACGCTCGGGGACCGGCTCGCGCAACAGTAGGTCCGCGCGCTCTACCGTCGTTTGACGATGACCTCGTCATGCTGCGTCGCCAACAACAAGGCTGCATCAACATCGCACCTGCGCTCGCTGGGCGTTGCGCCCCAAAAGCACAAGGCAGTCATTTCGGCGAAGATCCAAGAAGTGTCGATATTTTCACCTTCCTAGGGACGCAGGCACAACGCCAAAATGAAGGCCGCGATAAGCAGCATGGCAGGCAGAGGGGCGCGCGAAGGCTACTGAGCGGCTTTCATCTCGCCGCACTCTTGCCTCAGATCAGCCTACAACCAATCGGCCCGCGCTTCACCAGAAGCACGGGCATTGATAGGCTCGGCACTATCGCCGCCCCGTCTACCGCGGGACCGCTGGTATTCCCGAGACTGAGCGCTCTGTTTCGGCGGAGAAAACCACGAAGGCAAAGATCAGCACGGCGACAGCGACAATCATCGAGCCGGTGGCGACGATCGGCTCGAGCGCCGGATTTCCCTGCAGCATCAGGTAAAGCGCCGGCAGCATCACGACCAGGCCGAGATTGTAGACGCCGTAGTGGATCATCGCCGTCCTGCGGGCAGCCTTCGCCGGGTTCAGCGCATAATAGCCGCCGAATATTGCACTGGTGACCCACCCCAGCAGGTTGATGTGCGCGTGAGCCGGAAACGCGCCGTGATCGCCTGAAATTGCCATCTGCAGGCCAGCTGCAATTCCCAGAATAAGAAAGACGATGGCTGTCTTGAAAAAAAGCTCTGAAACCTTAGGCATGTCATTCCCCCAAACCCGTTTTGCCGCCGCATCATGCTCTGGTTCCGGCGATCTTGCCAAGGGGACCGTCGGGCCGGCGGCACCATTTGCCGCCGGCCTGACGGCCCGTCGGCAGCCGGCCGCCGGGCCTGGCCGGTTGCGAGTCCAGCCGGCAAAAAATATGCGCTCACCCTAATTTAATTGCAATATCACCCGCCAGGCATCCATGTCGTTCTCACTAAGGAAGTCCTGCACAATCGTGGTGCCATACGCGCCAAAGGCCTGCCCGTCAGTGTTCCAGCAAGGCCTCGCCGAACTTCTCCCACAGCTGCGCGCAATCTGTAGCTCTGAGGCTGGGGGTTCCGAGTGGGCCATATCTGATGACGGCGGCGTGAACATCATAGCCAACGATAGGTGCATTGGCGACAAAGTGGATAGCCTCGCCCAATCGGCGAGAGCCAATTGGCGCATCGGTTTTGTTGGTGATGTCGAAGACACCACGAATATCCGCTTCCTGGTTCCTGGCTGCCAAAGCAGCCGCCATTTCCCTTTCGTGCATCATCGAAATCTCTCCGATCGGTCTAAGTCTAAGAACCGCGGCTTGTGCCGGTCCGGCAGCTGACAACCGGCAAATCGAAGTGCCTTTTGCAGCATCTCGATTGGCTCTTGCTGCGAGCCACTCCGCCCGCTGCCGCGGCAAGCCGATAAGGCAACTGCCAGCGAAATCCGCAGGCACGTCCACGGTCGCATCAAACACGGCCCACGTGCCAGTCGGTTCCTGAACGGGCAAAAACCTCATAACAGCGCCTGCTAATATACTATGCCGACTGTGAGGACGAGACTTTTTCCTGCATCCACTAAACGAATGAGAGATGGTGTCGAAGTGCCGGGCGACGCTCGTCGAAAACAATCGTCGGCGACATCGCCAGGATCGGAGGCCTGAGCCGGCCGCATTTTGGGAGTCGCCGCAAGGGACAAGCACAAGACGCAGCACACAAACGCGGCCAAATGTTCATCCAGAATCGCGACTTCGTTGCGGATAGATGGTCTCGCCGCGCTTCAGCATCGCCACGAACGCCGCGATCTTCTTCTTGCGCCCGGCTTCGGTCTTCATGTTGTGGATGCGGAAGGCGAGCGCGAAGCGGTTTTGCCCGCTGAGCTTTGCCAGCATCTCCTTTGCCCTGGGCTCGGCGTCTATTGCCGCCTGGAGGTCGTCGGGGATCTTCATCTCCTTGCCGCTCTTGTAGGCGCGCGCCCAGCGGCCGTCGGCCTTGGCCGCATCGACCTGCCTCAGCCCGTGCTCGGTCATCCGGCCCTCCTCGATCAGCCGGGCGACATTGTCGACATTGATCTGGCTCCAGGTGCTCTTCTTGCCGCGCGGGGTGTAGCGCTGCAGATAGCTTTTGCCGTCGAACGCCTTGCGCACCGCGTCGATCCAGCCCCAGCACAACGCCACGTCGATGGCTTGCTTCGGCGTGATCGACGGCAGCCCCGAATCGAGCTTATGGATCTTGATCCAGACTTCGTCCTCGCTGTCGTGATGCTCGCCAAGCCAGGCATGGAAGCTTTCGGCATCCCTGAACTCGCGCACCTTGGCGGGGTCGACCTTCACGGGCGCCATCAGCCGATCCGCCGGTGACCCAGGCGCGTAACGACGCCGAACCGCGCCCTCATATCAGCTCCAAGTCCGATATCCGCAGGCCTGTTGATTCCCGCCGGCACGCATTCAGCCCGCACGATTGGGCGTGCCGAGGACGTGGGATTTGCGGCGGCAGCATGACGCCGTCGAATGTCTGCATGAACATCGCCGCCGCAAAGAACGCGTCTCTTCGGTGGCGTGGGTGTTGCCAGCCGAGCCGCTTGCCGGGCTCGATCTCGTAGACAATGACCGAGGACTGGGTGGTGCCGTGCCCGCCGTAAACCGCGAAAGCGCCGGCCCATTTGACCGACGGATCGTCCACTGCCCAAACCGGCGAACGTTCGAGCCTGTCGGATGCGACGACTGCTGTCATGGCTTCGTTCCTCTCAGCGAATTGCGAACACGAATCTAGATGATTTTTCTAGTCTGCGTCAGCAAAACTGGCTGGCAACCATTCCCTCGTCCATTGCGCGTGACGATTTGTTGGTCCGCGATCCGACCTATTCTACTCTCGGGCCGGATCACTGGGCCGATTCCTCAATGCAACCAAGCCTTTACCCTTTAGCCATTTTTGAGTTGCCCCTGCGTTGCGTTCGTGGTCCGGTACAACCAGGGCGCTCAATGCGGCATTCGGCAACGGTCGCCTCACCGACCGTCAAGGCAACACACCGTCGAGCCAACACAGGAGATAGCAATGGGCATTTTCGACAGTATCAAAGGTGCGATTTTCGGAAACGCGGTTGCGGCCGAAGCGCCGCCGGCGCAACCGTCTCCCGCGCCTGCTTCGAGCACGGCCACCCAGCCGACGGCGCCTACCCGATCCGCCCCGGCTGCAACCCCGGCTCCGGCCGCGCCGGCCGCGCTGTCCTCTGCCCCGGACATCGCTGCCATTCTCGACAAGGCCGTGGCCGCGAAGGGGCAGAAGCTCAACTGGAAGAATTCGATCGTCGACCTGATGAAGGCCCTGAATATCGACAGCAGCCTTGGCGCCCGCAAGGAGCTTGCCCACGAGCTGAACTACACCGGCGATATGAACGACACTGTAACGATGAATCTGTGGCTGCACGACGCACTGATGAAAAAGCTGGCCGAGAATGGCGGCAAGCTTCCGAGCGATCTGGCCGCCTAGAGTCACAAGACAAGCAATTCCAGGAAAACCTGTGAACGTTCCGGCCGGAGTTGCGTCACAAAAAAGACAGACCGGTTCGGCGTTTGCGGGAAACGACGAACCGTTCCAGTCCTGCCCGCACCGTGGTTCTTGCTGCGCTGGCTTTCGGCCGCAACCGAGCAGACCACACGCCAAACATCAGACTGCCAGTAAATAAAATTGAGACCGATCCCGGCCACCGGGATTGGGCCTATGGCGAAGTCGCATGGCACAAAAGCGCTGCCGCCTCCCGCCCGGACTGCCTCCCGCAAAACCGACGATTTCGGTCGCTGCCCACGCGCTGGTAGGACCACCATTTTGCTGGCGAAACGCGACGTTCGGCGTATCATTCTCCCCGGAGAGAGTTCATGGTGGGAGGAAGCCAATGAACGTGGTGCAGAGGGTGACTGTCGCCGACTTGACGGCCCAAGAGCTTGTTTCATCTGCGCTTTCACGGTTCGGTGCCGGCGACACCATATCGACGAGGGCGATGCTGGACATCGTTCGCAGGACGGCCCCGGCCTGCGGCAACAGTGACGACGATCTGGTCGAGCTTATCGTCATGACGGCCGTTGGTAGGACCATGGGCGTCGTGTTCGACCATCGGTCCCAATAAAACAATCTGGAACGAACATCAGGCTGCGCCCAGGAGCAGTGGCGGGCGGTTGGCAGCGCCAAAGAGGCCAGCCTGTTTGTGCATGAAGGCCGACCTGGCACCAAGCCCCTGCTTTGAACAAAACCGCTGCTCATGCCGGGTCATGCCCGAAGACGGTATTGGGCGGCACGCTCGAAGGAACTTGCTGAAATCTTGCCCGTTATGCTCTCGTCGAGATGAGGAGAGCTGCCATGGCCGACGACAAAACCAAGACCGACAGTCGCGACCGCTCACAAGTGGCGGGCGGCGAAGACTACGAGGTACGTCACTTCGCCGAGGAAGCGGGCATTACCCCGGATCAGGCACGCACGCTGATCAAGCGTCACGGCACCGACCGCAAGGTGCTGAACGAAATCGCCGAAAGCATAAGAGCGTCGTAATGGCTGACAAGAAAACCGCAATGGCCGACCGCAAGACGCGCGATCCGGACGAAAAGGAGGCTCTGCGTCTGGCCGAAACCACCGACGTTTCGCCGAAGCAGGCGAAGGATCTGATGCGCAAGCACGGCAAGGACAGCCCGAAGGTCGAGAAGGAAGCCAAGAACTTCAAGGCCGAGGGCTGAGTCGCCGAGCCGGTTGGACGCGGCACAGGGTTGTTGCCGCAATCCTGCAGCTTATCGGTTTTCTAACAAATTCGGCCTATCCCTTCCGCTATCGCGGCTCAGGGATGCCATATGCGCGGGATATCTGGTGAGGCGAAGCGGTCGATAGGCGATGTACGGCATGTGAGGTTGGTATTTTGCCTGCTGGCGGCGGTCGTGATGGCGGCGGCGCTCCTCGCCTTTGCCACCTCCCTCCTGCAGGATCCTGATAGCTGGTGGCACATCAAGGTCGGCATGGATATGCTGGCAAGCCGCACATTCCCCACCGTCGACGTCTATTCCTACACTTTTGCCGGCCAGCCATGGATCGCCAAGGAATGGTTCAGTCAGCTTCTCCTTGCAATTGCCTTTGAAACCGGCGGCTGGAACGGCGTGGTGCTGCTGGCGACTGCAGTAATCGCGCTCACGATCTTCTTGACGTCGTGGTATCTCAGCGCGTGGTTGAAGCCGACGCTGGCGATAGGACTGACGCTGGTTCTCGCGCTCTTGATCGGGCCAATCTATATCGCCCGGCCGCACATCTTTACCTTGCCCATCATCGTCGTCTGGACCGCCGGTCTTTTCCAGGCCGCACGCAACGAGAAAGCGCCGCCTTTGTGGCTGCTGACGCTGCTTTGCCTGTGGGCCAATCTCCATGCCACCTTCACCTTCGGTTTCGTCATCGCCGCCTTCGCCGGCCTCGATCTCGTCATGCGCACGCGCTTGTCGAACCCCCGGCTGCTGGCCAAGTGGACCGCTTTCGGGCTGCTTTGCCCGCTGGTCAGCCTGTTCAATCCCTATGGCGTCAAGGCCATACTCGCCACGTTCACGGTGGCCTATGGCAATGAGGCGGTGCCTTACATTGCGGAGTGGCAACCCTTCGACGCCTCGCGGCACACCCTCCAGGGGGTGGCCCTGCTGGTGGCGTTTTTCGGGCTGCTCGTGTCGAGATTGCGCATTGGCTGGGCCAAGGCGCTGTTCCTTGTCTTCACGCTGCACGCCTATCTCACCCACATACGGTTCATGTACTTGTTCTTTCTTCTTGTCCCGGTGGTCCTTGCCGTTGAGGTCGCGCAACAATATCCAGCGCTTTCAGCCGAGAAATGGGCGGCGGAAAAGCGCGACGGACTTGAACAATTTTTCGCACGGCAATTTTCCAGGATTTGCGCTGGACTTGCCGTTTTGCTGGTTTTGGCGGCTGCCGCCTTCACGACCTATCCGGTCGCGCCGAGCCAGAAGACCTCGGCGAGGGACGCACTGGCCTTCGCCCAAACCCATAATCTGTCGGGCAATCTGTTGAACTCCTACGATTTCGGCGGTACGCTGATCTTCCATGGCATCAGGACGTTTATCGACGGCCGCGCGGATCAGCTCTTCCTGAATGGCTTTACGGAAACGGATGAGCAGACTGGGCACAGCCGGGGCAAGCCGATCCTGAAAGCCCAACTCGAGAAATATACGATAGGCTGGGCATTGTTGACCGCCGACGACCGCCGCATTCCGTTCTTCGACGAACTGGGCTGGAAGCGGGCCTATGCGGACGACTACGCGGTGATCTACACCCGCGCGGACTGAGCCCCGGCAGCTTCGCGCGCCGGTGTGCACATCCCTCCTGAAGCTGTGGCCAGCGCCGAGGCGGCGAAATCCTTATGGGATTTTGATTTCTTTGCTCCGCGTCCCGTCTCGAACCTTTATGGCACTTTGATCCATATTCACCGAAGCGGTGTATCCAGCCGCCGATATGATGCGGCGACCGGTTTTGGTAGTTTGTTAAAGTAAACACACAAATACAACATAGGAAAATGCGCGGTGGACATAATTGTTGTCGCGATTGGAATCGCGTTCTTTGCTCTATGCTTCGGCTACATCAAAGCCTGCGACAAGCTGTAAGGGTAGGGATCGCAACATGCTTTTCGACTATATCCTCGGCGGCGCCGTGACCTTGTTTCTTCTCGCCTACCTGACATACGCCCTCGTTCGCCCGGAACGCTTCTGATCTCCGCTGGCAAGGAGCCAACCCCATGACAATCAACGGATGGCTGCAGATCCTCGTCTATTGCGGGATCGTCGTTCTGCTGGCCAAGCCGCTCGGCGGCTACATGTATCGCGTTTTCAGCGGCGAGCGCACATTCCTGTCGTCAATTCTGGCCCCGCTCGAGCGCGGGCTCTACCGCATATCAGGGACCAGCGAGCGCGAGGAGCAGCACTGGACCTCTTATGCGGCGGCCCTGCTGTTCTTTAACCTGGCCGGCTTCCTGGTGCTCTATTTGCTGCAACGGCTGCAAGGCGGCCTGCCCTACAATCCGGCCGGCATGACCGCCGTCGAACCTGGGCTGGCCTTCAACACCGCCGCCAGCTTCATGACCAACACCAACTGGCAGAACTACGGCGGCGAAAGCACGATGTCCTATCTCGTGCAGATGGCCGGCTTGACCGTGCAGAATTTTCTGTCGGCGGCGACCGGCATCGCCATTGCGGTCGCATTGATCCGCGGCTTTGCCAGGGCCTCAGGCAAATCGATCGGCAATTTCTGGGTCGATATGACCCGCTGCACGCTCTATCTGCTTTTGCCGTTCTGCATCGTCCTGACTCTGGTCTATGTCTATCTCGGCATGCCGCAGACGCTCGCTGCCTACGCCAACGCGACGACGCTCGAAGGCGCGCAACAGACTATAGCGGTCGGGCCGGTCGCTTCCCAGGTTGCCATCAAGATGCTCGGCACCAATGGCGGCGGTTTCTTCAACGCCAATGCAGCGCATCCCTTCGAAAATCCCGACGCAATCTCCAACCTGATCCAGATGGTGACGATCTTCGCCCTCGGCGCGGCGTTGACCAATGTCTTCGGCCGCATGGTAGGCAACCAGCGCCAAGGCTGGGCAATTCTGTCGGCTATGGGCGTGCTGTTCATCGCCGGCGTTGCCGTCTGCTACTGGGCGGAAGCCGCAGGCAATCCGCTGGTCCATGCGCTGGGCGTCGACGGCGGCAACATGGAGGGCAAGGAGAGCCGTTTCGGCATCGCTCTGTCGGCGCTGTTTGCCGTCATCACCACCGCCGCGTCCTGCGGCGCGGTCAATGCCATGCATGACAGCTTCACCGCACTTGGCGGCATGATCCCGATCATCAACATGCAGCTCGGCGAGGTTATTGTCGGCGGCGTCGGCGCCGGCTTCTACGGTATCCTGATGTTCATCGTCATCGCCGTCTTTGTCGCCGGGCTGATGGTCGGACGTACGCCCGAATATCTCGGCAAGAAGATCGAGGCCAAGGAGGTCAAGATGGCGATGCTGGCCGTGCTCTGCCTGCCGCTGGCAATGCTGATCTTCACCGCTATCGCGGTGGTGCTGCCGACGGGCGTTGCTTCCATCGCCAATGCCGGTCCGCACGGCTTCTCCGAAGTTCTCTATGCCTACACCTCGGCCGCGGCGAACAATGGCTCCGCCTTTGGCGGTCTCAGCGGCAACACGCCCTGGTACAACGTAACGCTCGGCATCGGAATGCTGATGGGCCGGTTCCTGGTCATTATTCCGGCGTTGGCGATTGCTGGCTCGCTGGTTGCGAAGAAGACCGTCCCTGCCTCCGCCGGCACCTTCCCGACCGACGGTCCGCTGTTCGTCGGGCTGCTGGCCGGTGTCATCCTGATCGTCGGTGGCCTTACCTTCTTTCCGGCCCTGGCGGTCGGACCGATCGTCGAGCACCTGGCGATGATTCACGGTCAGACATTCTGAAACGGCGATGCCCTGGTTCAAGATCATACCTCGGAAGGTCCGGCATCGCCCCGAGCCGGAGGGGGAGAAAACGCCCCCTCCTTTCCCGACGCTGTCCACATTCCTCGCTATTGCGGCAGCCTTGATCATGATCTGGCTGCTGGCTTACGGGCCGCCGCACCTTCGTTCGGCTCACGATCGACCGGTCAACAAAATCGACACTGGAGCTACCAAATGAGCCCGTCGAAATCCGTGAGCATCATGGATACCCGCATTCTGTGGCCCGCTATCGGCGGTTCCTTCAGAAAACTGAACCCGCGCACCTTGATGCGAAACCCGGTGATGTTTGTCGTCGCCGTCGTCTCGGCGCTCACCACCGTGCTGTTCGTCAAGGATCTCGTTACCAGCGGCGGCGATCTTGGCTTCACGCTGCAGATCATCATTTGGCTGTGGTTCACCGTGCTCTTCGCCAATTTCGCCGAAGCGGTGGCCGAAGGCCGCGGCAAGGCGCAGGCAGACTCGCTGCGCCGGGCGCGAACCGAGACGCAGGCCAAGCTGTTGAACGATGGCGACCGCAGCAAGTTCAAACTGGTGCCCGGCACCAGCCTGAAGGTCGGCGACATCGTGCTTGTTGAAGCCGGCGACATCATCCCCTCGGACGGCGAGGTGGTCGAAGGCGTGGCGTCGGTCAACGAGGCGGCCATCACCGGCGAATCCGCACCGGTCATCCGCGAATCCGGCGGCGACCGTTCGGCGGTGACCGGCGGCACGCAGGTCTTGTCCGACTGGATCCGCGTGCGCATCACCGCGGCTGCCGGCCATACGTTCCTCGACCGCATGATCTCGTTGGTCGAGGGCGCCGAGCGCCAGAAGACACCCAACGAGATCGCGCTCAATATCCTGCTCGTCGGCATGACGCTGATCTTCGTGCTGGCCACGGCGACGATCCCGAGCTTCGCCTCGTATTCGGGCGGTTATATCTCGGTGACGGTGCTGGTCGCCCTGTTCGTTACCCTGATCCCGACCACAATTGGCGCCCTGCTGTCGGCGATCGGCATTGCCGGCATGGACCGCCTGGTGCGCTTCAACGTGCTGGCCATGTCGGGCCGCGCCGTCGAGGCGGCCGGCGATGTCGACACGCTGCTGCTCGACAAGACCGGAACCATCACGCTGGGCAACCGCCAGGCGACGGCATTCCGTCCGGTCAAGGGCATCACCGAACAGGAACTGGCCGACGCGGCCCAGCTTGCCTCGCTTGCCGACGAAACGCCGGAAGGCCGCTCGATCGTCGTCCTGGCGAAGGAAAAATACGCCATCCGCGCCCGCGACATGGCAAGCCTGCACGCGACGTTCGTGCCCTTCACCGCGCAAACCCGCATGAGCGGCGTCGATCTGGAAGGCTCCTCGGTCCGCAAGGGCGCAGTCGATGCGGTACTTGCCCACGTCAACCTCTCGACGGTTGCCACAGGCCGTACGCGCAGCGACACCGTCCGCGACCTTCAGGCGATCGCCGACGAGATCGCCAAATCGGGTGGCACTCCACTCGCGGTCGAGCGCGACGGGCGCCTCCTCGGCGTCGTCCATCTGAAGGACATCGTCAAGGGCGGCATCGCAGAACGCTTTGCCGAATTGCGCCGCATGGGCATCCGCACGGTGATGATCACCGGCGATAATCCGATGACCGCGGCGGCGATCGCGGCGGAAGCCGGCGTCGACGACTTCCTTGCCCAAGCGACGCCCGAGGACAAGTTGAAGCTGATCCGCGACGAGCAGGCCAAAGGCAAACTTGTCGCGATGTGCGGCGATGGCACTAACGATGCGCCGGCCCTCGCGCAGGCCGATGTCGGCGTTGCCATGAACACCGGCACGGTCGCGGCGCGCGAGGCCGGCAACATGGTCGATCTCGACAGCGATCCGACCAAGCTGATCGAGATCGTCGAAATCGGCAAGGCGCTGCTGATGACGCGTGGCTCGCTGACCACCTTCTCCATCGCCAACGACGTAGCCAAGTATTTTGCAATCATCCCAGCAATATTCGCCGTCTTCTACATCGCCCCGGGCCAGACCGCCGGGCCGCTGCAAGCGCTCAATGTCATGCATCTGGCGACGCCGCAGAGCGCTATCCTCTCAGCCATCATCTTCAACGCGCTGATCATCATTGCGCTGATCCCGCTGTCGCTGAGGGGCGTCAAATACCGCGCGGTCGGCGCCGGTGCGCTGCTCAGCCGCAATCTCATTGTCTATGGCCTTGGCGGCGTCGTAGCGCCCTTCGTCGGCATCAAGATGATCGACATGGCCATCACCGCTCTCGGTCTCGCATAAGGAACCATGTCGATGCTCAATCAAATCAGACCCGCGATCGTCATGATCGTCTTCTTCACGATTCTGACGGGTTTGGTCTATCCGATCGGCATGACCGGCATTGCCCAGGCGCTGTTTTCACGCGAGGCCAATGGCAGCCTGATCGAGAAGGACGGCAAGCTCGTCGGTTCCGAGCTGATCGGCCAGGCTTTCACCAGCGACCGCTACTTCCATGGCCGTCTCTCGGCTGCCGGCGACGGCTACAATGCCGCCGCCTCGGGCGGCTCGAATCTAGGCCCGACCAATCCCAAGCTGATCGACCGCATCAAGGTTGACGCCGAAAGGCTGAGGACGGAAAACCCGAACCAGCCGGTACCGATAGATCTGGTCACCACGTCCGGCAGCGGCCTCGATCCGCATATCAGCCCCGACGCGGCCTATTCTCAGGTCGCCAGGGTGGCCAAGGCCAGGGGCGTCGATGAATCCAGGATCAAATCGCTTGTCGACAGCCATGTCGAGGATCGCGAATTGGGATTCATCGGCGAGCCGGTAGTCAATGTGCTGGCCCTCAACCTTGCGCTGGACGATGCGATGAAAAAGTAAAGGACCGGCGCCGGGATCGACACCGAAGCCGGCGCCGTTCATGATTGACGCTTATGCCAGACGACAGCCGCACCGCCGAAACCAGGCCCTCTCCCGACGCGCTGCTCGAGCATGCCGAGCGGGAGGAGCGCGGTCGCCTGCGGATATTTCTCGGCGCCGCCCCCGGTGTCGGCAAGACCTACGAGATGCTGATGTCGGGCCGCGCCAGGCTGGCCGACGGGGTCGACGTGGTAATCGGCATCGTCGAGACGCACGGCCGCAAGGAAACCCAGACGCTGGTCGAAGGCTACGAGGTCATTCCTCGCCTTGAGATCGATTACAAGGGGCGGATCCTTCAGGAGATGGATCTCGACGCCATCCTCGCCCGGCACCCGGCGCTGGTTCTGGTCGACGAACTTGCCCATACCAACGCGCCGTGCAGCCGTCACCCCAAGCGCTACCTCGACGTCCAGGAAATCCTGACGCACGGCATCGATGTCTACACGACGCTGAATATCCAGCACGTCGAGAGCCTGAACGATGTCGTGACGCAGATCACCCGCGTCAGGGTGCGGGAAACTGTCCCCGACTCCATAATCGACCAGGCCGACGATATCGAGATCATCGACCTGACCCCCGACGATCTGATCAAGCGGCTTGAGGAAGGCAAGGTCTACATCCCCAGCACCGCCCAGCGCGCCATCGAGAACTATTTCTCGCCGGGCAATCTGACGGCGCTCCGCGAATTGGCGCTCCGCCGCACTGCCCAGCGGGTCGACGAGCAGTTGCTGACCCATATGCAGGCCCACGCGATACCCGGGCCGTGGGCGGCGGGGGAAAGGGTTCTCGTCTGCGTCGATGCGCGTCCGGGCGGGGCGGCCCGTGTACGTTATGCGCGAAGGTTGGCCGATCGGCTCCGCGCCCCTTGGACGGCGCTTCATGTCGATACCCCTCGTTCAGCTGCCATGCCTGAGGAGGACAAGGATCGGCTGGCGACGCAGCTGCGCCTTGCCGAGCAGCTCGGTGCCGAGGTGACGACCATTCCGGGTCAGAACGTCGCGCAAGACATCGTTCGGCATGCGACGGCGAACAACTTCACCCATATCGTGATCGGCAGGCCGACCCGATCGCGCTGGCGGGAATTGATCGAAGGCTCGCTCACTTACGATCTCATCCGCAATGCCGGCGACATCAGCGTCCATGTCATTTCGGGAAACGAACGCAACGCCGAGGCGATGTCGAGGACCGTCAAGGCGGCGGACGAGCAGTGGCAGTTCGAGATCTGGCCCTATCTCAGGGCCACGGCCTATGTTGTTGGCTCGCTCGCCTTCGCCGTCCTTCTCGACCAGTTTCTCGACGTCCGCAACCTGGCGGTCATCTTTCTCATTGGGGTCCTGACGTCGGCTGTGACCGGCGGTCTCTGGCCGGCTTTGTATGCCTGCCTCATCAGCGCCATTGCCTTCAACTATTTCTTCCTGGAACCACGCTACACGCTGACGATCGAGGATCCGGAGAGCATCGTTGCGCTGGCTGTCTTCCTGGTTGTTGCGGTCATTGCCAGCAATCTAACAGCGCGCGTGCAGCGTCAGGCGGTCGCTGCGCGCTCGCGGGCACGCGCCACGGAAGATATTTATCTCTTCTCAAAGAAGCTCGCCGGCGCTGGCACGCTCGACGACGTTCTCTGGGCGACTGCCTTCCAGATCGCCTCGATGCTGAAGCTGCGCGTGGTGCTGCTTCTGCCGGAGGACGGCACAATTGCGGTCAAAGCCGGCTACCCACCCGACGATACGCTGGCCGAGGCCGACATTGCAGCAGCCCGCTGGGCCTGGGAGCATAATCGCGCCGCCGGGCGCGGCGCCGACACGCTGCCCGGAGCAAAACGCCTCTATCTGCCCTTGCGGACCGGACGCACGGCGGTGGGCGTTGTCGGCCTCGACAACGATAAGCAAGGTCCGCTGCTGACGCCCGAGCAGCAGCGTCTGCTCGATGCGCTCGCCGACCAGGCGGCGGTCGCCATCGAGCGCATCCAGCTCGTCGCCGATGTTGACCGGGCCAAGCTTGCGGCCGAGGCAGACCGTCTGCGCTCGGCCTTGCTCACCTCCATTTCCCACGATTTGAAAACGCCGCTTGCCGCCATCATGGGCGCGGCCGGAACACTCAGGGACTTCGAGGCCGCGCTTCCCGAGCAGGACCGGACGGAACTGCTGTCGACCGTGCTCGATGAGGCGGAGAGGCTTAACCGCTTTATTGCCAATCTGCTCGATATGACCAAGATCGAATCCGGCACGATGGAGCCGAACTACGCCTTTCACTATCTCGGCGACATTGTCGGCTCAGCTCTGCATCGGGCCCGCAAAATCGTCCGCGAGCATAAGACCGAGATCGACATTCCATCGGATCTGCCGATGTTGCGGGTCGACCCCGTTCTGTTCGAACAGGTGCTGTTCAACCTCCTCGACAATGCTGCAAAATACGCGCCACCAGGTTCGACGATCCGCCTGCAGGCCTGGGCCGATAACGGCTTCATCATCCTGCAGATCATGGACGAGGGACCAGGCATTCCGCCAGCGGACCTGGAGCGCGTTTTCGACACTTTCTACCGTGTGCGCAAGGGTGACCAGGTGCGTGCCGGCACCGGGCTCGGCCTGTCGATTTGCCGCGGCTTCATCGAAGCGATGGGCGGGACGCTCTCGGCGGCAAACAGGTCCGACCGCTCGGGGGCGGTTTTCACGATCAAGATGCAGCTGGTGCCGGCGGAACTGCCCAATCTCGGCGAACCCGAGGCGGGCCATCAAAATATGGACGATCTGCCATGACGAGCCTGGACGTCAGGATATTGGTGGTCGACGACGAACCGCCGATCCGGAAACTGCTTCGCGTCGGGCTTGGCAGCCAAGGCTATGCGATCAGCGAAGCGCCGAGCGCCAGGGCGGCGATTGAACTCATCGAGACGGAAAAGCCAGACCTTGTGCTGCTCGATCTCGGCCTGCCCGGCATGAGCGGGCATGAGCTGCTCCGCAAATGGCGGGATGATGGCCTGGACATTCCCGTGGTTATTCTTTCCAGCCGCACTGATGAGGCCGGCATCGTCTCGGCCCTCGAACTCGGCGCCGACGATTATGTAACCAAGCCATTCGGTATGAACGAGCTTGTCGCACGCATCCGCGTCGCGCTTCGCCACAAGTTCCAGCAGCAGGGTGAGAGACCGGTCTTCCAGACCGGCGACCTCTCCGTCGATCTGGTGAAGCGCATCGTCAAGGTCGAGGACAAGGAGATAAAGCTCTCGCCGAAGGAATACGACATCCTCCGCATCCTCGTACAGCATGCCGGCAAGGTTCTCACCCACCAATTCCTGCTGAAGCAGGTCTGGGGCGATTCCACCGACGTTCAATATCTCAGAGTCTACGTCCGGCAGATCAGGCAAAAGATCGAAAAAACGCCCGACCAGCCCCGCTATATCACCACCGAGACCGGCGTTGGATACCGGCTGCGCGAAGTCGATTGACGCGACGAGCATCCGAAGCCGAAATGCCTCTTCCAATCTGCTTCAAATCAGCGGCGGCCATGGTGTCGCCGGACAAAAGCCCTATATTAAGGAAAGATCGGTTTTGTGCGGGAATGAATGGATGTCACGGCTTCGTCTATTGACGGTTTTAGGGTCGGCAATGCTGACTGCGGCGATGCTGTCGGGCGTAAATCCTGCTGCGTCGGCACAGGTCGTCAGTCCCGCCGACCGCAACGTGTTGATCCAGCAGAACCAGTTGCAGATGTTGGAGAACAGGCTGCGGCGGCAGCAATACCAGCAGCAGCAACAGCAGTACCGTGCCCAGGATCGCCAAATCCCAACACCGGAACGGCAGGAGGTGCCGCAGATGAGGCCAACTTGCCAGTTGCTGCCGTCGGGGAGCGGCTTCGTCAGCACCTGCCGCTGACGACCGGCCCTTTCATTTATTTAGCCGACTTATATATTGTGGAAACCGCTCCGCTTGCGCCCCATTGAAAGCGGCCGACTTTGCAACGCTGCCCTTGCCGTTTGGGCACCGCCTCGACTGGATTATCGAATGGCAGCCAGCAAGAAGAAGGTCGTACGCAAGGCAAGGAAGGGCGACCGGATTCGCCAGGTCGCGGCGATTCCGTTTCGGCTGAACGAGCATGGCGACGTCGAGGTGATGCTGGTTACATCGCGAACGACAAGGCGCTTTATTGTGCCGAAGGGCTGGCCGATGAAGGGCAAGAGCGGCCGCAAGGCGGCCACCATCGAAGCACAGGAAGAAGCCGGCGTTCTGGGCAAGACACTGAAACAGCCGGCCGGCACCTATTGCTACTGGAAGCGGCTGGCGAACCGCTTCGTCCGTGTCGACGTCGTCGTCTATTTGCTGGAGGTAACCGAGGAACTTGCCGACTGGGAAGAATCCAAGAGGCGTCAGCGTGCGTGGCTGGCGCCGGCCGACGCGGCGGTGCTCATCGACGAGCCGGATCTCTCGACGCTGGTGAGGAACGTCAGGATTCCCGAGCTGGAGTATAATTCCAAAAAAAAGAATCCGGCTTTCGGAAAAGATCACGCTCAATAAAAGACCGAGGCTGTCCCGACTGGATCGGGATGGAATTGGCCCCGGCGCCTGCCGCCGTCACACTTCAACCGAAATCTCACTTGCCGCCGTCGCCCTCGGGCAAAGACCGTACCGGCGTGCCGGTATAGGCCCACAGCCATTCGCGCGGCAGCGGCCCCTTGTTGCGGTCGCTTTCCTGCGACTGTTCCCATGCATGTGCGAGGATGCCGACCGAGCGCGACAGCACGAAAAGACCGCGCGTCAGCGGCGGCGGAAAGCCGAGCTCGCCGTAGATGACGGCCGTGGCGCCGTCGATATTGAGCGGGATTTTTTTGCCCTTGCGCCGCGCAACCTCGGCCTCGATCGCCTCGGCAATGTCGGCGAAGCGCCCGCTGACGATGCCGCGCGCGGCAAAGTCGCGGGTTAGCTCGATGAGGCGGGGCGCCCGCGGGTCGACCGGATGGAAACGATGGCCGAGCCCGGGCACATAGCCGTTTTCCCCGGCAAGGAAACGATCGAGCCGCGCCGACACGGCGTCCGCAAGCGGCATGCCGGCGTCCAGTTCGGCAGCGATGTCTCCGTAGAAGGAAAGCGCCTGTTCGCCGGCGCCGCCATGCACATCGCCAAGCACGTTGACGGCTGATGCCATGGCGCTGTTGATGCCGACGCCGCAGGTGATCGCCATACGGGCGATGGCGATCGACGGCGCCTGCGGCCCATGGTCGACGGCAGCACCCAGCGCGATGCCAAGCAGCGCCGCCTGCTCCTCGCTTGGCAGTTCGCCACGCAGCATCAGCCAGATCATTGCCGGAAAGCTGACGCGGCCGATCAGATCCTGGATTTCATAGCCGCGCAGCCGGATGACGCCGGGGCGCATCTCAATGATGCCGGTCTGCCACCATTCCTCGCCGCGTGCGCGACCAGTCTTGTTTTGCGTTCCGCTCATGCCTTCGCTCTTTTCCTGGCACGCGGCGGCAGGCCGGCAAAAACCTCGCCCATATGCTCGCCGAGCGCCGGCGGCGGCCTGCTCGGCAAAGGTGCCTCGCCATCGACCATGAAGCCGCCGCGCACCACGGTCAGCGGCTGGTCCATCCCGGACACAGCCGGGAAGCGGGCCGTCATGCCGCGCTCGATCACCTGTCGCTCCTGCAGTATCTGCGGGATTGTCAGCACCCGGCCTGCCGGCACGCCGGCGCGATTGAACGTCTCCTCCCAGGCGGCGGCCGAGCCGCTCGCCAAGGCATCCTCGATCAGCGCTTTCAATGCAATGCGGTTCTGCTTGCGCGTTTCTCGCTCGGCAAAGCGGACGTCCGACGCCAGCTCCGGCCGACCGATCAACTGGCACAGTGTGACGAACTGCTCCTGCTTGTTGGCTGCGATGTTGAGCAAGCCGTCGCCGGTGCGAAACGCGCCAGACGGTGCGGCCGTCATGTTTTCATTGCCCATCGGCTGCGGCTCGACGTCCGCCGTCAGATAGTTCGACACCGGCCAGCCGAGCGCAGAAAGCGTGCATTCGAGCATCGAGACGTCGAGGAACGCGCCCTCGCCTGTCGTCTTCTGCTTGACCAATGCGGCGGTAATGGCGAACGCCCCGACCAGCCCGCCAAGCGTATCGGCGACCGGATAGCCAACACGCAGCGGCGCCGTTTCCGGTGTACCGGTGATGCTCATAATCCCGGAAAGACCCTGGATGATCTGGTCGTAGGCTGGATTGTCGCGCATCGGCCCGGTCTGGCCGAAGCCCGATATCGCACAATAGACAAGGCTTGGCCGGACTTCTTTCAGCCTGGCATGGCCAAGCCCCAGCCGGTCCATGACGCCGGGGCGGAAATTCTCGACCAGCGCGTCGGCCGAAGCGACCAGATCGAGGAAGCGTTCGCGGTCGGCCTCCTGCTTGAGATCGAGCGCCACCGAGCGTTTGCCGGCATTCTGCGCCAGGAACGAAGCGCCCATGCCCGCCCGGTTGAGCTCCGGAGAGGCGCCGAGCTGGCGCGCCAGATCGCCGCCTTGCGGCGTCTCAACCTTGATGACGTCGGCCCCGAGCAATGCCAGCTGGTAGGCGCAATAGGGGCCGGCCAACACATTGGTCAGGTCAAGGATGCGGATGCCGGAAAGCAGGTCTGTCATGACGTCACGAACAGCTCAGGCATCGCCCGGCACGTGCTCCGGTCCCCGCATGCGTCTGTGCTCGATGTAGGCCCAGATATGCGGTCCAACCAGCCCGATGAAGGCCAGCGTCAGCAACGTCAGCGACAGCGGATGCTTGTAGAACACCGTCCAATCGCCGTTCGAGATGGTCATCGCGCGGCGGAACTGCGTTTCGGCAAGGGGCCCGAGAATCATGCCGATGATAACCGGCGCGGTCGGAAAATCGAAACGCCGCATCAGGAAACCGGCGGCACCGAGCAGATAGAGGATGACGAGGTCGATCGGCGATTGCGAGATGCCGTAGGTGCCGACTGTGGCGAACACCAGGATGCCGGCATAGAGCTGCGGCGCCGGGATCTTCAGCAATCGCACCCAAAGCCCGATCAGCGGCAGGTTAAGGACGACGAGGATGACGTTGGCGATGAACAGGCTGGCGATCAGCCCCCACACCAGGTCGGCCTGCGTCGTCAGCAGCAGCGGCCCCGGATTGATACCGTAGCTCTGGAATGCCGACAGCATGATTGCGGCCGTCGCCGATGTCGGCAGGCCGAGCGTCAGCATCGGCACCAGCACGCCGGCCGCGGATGCATTGTTGGCCGCTTCCGGTCCGGCAACGCCCTCGATGGCACCGACGGTGCCGAACTCGTCCTTGTGTCTGGAGAGTTTCTTCTCGATGGCATAGGAGAGGAAGGTCGGGATTTCGGCACCGCCGGCCGGCATGGCGCCGATCGGGAAGCCGATCAGGGAGCCGCGCAGCCATGGCCTCCACGAGCGCGACCATTCAGCCGCGGTCATGTAAAGCGACCCTTTCAACGGCACGATCTCGTCCTTGCCGGCATAGCGGCGCGAGGCCATGTAAAGCGTCTCGCCAACGGCGAACAGGCCAACGGCGACGACGATGACGTCGACGCCGTCGAGCAATTCGCTCATGCCGAAGGTGAAGCGCGGCTGCCCCGTCTGCAGGTCGACGCCTATCATGCCGACGACGAAGCCGGCGAACAGGCTGGTCAGGCCGCGTACCGACGACGAGCCGAGCACCGCCGAAACCGTGATGAAGGCCAGCACCATCAGCGAGAAATATTCGGCCGGGCCGAAGGCCAGCGCAAATTTGACGACGATCGGCGCCAGAAAGGCAACGCCGATCGTGCCCAGCGTGCCGGCGACGAAGGAACCAATCGCCGAGGTCGCCAGGGCCGCACCGCCACGGCCGGAGCGGGCCATCCGGTTGCCTTCCAGCGCGGTGACGATGGTGGCGCTTTCGCCAGGCGTGTTGAGCAGGATCGATGTCGTCGAGCCGCCATACATCGCGCCGTAGTAGATGCCGGCAAACAGGATGAAGGACGCCTCCGGCGCCACTTGATAGGTGATCGGCAACAGCAGCGCGATGGTCAGTGCCGGCCCGAGGCCGGGTAGCACGCCGATCGCAGTCCCCAGCGTGGTGCCGACCAGACACCATATGAGATTGATCGGCGAGAAGGCGACCGAAAATCCGTGCGCGAGATGGCCGAGCGTTTCCATGGCGTCAGCCCCTCAGCATGGCGACGACCGAATCGACGATCGCGTTCAGCTGGTTTTCGATGAAGCCGGCGCCGATATTGACGCCGAGCGCCCTGGCAAAGCCGAAATAGGCGGCCAGCGCCAGGATCAGCCCGAGCAGCACGTCACGCAGCGGACGCCGGCTGCCGAAACCGTGGCAGATGAGAACGAACATGATGACAGATGCCGCGGTAAAGCCGAGCGGCTGGATCAGCACGAGGTTGGCGATCAGTCCGAGGGCGACGATGCCCATCGCCTTCCAGTCGGTCGGCGTCGCCTTTTCGTCCTCCGGCTGCCAGCCGCCCCGCAAGGCGGCAATGATGAGCAGCAGCGACAGGATCACCATGCCGGTCATGGTGATGTAGGGAAAGACGGTCGGACCGACCTTGGAATAGAGCGGCGACACCGGGATTGCCAGCGTCTGCCAGGCAACCGCACCCGCACAGGCGAGGAGCCCGACGCCGATCAGCAGTTCGGGCACTGCAAGGCGCGGCGGCGCCGGCTGGTCGCTGGTGCTCATCATCGTCCTCCCAATGTCGGTCCCTTGGGGCCGGTTCTCCTTGGACCGGTCTCACCCGGCCGATCTCGGCGTAGTTTCACCTCCGGCGCCGCGTATGTCCATGCGGCTGGCGAAAGTCGGCGAGGGTTGGCGCAGGCTGCCACCCCTTGCCGAGAGCATCACGCTAGACCGAGGTCCTTGAGGATCGTCCCGATACGGGCCGTGTCTTCTGCGACGAATTTCGCATAGTCGTCACCGGTGAGCAGGATCTGCGTCCAGTTGCGGTTCTTGCATTCGGTGGCCCAGGCGTCGCTCTTGGCCATGGTCTCGATCAGCTTGATCATTGCTGCCTTGTCGGCGTCCGAGACGCCGGGCGGTGCGAAGACGCCACGCCAGTTGAACAGCTCGACATCGATGCCTGCTTCCTTCATCGTCGGCGCATCGATCCCCTCCTGGCGTTTGTCCGCGGAGATGGCCAGCAGCCGCAGCGCACCCGCCTTGACCTGTTCGGCGAACTCGCCATAGCCGGAGATGCCGGCCGCGACCTGGTTGCCGAGCAGCGCCGAAAGCGCCTCGCCGCCGCCGGCGAACGGCACATAGGAAAGATTGGTGGCCGGAACACCAACGGTCTTGGCGATGAGGCCGAACAATATATGGTCCGAGCCGCCGGCCGAACCGCCAGCAACCGGAACCTGCGTCGGGTCAGCCTTGAGAGCAGCGACAAAGTCCGCGGCCGTCTTGAACGGGGAGGCGGCCGGCACCACAAGCGCCTCGAACTCGCCGGTGAGGCGGGCGATCGGCGTGACCTCGGTAAGGTTGTTGGCCGCCTTGTTGGCGATGATGGCGCCTACCATGACCATGCCGGCCACCATCAGCGCATTGCCCTTGCCCTTCCATTGGTTGACGAATTGCGGCAGGCCGACAGTACCGCCGGCGCCGCCGACATTGGTGATCTGCGAGCCGGAAATCAGTTTTTCGCTGCGCAGCACCTGGTCCATGGCGCGCGCCGTCTGGTCCCAGCCGCCGCCCGGCGCCGCCGGCACGAAAATCTGCAGCTGCGGCGCGTCCTGCGCGAAGGCGGGGACAAAATGCGATGCCGCGAGTCCGGCAGCACCTGCTGCCGCGGTGCTCATCAAGAATCGGCGTCTGTTCAGCATGGGATTCCTCCAAATCGCGACACCTCCTCCGGTGCCTGCCAGAAACGTGGCCTGACTTCAGACCCGCTCGATAAAATTCATGCAGAGTTTGCGTCCTCCTGTCAAAGACAGAACACGCCGCATGCGGCACAATCGGACTGTGCGATCTTCAGGCAGGCGAACTCGACGCCGGACGACGTGGCAGGCAGAGGCCAGACGGCGCCCGTCAGGGCTGCCGCTCCAGCAGGATGGTCGCCCTGCCTTGGTAGACGGTTCGCAGCACTTCGCCATAACCACATTTTTGCCGCGACGTTCAGCGATCCGGTGTTTTCCGGATCGATGATGCAGACGGTCTTCGCGGCGCCGAACGTCTCGTCGCCCCAGGCAAGCACCCGTGCGACGACTTCGCTGGCCAGCCCGTGGCCATGCGCGCCCGAAACCAGAGCCCAGCCGGTCTCCGGAATGCCCTCGATCGACGGCGTCATGTCGCGTTTCAGATCGTGAAAGCCGGCCTCGCCGATGAAGCGGCCGGTCTCCTTTTCCTCGATCGCCCAAAAACCGTAGCCCAGAAGCGACCACAGGCCGGCGTGTCGTAGGAAGCGCATCCAGCTTTCCTCCCGCGTGCGCGGCTTCCCGCCGATAAAGCGGGTGACGACGGGATCGGCCCACATAGCGACATAGGCGTCGAAATCGTCAAGCCGGTGCGGCCGCAGGACCGTGCGCGAGGTCTCAAGCACTGGGGCGACAATTGTATGCGGACTGGCCATGGTCATGTCTCGTTTGTGTTGCCGGTGCCTAATGCAGGTCTTCCAAAAGGGGGACAGCGACACGCACGAGACGGGAAATCCAAATCCGTTGTGAAAAACAAGAGCCAAGGCTGTGTAGATCATCTTCCAGGCTGATGTGAATCCTGCCAGGCGGTGTTAGTTTTTCTCCGGTATTGGTTCAGGCGCGTTGGGTTTCGGCGCTGCCGTCCGACAGAGGGAATCCAGCATGGACACCACCGACCTTGTGCTTGCCATCTTCCATCATCTGCTGGTGTTTTCGTTGGCAGGCATCATCGGCGCCGAATTCGTCCTGATCCGCAGCGACTTGTCCGCCGCGACGCTGAAGCGGCTCGTCGGGATCGACCGCCACTACGGCATTATTGCCATGCTGATCATCGTCGTTGGCATCGGCCGCGTCGTCTATGGTCTGAAAGGCTGGGAATTCTACGTCTACAATTGGGTGTTCTGGGCAAAGATGGCCGCCTTCGCCATTGTCGGCCTGTTGTCGATTATCCCGACCATCCGTTTCCTGTCCTGGAACAGGCAGGCGAGCGTCAGTCCCGGCTTCCAGGTTCCTGCGGTGGAGCTAGCGTCCGTTCGCACCTATGTCCGCACCGAAGCATCGATCTTCCTATTGATCCCGGTGTTCGCGGCGGCGATGGCGCGCGGCTACGGCTACTAGAATAGGTTGGAGGAAGGGCATTGCACGGCCCAACCTTCCCACTCATTTGCGCAGAGAAACGTGCAGTTTGCCGTTTGAGCGCGATTGTCATTTGTCGGGTTGCGCTAGTTATTGCTCCATCTACAGTCGTTTTTAGAGGAACCCGCGCAGCGGTTGGCAATCATATCCTGGGAGGAAACACGATGCGAAAACTCATCGCCGCGCTGGCTGTCGCTGCGGCCGCCATGCTTTATCCGTCGGCGGCTGGCGCGCAGACCTACCCCGAACGCACCATCACCATTGTCGTGCCGTTTTCGGCCGGTGGCCCGACCGACACCGTCGCGCGTCTTGTCGCGGAAGCTATGTCGAAAGACCTCGGCCAGCAGGTCATCGTCGAGAATGTCGGCGGCGCCGGCGGCACGCTCGGCGCCGGCCGCGTCGCAAATGCCGAGCCTGACGGCTACACGCTGCTCCTCCATCACATCGGCATGGCTACAAGTGCTACGCTCTATAGAAAGCTCGCCTACGACACGCTGAACGGCTTCGAATATGTCGGCCTCGTCACCGAGGTGCCGATGACCATCGTCGGCCGCAAGGATCTCGAGCCGACCGATCTGAAGGGGCTGGTCGACTATGCCAAGGCCAACAAGGACAGCATCACCGTTGCCAATGCCGGGATCGGTGCCGCCTCGCATCTGTGCGGCATGCTGTTCATGAGCGCCATCGGCACGCCGCTGGTCACCGTACCCTACAAGGGCACCGGCCCGGCCATGACCGATCTTCTCGGCGGCCAGGTCGATATCATGTGCGACCAGACGACCAATACCACCAAGCAGATTCAGGGCGGCACTATCAAGGCCTATGCCGTAACCTCGCCACAACGCCTCGATGTGCTGCCGGACGTGCCGACGACGATAGAAGCCGGCCTTCCCCAGGTGCAGGTCGGCATCTGGCACGGAATCTATGCCCCCAAGGGCACACCGGCCGAGATCACCGAACGCCTTTCGAAATCGCTGCAGGTGGCGCTGAAGGACCAGAATGTCGTCGCCCGATTTGCCGAACTCGGCACCAAGCCGTCGCCGGAGGCCGATGCCACGCCGGCCGCGCTCAAAGCTAAGCTGGAAAGTGAGATCGCGCGCTGGAAGCCGATCATCGAAGCGGCCGGCCAGTACGCCGACTAAAGGTTCTGACGGGGCGCCATCAGCGCCCCGTTTTTTTACACCGGCATCGGCACGCCCATGAGGCGAGCCGGGAGGACGCAATGAAACCTTTCGCAATCGACAGGACCAACGGCATATGCGCCGCGCTGTTGGTCTTTATTGGCGCCTTTTTCGCGCTGCAGTCGCTGGGCCTCGAAATCGGCACCGCCTTTCGCATGGGGCCCGGCTATTTCCCGCTCGTGCTGGCGATCGTGCTGATCCTGCTTGGCGCCGCCATCCTTGTCCAAGCGGTGCGTTTCGAGAGCGAGCCGATCGGTTACATTGCGTGGCGCGGCATGCTGTTTATCCTGCCTGCTCCGATCTTCTTCGGCCTGACGGTGCGCGGCCTCGGCTTCATCCCGTCGATCTTCCTGACGGCGCTGATCGCATCGTTCGGTAGCGGCCGCATGAGGCCGCTGACCGCACTCGTGCTGTCAGCTGGCCTGACGCTGTTCGCATTCGTCGTCTTCAGCTACGCACTCGGCCTGCCGTTCCGGCGTTTCGGCCCGTGGTTGCCACTGTCGTTGTGAGGAGATGAAATGGAACTCCTCAGCAACCTCGCACTCGGCTTTTCGACAGCCACATCTTTGGCAAACCTCGGCTTCTGCCTGATCGGCGTCCTTCTCGGCACGCTGATTGGCGTCCTGCCCGGCATCGGTGCCACCGCAACCATCGCCATGCTGTTGCCAATCACCTTCCAGATCGGCGACCCGGTTTCCTCTCTCATCATGCTCGCCGGTATCTATTACGGCGCGCAGTATGGCGGCTCGACCACCGCCATTCTCATCAACATGCCCGGCGAATCCTCGTCGGCCGTCACCGCAATCGACGGCTATCAGATGGCCAGGAACGGCCGCGCCGGAGCAGCCCTGGCGACCGCGGCGATAGGCTCGTTCTTTGCCGGCACGGTGTCGACCTTCCTCCTCGCCATCTTTGCCCCACCGCTGACGGCGATAGCGCTGAGATTCGGCGCGGCCGAGTATTTTTCGCTGATGATCGTCGGCCTGGTCTCGTCCGTCGCGCTCGCCCACGGCTCGGTCGTCAAGGCGCTGGCTATGGTCGTGCTCGGCCTGCTGCTGGGACTTGTCGGCACCGATATCTACACGGGTACGCCCCGCTTCACACTCGGTATCCGCGAATATGCCGACGGGCTGAATTTCGTCGCGGTGGCGGTCGGCGTCTTCGGCGTCGCCGAGATATTGCGCAATCTCGAAAACGAGCATGAGCGTTCCGTGCTGATCCGAAGGATCTCCGGCCTTATGCCGAGTAAAGAAGATTTTCGGCGCATGGCGGCTCCCATCGTGCGCGGAACGATCATCGGTTCGGCGCTCGGCATCCTGCCCGGAGGCGGCGCGATCCTTGCCGCCTTTGCGTCCTACACCGTCGAAAAGCGCGTCTCGAAAAACCCGGGGGAATTCGGCAAGGGCGCCATCGAAGGCGTCGCCGGACCGGAATCGGCCAACAATGCCGGCGCCCAAACCTCCTTCATCCCAATGCTGACGCTCGGTATTCCGGCCAACCCGGTAATGGCGCTGATGATCGGCGCGATGATCATCCAGGGCATCGTGCCCGGCCCCAATGTCGCCATCGAACAGCCCGCGCTGTTTTGGGGGATCATCACCTCGATGTGGATCGGCAATCTGATGTTGATTGTCTTGAACCTGCCGCTGATCGGGCTCTGGGTGAAACTCCTTACCATCCCCTACTACGTGCTCTTCCCGATCATCATGGCGTTCTGCTCGATCGGCGTTTACAGCGTCAACACCAATGTCTACGACCTCTATGCCGTCGCCTTCTTCGGCTTGCTTGGCTACCTCCTGACCAAGCTGCGCTGCGAACCTGCGCCGCTGCTGCTCGGCTTCGTGCTCGGCCCGCTGCTTGAGGAAAACCTGCGCCGCGCCATGATCCTCTCGCGCGGCGACCCAAGCACCTTCGTGACGCGGCCGATCAGCGCCAGCCTGCTCCTCATCGCGCTCGCCGTGCTCGTCATCGTCTTTCTCCCCGCGGTCAAGAAGAAGCGCGAAGAGGTGTTCGTCGAGGAGAGTTCCTGAACATGGATGTCGCCGCATAACAGGAACTTTAGATTCAGCTAGCGGGCAGTGGTTGCCGCTGCTCGGTCCTGAGTTGCTTCCACTGGCCCGAGCGGCCCGATCTCGACCAGTGGTGCAGGCACGCTGGTCGTCTTTTCCTTGGCCTTGCAGATATCGGCGATGACGCAGGCCGGGCAATCCGGCTTGCGTGCCTTGCAGACATAGCGGCCGTGCAGGATCAGCCAATGATGCGCATGCCGGATATATTCATCCGGAATGATCTTCAGGAAACCTTGCTCTACCTGTTCCGGCGTCTTGCCCGGCGCCAGGCCGAGCCTGTTACCGATGCGGAAGATGTGCGTGTCGACTGCCATCGTGTGCTGGCCGAAGGCGACGTTGAGCACGACATTGGCGGTCTTGCGGCCGACACCCGGCAGCTCGACCAGTTGATCGCGATCCTCAGGCACTTCGCCGCCATGGTCACGGATCAGCGCCTCGGACAGCGCGATGACGTTCTTGGCCTTATTGCGCCATAGCCCGATGGTGCGGATATGGTCGCCGAGCTTGGCCTCGCCCAGCGCCAGCATCTTTTGCGGCGTGTCGGCAATTTTGAACAGCGCCCGCGTCGCCTTGTTGACGCCGGCGTCCGTCGCCTGAGCCGAAAGCACCACCGCCACCAGCAGCGTGAAGGGGTTGATATGTTCGAGTTCGCCTCTCGGCTCCGGCCGCTGAACGGAAAAACGGCGAAAAATCTCATGCACCTCGGCCGGGCTGTAAAGCACCCGCGATCTCGCCGGCCGCGGACGCGGCTTGGCGTTCGAGCCATCGCGGCGGCCGGGCAGCAGGTCTTTTTTGAGCGCGGAAGAGTTTTTGTGCTTGGGGCTTGTCATTGCCTTCCTATAATATTCCCCAATGAGCGACACAAACGCCTCATTTCAGGCCGACGAGCCATTCTTCCAGGCGCTGCTGACACCGCACCGGTCGCTGGGCAAGACCGGCTTTGCCATCCTGATGGGCGCACTGCTGTTCGGGTGGCTGGTGACCGGAGCGTTCTTTCTGTCGCGCGGCGCCTGGCCGGTGTTCGGCTTCTTCGGCCTCGACGTGATCGCCGTCTATATCGCCTTCCGTGCCAATTATCGCGCCGCCCGGGCTCGCGAGGAGGTGTCGGTGTCGCGCACCAGCCTCGATATCCGCAAGACTGCCCCGTCGGGCAAATCGGAATCACACCGCTTCAATCCGTTCTGGGCACGCTTTTCGATCGCCCGCCACGCCGAGATCGGCATCACCAGAATGGCGGTCGAGGCGCAAGGAAAAACCGTCTCGATCGGCGCCTTTCTCAACCCCGACGACCGCGAGAGTTTTGCCACCGCATTTTCGCGCGCTCTGGCGACCGCCAAGGCGCGCTGAGCCAGCGTTTCAGAACCGATAGCGCAACAGCCTGCCGATCTTGCGCAATGCTGGAATGTATTTCCAAAGGCGAACAAACAGTTTCGCGAGCCAGCGCATGCGAGCGGCATGTTCCGGCTTATAGGCAGGGATGTCCTCGATGAACCGCAGCTTCGGAACGGCTCGCTCCAATTCATGCGGGTTCTCAATGCTCCAATGGACCTCGGCGCCGGTGGCGCGGAAGGAGGAATTGAGGCGAATGATCTTCAGGCCCAGGCGACTATAGGCATCGAAAACCAGTTCGCCGCTCGAAAGATGTCCCACCAAACGAGAAAACAGTTGCTGCCCGTCCTCGGCGGCCAGGTAGGGAGTCAGGCCTTCCGCCACGACTATGGCCGGGCGATCCCGAGGTACTTCATTCAGCCATCCAGGTTCGGTGAGCGACGAAGCGATCAGGTGGTAGCGATCCCGCACGGGATAGAGCCTGCGCCTGAGGTCGATGACTTCGGGATAGTCGACGTCGAACCAGTCCACGCCGGCTGGCGGGTCGATACGGAATATGCGCGTGTCGAGCCCACACCCCAGATGCAGCACGATGGCGTCAGGATTTCGGGCGAGAAAGTCCTGAACGCAGACGTCCAGCGTCTTTGCCCTGATTGCCAGACCGATGCCGAGATTGTTGTCGACCTTGAGCCGTGAGAAATCATAGTCGATGTTGCGCACCGCCTCATCGGCAAAGTAGTCCCTGAGCAGCGAATTGGGCAGCCGGCTCTCCAGCGCCTTGCCGTAAAGTGTCAAAAGCAAAGTCTCCTTTGCCCCGGTCAGGTTTACTTTTTCACCAGCCACGACCGTCCTCCCCATTCAAAGCCAGCTCTATCTGGGTACATGCTGCGGGAAAGCAAGTTTCGGGTGGTGATCGCCGCCGCGAAGGACGATATTCGCACGCAAGGAGATACTGCCATGAACGCCCAAATGCCTCTCAAAACGACAGCAATCCTTCAGAAAGACATCACCCCTGAAGGCGGTGACTACGAAATCGTCCGTCGTGCCATCGAAAAGATCAGCCTCGACTATCGCGACCAGCCTTCGCTGGAAGTGCTGGCCGAGGAGGTCGGCGAGACGCCGACCGGGCTGCAGAAGCTGTTCACCCGCTGGGCCGGCTTGTCGCCCAAGGCTTTTCTGCAGGCCGTTACCCTCGATCATGCGCGCAAGCTGCTCGATGCCGGCATGCCGCTGCTTGAAACCTCGTTCGAGCTCGGCATGTCCGGTCCAGGCCGGCTGCACGATCTGTTCGTCACCCACGAAGCGATGTCGCCGGGCGATTACAAGACGCGCGGCGCCGGGCTCACCATCCGCTACGGCTACCATATCTCGCCTTTCGGCATCGCCCTGATCATGGTGACCGACCGCGGCCTCGCCGGCCTCGCCTTCAACGACCCGGGCGGCGAGCGTGCGGCCTTTGCCGACATGTCCAGCCGCTGGCCGAACGCTAGCTATGTCGAGGACATGGCTGCAACGGCGCCCTATGCCGCGCGCATTTTCGATCCGACGCTGTGGCGCGCCGACCAGCCGCTCCGCGTCGTCATGATCGGCACCGACTTCCAGGTCCGCGTCTGGGAAGCCTTGCTGCGTATTCCGATGGGCCAGGCCTGCACCTATTCCTCGATCGCCGCGCGCATCGGCGCACCGAGCGCCAGCCGGGCTGTCGGTGCCGCGGTCGGCGCCAATCCGATGTCCTTCGTCGTCCCGTGCCACCGGGCTCTCGGCAAGTCCGGTGCGCTCACCGGCTACCATTGGGGCCTGACCCGCAAACGCGCCATCCTCGGCTGGGAGGCGGGACAGGTCTCTTCGTGAATAGCCAAAGAATGGAACGATAGGAGCGATGTAAGGACCGCTGGGGTGACAAGCAGCGATCTTACGGAGTAGCTTCCCGCATGCGTTAGCGGGAGGCACTTCTTGATCGTCGTCATCGGCTCCATCAATCTCGACCTCATCGCCAGTGTCGACCGCTTGCCCGGTCCCGGCGAGACGGTGCGCGGCTCCGGTTTCGCTACTGCCCCCGGCGGCAAGGGCGCCAACCAGGCGCTGGCCGCCGCCCGCGCCGGGGCCAAGGTGCGCATGGTCGGCGCAGTCGGCAAGGACAGCTTCGCCGGCGAGGCTCTGGCGCTGCTGCGCGACAGCAAGATCGACCTGTCCGGCGTCGGCGAGACCTTTGCCTCTACCGGTACTGCGCTGATCATGGTCGGCGCCGACGGCGAGAACGTGATCGCTGTCGTGCCGGGCGCCAATGATTCGGTCGTGCCGGGTGACCTTTCCAAGGCCTTCCTGAAAAACGGCGACGTCGTGCTGCTGCAGCTGGAGATCCCGCTGCAGACCGTCGAGGCAGCACTCGACGCGGCAAGGACGGCCGGCGCGATCACAGTGCTCAACACCGCACCTTTCCACAGCGACGCTGCCGGCTTCCTCGGCAAGGCCGACTATCTCGTCGCCAACGAAACCGAGTTCGACCTCTATGGCGAGGCGCTGTCGTTGAGTGGCCGCGACCGCCCGGCGCGGATGCGCGACTATGCCTCGAGAACCGGCCGCACCATCGTCGTCACGCTTGGCCCGGACGGCGTTCTGGCGGCAACGCCGGACGATCTTCTGATGGTTCCGGCGCTGAAGATCACCCCGCTCGACACGGTCGGCGCCGGCGACACGTTCTGCGGCTATTTTGCAGCCGGGCTGGCAGCCGGCCTGCCGCTCGACCAGGCGCTTGCCCGCGCTGCCGCAGCCGGTTCTCTGGCCTGCCTTAAAGCCGGCGCACAGCCGGCCATCCCGCTGGCCAGGGACGTCGATGCCGCCCTGCAGAAATCCGCAGGCTAAAGCGGGATGACAGCCGTGCGCCCGACCACGAAGCATGCGGTGCCGCCCGCCGGCGACATCTGCCGCCTGTCTGCCGTGGAGCTTGCCGAGAAGATCAGACGCCGGCAACTTTCGGTACGCGAAGTGATCGCGGCATTCCTCGACAGGATCGAGGCGGTGAACCCGCTGGTCAACGCTATCGTTTCATTGCGCGAACATGCCGACATCCTGCGCGAGGCCGACAGCGCTGACGCCCATCTGGCGCGAGGAGGAGATACCGGATCGCTGTTCGGCCTGCCGATCGCGATTAAGGATCTTGCGCTGACAAAAGGCCTGAGAACCACCTTCGGCTCGCCGATCTTCGCCGATTTCGTGCCTGAGGAAGACGATTTCTTCGTCGAGCGCGTCCGCAAGGCCGGCGCGATCATCATCGGCAAGACCAACGTTCCCGAATTCGGGCTCGGCTCCAACACCTACAACACCGTGTTCGGACAGACGCTCAACGCATTCGACCCGGCGCTGACCGCCGGCGGCTCGAGCGGCGGTGCGGCGGTCGCGCTGGCGCTCGACATGGTTCCCGTTGCCGATGGCAGCGATTTTGGCGGCTCGCTTCGCAATCCCGCTGCCTACAACAATGTCTATGGGTTCCGCCCGTCGCAGGGATTGGTGCCGGCTGGCCCTGACCTTGATGTGTTTCATGCGCAAATGGGCGTCGAAGGGCCGATGGGGCGTAACGTGCGCGACATGGCGCTGCTGCTCGACGTGCAGGCCGGCTATCATCCTCGCGCGCCGCTGTCGCATGATAAGCCAGGCTCGTTTCTCCAAGGGGTGGAAACGCCGGCGGCCGGAGGGCGTATCGCCTGGCTCGGCGATCTCGACGGTCATCTGCCGGTCGAAGCAGGCATTCTACAGCTTTGCGAGGCAGCACTCGGCCGGTTCGCGGATGTGTCCTTCGAGGCCGAGCCGCTGATGCCGGAATTCGACTTCGAAGCGCTGTGGCAGGCCTTTGTAACGCTTCGGCAGGCGAGCAGCGGTTGTGCGCTCAAGGTGCACTACGATGATCCCTTGAAACGCAGTCTGCTGAAGCCGGAGGCCGTGTGGGAGGTGGAACATGCGCTTCGCCTCACCGCGCCGCAAATCCATGCGGCAACTGTGAGGCGCTCGTCCTGGCATCGAATGCTGCTGTCGCTCTTCGAGCGTTTCGACCTGATTGCGCTGCCAGCCGCACAGGTCTTTCCCTTCGACGTCGCCACCCTCTGGCCAAGGGAAGTGGCCGGGCGTGCCATGGACAGCTATCACCGCTGGATGCAGGTCTCAGCGCTCGCCACGCTGGGCGGCTGCCCGGCGATCAATGTGCCGGCGGGCTTCGACTCCAGGGGCAGGCCAATGGGCATGCAATTGATCGGGCGGCCGCGCGGTGACCCCTCCGTGCTGAGGGCGGCTGCCGCCTATGAGGCAACGCTGCCATGGCAGGCCGGCGCCTGCTGAAATCAGCTCCGCATTGTCGGCGCTTCGCCGACTTGCACGCAACTCATCGCCATGCATTGATCGCGACAGCACGCCGCACGAGCGGCATTCTGCGGAGGGAAAAATGTCGCTGGAACTCTACGCCACCTATGTCGTCGCCTGCATCGTCATCGTCCTGGTGCCGGGCCCGACGGTGACGCTGATCATTGCCAACAGCATACGCCACGGCTCGCGCGCCGGGCTCGCCAATGTCGCCGGCACCCAGGCCGGGCTGGCCATCATGATTGCCATTGTCGGCATCGGATTGACTTCGCTGATCGCCGGCATGGGACATTGGTTCGAGTGGGTCAGGCTGATTGGCGCTGCCTACCTGATCTGGATGGGCGTGCAGATGTTCCGCTCGAAAGGCAAGCTGAACGCCGATGGATCGGCAAAAAAACCGCGCGGTGGCTTTTTCCTGCAAGGCCTGCTGGTAGCAATCAGCAATCCAAAGACGCTGGTGTTCTTCGGCGCCTTCTTTCCGCAGTTCATCGCGCCTGAAGGCAATTACGCGTTACAGATCGGCGTCATGGGTCTCACCGCCATGATCTTCGCCGCAGTGTCGGATTCGACCTACGCGCTGGCCGCCGGCCGCGCCGGGCGCCTGCTGTCGGCCGGCCGCGTCAAGCTGCTGTCGCGGATCAGCGGCAGCTTCCTGGTCGGCGGCGGCCTGTGGCTGGCATTTTCCAAGGCGAAGTAACGGCACCTTTCCCTTCTCCCCTTGTGGAGAAGGTGGCCGAGCGAAGCTCGGTTGGATGAGGGGTGTTCCAGCTTGGCAATGACGGCACTCCGCCCAACCCATCAAGGGGGGATGAAAGACGGCCCTTAAAGCCGCCCCAGCCTTTCCAGCAACAGCTCGAAAAACGCATCGTGGTCGATGTCACGCATCACCATGGCGTTCTTCGGCCGCTTGGTCACGCCCCACCAGTCGATCACGGTCATGCCCATGGTAAGTTCTGATGCGGTTTCCACAGTGACATTGCAGTTGCGGCCCTTGAACAACTTCGGCTTCAACAGGTAGGCGATGACGCAAGGATCGTGTAGCGGGCCGCCGTCGGTGCCGTATTTTTCCTCGTCGAAACGTTCGAAGAATTCCAGCATGTCCGCGGTGGCCGTGCCGACCCGGGTGCCGAGCTTGCGGAAGGCCTTCGTGCGCTTGGCGGTGGTCAGCGCCTTGTGGGTGACGTCCAGCGGCATCATGACGATCGGAATGCCGGATTTGAACACGACATCGGCGGCGTGCGGGTCGACATAGATGTTGAATTCGGCGGTCGGCGTGACATTGCCGCCCTCGAAGAAGCCGCCACCCATCAGCACGATCTCCTTGATGCGCGGTGCGATCTTGGGCTCGCGGATCAGCGCCAGCGCAACATTGGTGAGCGGCCCGAGCGCGCACAGCGTGATCGTGCCGCTCTCCTCCCTCATCAGCGTCTCGACGATGAAATCGACCGCATACTCGTCCTGCAGCTTCATCTTTGGTTCGGGCAGTTGCGGTCCGTTGAGGCCGGTCTTGCCATGCACTTCCTCGGCGGTGACGAGTTCGCGCGCCAGTGGCCGGATGGCGCCTGCATAGACCTTGACGTCCGTCCGGCCGGCCAGTTCGCAGATCTTGCGGGCGTTTTTTTCGGTAAGTTTCAGCGGCACGTTGCCGGCCACCGCGGTGATGCCGACGATCTCCAGCTCGGTGCTGCCGAGCGCCAGCAATATGGCGACGGCATCGTCCTGGCCGGGGTCAGTGTCGATGATGATCCTGCGGGATTGGGGCATTTCAATTCCTTGTTTTGGCAAGTCTTTTTGGGCGGGACGTGTGACGGCTTGAAGTCTGCCGGGCGGCGGACCATATCAAGACCATCGGGAAAAATGCCATCCGGGTTTTTCCACTTTATGTCGCTCTTGAGAGGACACTGTAACATGAGCCGAATGACGCCTTTTTCCAGCCCGCTTCTCCTCGGTTTCGATTCCATGGAAAAGACGCTGGAGCGCTTGGCAAAGTCCGGTGACAGCTATCCTCCCTACAACATCGAGCGCCTCAGCGGTGCCGACGGCAAAACCGAAAGGCTGCGTATCACGCTCGCCGTCGCCGGTTTCGCGGAAAGCGATCTCGATGTCACAACGGAGGAGAACCAGTTGGTCGTGCGCGGCCGTCAGAACGACGACACCGAGCGCGAATTTCTCCACCGCGGCATCGCCGCGCGCCAGTTCCAGCGCTGTTTCGTGCTGGCCGACGGCATGCGGGTGATTGCGGCGGAATTGAAGAACGGCCTTCTGTCGATCGATCTCGATCGGCCGGAGTCCGAACGGCTGGTACGAAAAATAAACATATCGGTGAAAGACTGATTTTTGCCGATAGCTCTCATGCGGGATGGCCTTGAGCGGCGTCTCGCGGCAAGGAGGCTTGAAATGACCAGAACTAACGAAAATATCATCATGACCAGCGGCGAGTTCGCCCATCTCGGCGAAGGTTCGGTAGCCTATCTCAGGAAAGTGTCGAGCGACGATCTGCGCGGCCGTTTCCCGGGCCTCGGCGAAATCGCGCCGGGTCTGGAACTGTGGGCCCTGTTTGCCGCCAATGGCCAGCCGATCCTGCTTTCGGACGCTCGCGACCGGGCACTGGCTGGCGCGCTGGAAAACGATCTGACCCCGGTCGCTATCCACTAACGTCGTTATCCACTGACAACGGCGTCATCAACTGACACATATGGCGCAGCGATCTGGTTGGAAACGGACAGGGCCGCACACGGCGGCCCTTCAAGGGATTTAATCAAAACCTCAGGCGGCGTGCGAGGCCTGCGTGTCCGACAGCAGCGCGTGGATGGCCACGGCGTCGCGCGTGCCTCTGATCTTGGCAACCGTGTCGGCATCGCGCAGCACCCGCGCGATGCGCGACAGCGCCTTGAGGTGGTCGGCGCCGGCACCTTCGGGAGCCAAAAGCAGAAACACCAGGTCGACCGGCTGATCATCGAGGGCCTCGAAGTCCACCGGTGTCTCCAGCCGGGCAAAGACGCCGGCGATCCGCTTCACCCCGGCCAGCTTGCCGTGCGGAATGGCGATGCCGTTGCCGACGCCGGTCGAGCCGAGCCGCTCGCGTTGCAGGATGGTGTCGAACACCTCTCGCTCCGGAATGCCGGAAATCGCCGCCGCCCGTTCGGACAGCAATTGCAGCAGCTGCTTTTTGGAGTTCGCCTTCAACGCCGGCATGATTGCCGGAACGCTGACGAGATCGCTCAGATCCATGCTTGAAATCCCTTGTTCGCCTGCCGTCGCCAGTCCCACGCTCGCGTGCGGCTGGTTTTTACCCCTGCGCGACCTTGGCCGTGGACGGGTCGATCCAGCCGATATTCCCGTCCGGCCGGCGATAGACGATATTGAGATGGTCGTTTCCGGCATTGCGGAAGACCAGGACCGGGCTGTCCTTGGTGTCGAGTTCGATCACCGCCGACGCCACCGACATGGTCCGCAGCGTCATGGTCGATTCGGCGACGATGGCCGGCGCGAAATTCTCCGGTATGTCCTCCTCGTCATCGGCTAGCGGCGCCATCACCGTATAGGCGACGTCGGTGAGCTCGCCGTTGCTATTGCCTGAATTGTGCGACTTCAGCCGGCGCTTGTAGCGCCTGAGGCGCGTTTCCAGACGATCTGCCGCGGTATCGAAGGCAAGCGTTGGATCCTGGGCATCGCCGGTCGCCTGCAGCGAAGCACCGGAGTCCAGCCGGATCATGCAATCGGCCGTGTAGCGCGACCCCGATTTGACGACTACGATTTGCCCTGAAAAGCCCCGATCGAAATATTTCCCGATCACTTCCCCGACACGGTCGTTGATGCGCGTACGGAACGCATCGCCGATATCCATGTGTTTTCCCGATATGCGCAGTGTCATCTGAAAACTGACCTTCCTTGCTCAGGCTTCAAACTGTCCCGAGTTTATACTCGTGGTCCGCGCGCACAAGCTTTTGCGGCGTCACTTGCGCCGATTTTAGATCCGAACTTTCCGGTTGATCACAAGCCGCCTTCTTGGCCGTCCCGTGGCCTACGTCGTGACGGACCATCTCTCGTGCGGGCATCGGCGAACTCAAATCCACTCGCTAGCCCGTCTCATGCGGGCGGGCTTCTAGCCACTTCGTTGCCGCTTGTCAATGAACTGCGAAAGCTGTGGAAATTCCGTCGGAGCTCAACGACCGGCGCTGGCCAAAGCGCGTTTTTCGCGCCGTCGCTGCACCGAAGAGGGTATGTTCATGCCTTCCCGGTATTTGGCCACCGTGCGTCTGGCAATGTCGACCCCGCTTTCCCGCAGCATGTCGACGATGGCATCGTCGGAAAGCACATCGACGGCTTTCTCCTCGTCGATCAGCTGCTTTATGCGGTCGCGCACCGCTTCCGACGAATGCGCATCGCCGCCACCTGACGAAGCGATCGAGGCGGTGAAGAAATAGCGCAGTTCGAACACACCGCGCGGCGTCAGCATGTATTTGTTTGCCGTGACCCGGCTGACCGTTGATTCGTGCATGCCGATGGCGTCCGCCACCGTGCGCAGGTTGAGCGGCTTCAGGTGCCGCACGCCGTGGACGAGAAAAGCGTCCTGCTGGCGCACGATCTCAGAGGCCACCTTGAGAATGGTCTTCGCCCGCTGGTCGAGGCTGCGCGTGAGCCAGTTGGCGTTCTGCAGGCATTCGGCGAGGAAATCCTTTTCCGCCTGGTTTTTCGCATGTGGCGTGACCTGGGCGAAATAGATGTGATCGACCAGCACGCGCGGCAGTGTCTCGGCATTGAGCTCGACCGTCCAGCTGCCGTCATTGGCTGCGCGCACCTCGACGTCGGCCACGATTGCGTCGCTGGCACCGCGCGAAAACGCCATTCCTGGCCGCGGGTCGAGAGCCCGGATCTCGGCCAGCATGTCGAGCAGATCCTCCTCGTCGACACCGCAAATCCGCTTCAGAGTCTGGAAATCGCGCCGTGCCAGGAGTTCGAGATTGGCGATCAGCGCCTTCATCGCCGGATCGAGCCGGTCGCGCACGGCAAGCTGCAGCAACAGGCATTCGGCGAGGTCGCGGGCGAAGATGCCGGCGGGCTCGAATGTCTGGCAGACCGCCAGGACCCTTGCCACCGCCGTAGCGTTCGTGCCGAGGCGGGCCGCGATCTCGGCCATGTCGGCACGCATGTAGCCGGCCTCGTCGAGACCGTCGGCAAGCTCGCTGGCGATCATGCGCGCCGCCGGATCGGCAAAGGCGAGCGCTACCTGCTCGCCGACATGGTCGCGCAGCGTGATGGCAGCCGCCGCCATGTCCGCGACGTCGAAGCCGTCGGAGGAAGAGGTGGAACCGTTGCCGGACGCCGATTTCCATTGCGCCGTCAGGTCGGGCCCGAGCCGCTCGCTCGTACCAGGATCATCGGGAAACAGGTTTTCCAGCGATGTATCGAGCTTTTCCGAGATCGCCTCGGCGCTCCACGCCGTCTCCGCTTCGAACCAGTCGCCGTCGGCAGCCGGTTCCGGTGCAGCGTCGCCCTTCTGCGCCTGGTCGCTGGCGGCGTCCTCCTGCGGTTCGGCACGTTCCAGCAGTGGATTGCGTTCGATCTCGTCGTCGATGAAGCGTTCCAGCTCTAGGTGGGTGAACTGCAGCAGGCGGATCGACTGCATCAGCTGCGGCGTCATCACCAGCGACTGCGACTGTCGTAGCTGTAGTTTTGCCGCCAACGCCATGGTTTGGTTTCAAACGCCCCGTCTACGCACCCGCACTGCTGGAAGGAATTTTCCAGGCCAGCATAGAAACTGGCCCGGCTTTTGCTTGTCAAGGCGAGGAGCGATAAAACTCGCCTGCCAGCGCGTTTTCAGGCAGAAAATTGAAGAAAAAGCTGCTGGACTACGCCGGAAATCCCGTTCGAACCGGAATTTTGCATTTAGAGCGTAAATCCCTCGCCGAGATAAAGCCGCCGCACATCGGCATTTGCGACTATCTCGTCGGCCCGGCCATGGGTCAGCACCTGACCGGCATGGATGATGTAGGCGCGGTCGATCAGGCCAAGTGTCTCGCGGACATTGTGGTCGGTGATCAGCACGCCGATGCCACGTGCCGTCAAGTGGCGCACGAGCTGCTGGATGTCGGCGACGGCGATCGGATCGATGCCGGCGAACGGTTCGTCGAGCAGCATGTAGGCAGGGCGGGTTGCCAACGCACGGGCAATTTCGAGGCGTCGCCGCTCACCACCGGAGAGCGACAGCGACGGAGCCTTGCGCAGATGGCTGATGTGGAATTCCTCGAGCAATTCGTCGAGCAGCCGCTCACGCTCCTTGCGGCTCTTTTCGACCACTTCGAGCACGGCCCGGATGTTTTGCTCGACATTCAGGCCGCGAAAAATCGACGCTTCCTGCGGCAGGTAGCCGATGCCGAGACGGGCGCGGCGATACATCGGCATCGACGTGACGTCGAAACCGTCGATTTCGATGGTGCCTTCATCGACCGGCACTAGGCCGGTCACCATGTAGAAACAGGTCGTCTTGCCGGCGCCGTTGGGGCCGAGCAGCCCAACCGCCTCGCCCGCGCGCACGCCCAGCGTCACGCCGCTGACGACTTTGCGGCCCTTGTAGCTTTTGGTCAGCCCTTTGGCGATCAAGGTTCCCTTGAACTTTGCCGCTTCGACGGTGACCCTGGCCGGTGCCGCAAGTTTGCTGGCGGCGCGCCCTGGAAGACGCGCCAGCAGCGACGATATGCCGGTCATCAGGGTTTCGCTGCTCCAGACTTCGCCGGCGGCGTGATCGACATCATGACGCGGCCGCCGCAAGCGTCGACCTGGGCAAGGCCGCTCTTCATCTGCACGGTAAGCTTGCAGCCGACAAGCACGTTGTCGCCTTGCGAGAGCACGACCTTGCTGCCCGAAAGCACCAGCACTTCGGTCTTCATATCGAAGGTGCCGCGGTCGCCGGTGGCAACCTGATCGTCCGATTTGATGTAGACCTTATCGTCGACCTCGAGATGGTCGATGTTGGCGGATCCGGTCATTGCCGCGGCACCCGCGGGCTGGGCGCCTTTGGCGGCGCCTGCATCCCTGACGTAATAGACCGTCATTTTGCCGGCCTTGAGCACGGTTGGACCCTGGACGACGTTGACGTTGCCGGTGAAGACGGCGACGCTTTCCGCCTGGCGCACCTCGAGCTTGTCGCTTTCGATCTGGATAGGCTTGTCGCCCGACAGCCTGAGGCCGGACATTTGGCTGGTGGCACTGGATTGCGCCAGCGACGGCGCCGTCCCGAAGGTCAGCCCCAAGGGCAACCCAAGCGTTAACGCCGAGATCGCGGCGAGGCGCCGTGCCGAACTACTGAACCGCATTGGTCTCTCCGCTCTTTGCCTCTGCCGCCTTCAAACTGGCGGGATCGATGTCGACGCGCACCTTGTTCTCGAAAATCAGGACCTTGCCATTGTCCTGGACCGACATCGAATCCGCCCTGATCCGCGACCCGCCGCGGCTGACATCGACGGGTTCGCTTGTCTTCATAGTGCCTTCGGCCATGTCGAGATAGACTGATTTGAATTTTGCCACCACGCCATCCGTGGTCGACACGGTCACGTCGCTGGTCAGGCTGAACGTGTTGCCGTCGCGATCGTAGGTGCCGTGCGCAGCACCGATGGCGGCGGTGTTGTCGGCCGCAATCGGCAGCTTGGCCTTGATACCTTCCAGATCGATGATGCCCTGTTTGCTGACATCCTGTATGGCGCGCAGGGCTGTCATCGAATAGGGCAGGTTCTGCTTGGTGAAGCCGTTGAGCTTGGGATTGGCCATCACCAGCTTACCATCGGCAAAGGCGCCGCCGTCGGCCTGCACCTCGATTGCAGCGGGTGCCATGAGATAGGAATAGACCGGAAACGCGACCGCGATCACGGCAGCGACCAGCGGTACGGCCAGCTTCAAGATCCGGACCCGGCGCGAATGACGCTGCGCAATGTCAAACGCGTCGACCCGCGCCCGGCCTGCGGCCTTGGGAGCCAACTCCGTCTCGGTGTTGGTCGGTTCGATTGGTCCCGCTAACATGACTGCTTCTTCTAAACCCCTGCCCGCCAGGCCGCCCTATAGGTGGGATGCCGGCGCCCTCAAGCAAGCACAAGCCGAGGAAAACCGCAAAAATGTGACAGCCGCCCCTGTACAACGAAAATGGCCCCAGCGCAGCCTGTACCTCATACCAGATATAGGCGCACAGTGTTAGAGCCTGTGGAACGCGACAGGTTGAGGCTTGCCGCGAATGCCTAAGGCCTTTGTCGCAAGGCCGTCAGGAAACGGTAGCCGGGCGCGAATGGTTGCTTTAAAAGCATCTGCTCCCACCGACTACGAGGCTGACCATGGCATTGAGAGCCGACGACCTGATCGACCGCCGCCGCTTGCGCCGCAAGCTGACATTCTGGCGTATCGCGGCGATTGTCGTCGCCGCAGCCGGGCTGATCGCCTTTTCGGCGTGGATTTATGGTGATGACTTCACCAGCGCGGCTGTCGACCACATCGCCAAGGTCAAGATCGAAGGTACCATCACCGAAGACGAAGAACTGATCAAGCGGCTGGAGGCCATCCGTCAGTCGCCGCGCGTCAAGGCTGTGATCCTGTCGATCGATTCACCCGGCGGCACCACCGTCGGTGGCGAGTCGATCTATGAGGCAGTGCGCAAGCTCGCCGCCGACAAGCCAGTGGTGGCTGAGGTCGGCACGCTCGCGGCTTCGGCGGGCTACATGATCGCCACTGCGGCCGACCATATTGTCGCACGCAAATCCTCGATCGTCGGCTCGATCGGCGTGCTGATCCAGTACCCGGACGTCAGCGGCCTCATGGACAAGCTCGGCGTCAAGCTGGAGGAGGTGAAATCCTCGCCCTTGAAGGCCTCGCCTTCTCCGTTCAAGCCGACCAATGACGATGAGCGCGCCATGGTCCGCAAGCTCATCCTCGACAGCTACGACTGGTTCGTCGGCATCGTCGCCGAGCGCCGCAACATGACCAAACCGGAGGCGCTCGCGCTCGCAGACGGGTCGATCTTCACCGGCCGGCAGGCGGTCACCAACAGATTGATCGACGCGGTCGGCGGCGAAGCCGAAGCGATCGACTGGCTTGCAGGCAAGGGTGTCGATGCCAAGCTCAAGGTGGTGGAATGGAAGGACACGGAAAAACGCGGTGGTTTCCTGTTCTCCAAGGCGATGGCGCAGACCGTCGGCGCTGCGCTTGGCCTGCCCGGCCATGGCGGCGACATCCTTCACGAAATTGGAGTGGACCGCTTGTTTCTTGACGGTCTCGTTTCCGTCTGGCACCCTTGAGGAACCGCTTGGGACGAGTGAAAAACCAAATAAAATCATTCTGATAATTTCGGCGGCACTGCTTTCACGGGGAGCCTTTTCATGATCAAATCCGAACTTGTTCAGATCATCGCCACGCGTAATCCGCATCTTTTCCTGCGCGACGTCGAAAACATTGTCAGCGCTATCTTTGATGAAATCACCGACGCGCTTGCCGAGGGCAACCGGGTCGAGTTGCGCGGCTTCGGCGCGTTTTCGGTGAAAAACCGCCCTGCCCGCACCGGCCGCAACCCGCGCACCGGCGAATCCGTGGAGGTTGAGGAGAAATGGGTACCGTTCTTCAAGACCGGCAAGGAATTGCGTGAAAGGCTGAACGGAGGCAAATAGGCGCGGCACGCGCCACCGCTCCTGCCTTTTCTTCCGAACGGAAAAACATGTTCAATCGCTTCATTCTCATCGTGGTTTTCGTGCCGCTGGCCGTCATCCTGATTGCGCTGGCCGTCGCGAACCGCGAACCGGTAGCCTTCACACTCGATCCGTTCAATCCCGGCAATCCGGCGCTGACGCTGACCGTGCCGCTCTTCATTTTCCTGTTCCTGGCGCTGGCTATCGGCATGATCGTCGGCAGCCTGGCGACCTGGATCAAGCAGGGCCGCTACCGCAAGCTGGCGCGCCAGCGCGGCGCCGAGGCCGAGAACCTGCGCCAGGCGGTCAGCCGCGCGCCCACCGCGTCGCAGAGCCCAGTCTTGCCGAAGCCGACGAACTGAGCCGCGGCTCGGGCCTGAGGCACAACCGGCCTAGTTCTCCACGGAGCCTTTCATGCTGACCATTTCCGCCGCCGAGGTCGACCGCGCGCTGACCTTTTCCGGGCTGGTCGAGACGTTACGCGCCGCCTTTCGCGATGGCGCCGTGCAGCCGGTCAGGCACCATCACACTGTCGAGCGGCCCGATGGCGCCGCCTCGACGCTGCTTTTGATGCCGGCCTGGACCGACTTCAACGCAGCCGGCACCTCGGCCGATGGCCATATCGGCGTCAAGATCGTCACCGTGTCGCCTGACAACAATGCCGTCGGCAAGCCCGCGGTGATGGGGCTTTACCTCTTGCTCGACGGCGCCACAGGCGAGCCTCAGGCCTTGATCGATGGCCAGAGGCTGACACAGTGGCGCACGGCCTGTGCCTCGGCGCTGGCTGCCTCCTATCTGGCCCGCGAGGATGCATCACGGCTGCTGGTGGTCGGCGCCGGCGCGCTGTCGCCATTCCTTGCAAAGGCGCATTCGGCGGTGCGTCCGATCAAGAACATCCGCATCTGGAACCGCACGTCGTCGAATGCCGAAAAGGTCGCGGCAAAATTGCGTGCCGAGGGTTTTGCGGCCGAAGCAGCTGGCGATCTCGACGCCGAACTCGGAAAGGCCGATATCGTATCGTCGGCGACCATCACCACCATGCCACTGATCAAGGGCGCACTCTTGAAGTCCGGCACCCATGTCGATCTCGTCGGCGGCTTCACGCCGGCGATGCGCGAAAGCGACGACGACGCGATTGCACGCGCCCGCGTCTATGTCGACACCCGCGCCGGCGCCACCAAGGAAGCCGGCGATATCGTCCAGCCGCTGGCCTCCGGCGTTCTGAAGCCGGAAGCCATCGTCGCCGATCTCTATGAACTGGCGCGCGGCCAGAAAAAAGGCCGGCAGAACGACGACGAGATCACGCTGTTCAAGTCGGTCGGCGCAGCCCTCGAGGACCTCGCCGCCGGCATTGCCGTGTATCGGGCAGCGAAAGGGGAGTAGGAAACCGCACTGATCGTGCGGCGCCGCGCCAGCTATGTTTCCTGTCACGTACTGCCCTACTGCTCTACTGCCTCACTCCCTTTGCCAATAAACCCGCAGCCGGTGGCTGTCGGGATCAAGCGCGACGAAGGTGCGGCCGAAATCCATGTCGGTCGGCGTCTGCAGAATTTTCAGCCCGCGGCCGGCCCACTCGGCATGGGTGGCGTCGACGGCACCCGGCGTGTCCAGCGCAAAGACGATCTCGGCGCCGCCGCCCGCTGCCGCAGCGGCCGGCTCCACGGTGTGACGCGACCAGAGGCCGAGCTTGAAGCCGTTGTCGAGCACGAACAGCACGAAGGTCGGCGAGGTCTCGACCGGTTGCCGCCCAAGCAGCGCGCCATAGAAGGCGCCGCTTTGCTCAGGCTTGTCGACATAGAGGATGACGAAATTGGGCGGTGTCATGAATTGCTCTCCAGATGGTTTCGACTGGAGGAGCATAGCGTATGCCACTGCCAGATTCTGGCAGCAGTCTCAACTGAGCAGCAGCCTTAGCTTGGTGTGTCGAGCGTCGCCCGCCATTCTTTGAGCAGCACCTGACGGCGGCGCGGATAGCGCATCTCGGTGGCGTTGAGGCCGGATATCCGATCGGCGCGAAAGTGCCTGAAATCCTGGCGCATCTCGCACCAGGCCGCGACGACGCGCACCTTGTCGAAGAAGCCGAGTGCGGTGCGCTCGGAGGCAGCGCCGCCGGCGTCGCGATAGACAAAGCTCAGCTTGCGCTCCTCGCGGATGGCCTGCCGCACCACGCCGAGATCGATGCCTTCTGTGACCTCGGTGCGCGACCCGACCAGCAGCGTCGAGGCATCGAGTTCCTCGCGCAAATCGTCCGGCAGCACCGCCGCGATCTTGGCCAGCGCGTCGGTGGCGGCGTTCGCAAGCCGCCAGTCCGGCTGCTTGGCCACCCAGCGCGAACCGAGAACGATCGCCTCGATCTCCTCATCGGTGAACATCAAGGGCGGCAGCATGAAACCTGGCCTGAGCACGTAACCCAGCCCCGCCTCACCCTCGATCGGCGCACCCTGCCCCTGCAGCGTGGCGATATCGCGATAGAGCGTGCGGATCGACACACCCATTTCGCCCGCGAGGCTGCGGCCGCTGACCGGCCGGCGATGCCGGCGCAGGATCTGGATCAGGTCGAGCAGGCGTTCGGCGCGGGACATGGATCGCAACCCGGTTTGATGGATGTCCAATTTGAATGGACGATAGTGCGCCTGCCCTTTCGACGGCAAGCAAGACGATCGCCGACCGGAACGTCTGCGCCCTGACGTCGTTGTCTGGCCATTATGGATATACGCGGTTTTCTGTTGTTCTGGTCGGTTTTGACCGCCATCGTCGCGGCGCTCAGCCTTGGGCCGTCTTTCGCCCATGTGCTGGAATCGGTGCCGCGGCTGACCAGATGGCCGCCTTCGCTCTGGCGTGAAACCACTGTCTTTAACGCTCAGTTCCAATTCTTCGCGATTGTCGGCGCACCGCTGGACCTGGCGGCAATCGTCTGTCCGGGCCTCCTCGCCTGGATGCTGCGCAGCGATCGCCCGGCATTCTGGTGGGTCTTGGCCGCCACCGTGCTCTACCTGATAGCGCTTGGGGCGTGGTTTGCGCTGGTCAAACCGGCAAACGATGTCCTGGCCACCTGGGTACCTGGACCGATCCCGGACAATTTCGAAACTATCCGGAGCCGCTGGGAAACCGGCCATATGGTCGTCACCGGCTTCAAGGCCGTTGGTTTCATAGCGCTCGCAATCGGCCTGCTGTCGATCAGGCGCGGCTGATCCGGCTGCGCACGTCGGCAGCCCTTTTGTTGCGCCGGTCAATGTGCTGTGGCAGAAGCGGCCAAGCCGCCGTCCGGAGATGCGCCTTCTTGAAACCTTTTCGCGACAGACGCCGCGATAGCCGACCGCCCGCAAAAGGCGGGGCGGAGCATGTCCGGCGGCGCGACGCCAGCCCAACCGCCGGTCCGGAGCCTAGACCGCAAGACCGGTCCGAGCCAAAAGCCGCGCCGCGCATGCTCTCGCGCCGCGATGGCGCGCTGCCTGCCGAACATTTGCCGCTGATCCTCGAAGTCGGCCCCAATCAGGACTACGCGCTGCTAGACAGTGGTGCCGGAGAAAAACTCGAGCAATACGGCCCCTACCGCATCGTTCGGCCGGAGGGCCAGGCGATCTGGCAAAAGGCATTGGCGGCCAGGGACTGGGAACGCGCCGACGCCATTTTCACCGGCGATACCGACGAGGAAGGCATCGGCCGCTGGCGCTTCCCCAAGACGCCGCTCGGCGAGACCTGGCCGATGAAGCATGACGGCATCGACTATCTCGGCCGCTTCACTTCGTTTCGCCATGTCGGCGTCTTTCCCGAGCAGGCCTCGCACTGGGACCACATGGCCGGACTGATCGCGGCGGCAAAACGGCCGGTGAAGGTGCTGAACCTGTTCGGTTACACCGGCCTTGCCTCCCTGGTGGCGGCGCATGCCGGCGCCGAGGTCACCCATGTCGATGCTTCCAAGAAGGCGATCGGCTGGGCACGCGAAAACCAGGAGATGGCTGGGCTGTCGCAAAAGCCGATCCGCTGGATCGTCGACGATGCCGTGAAATTCGCCGAACGCGAGGAGCGCCGCGGCAGCCGCTACGACATCATCCTGTTCGACCCGCCCGCCTATGGCCGCGGACCGAAAGGCGAGGTCTGGCAGTTGTTCGAGGACCTGCCGGCGCTGACCGACATCTGCCGCGCGATCCTGACGCCGAAGCCGCTCGCCGTGGTACTGACCGCCTATTCGATCCGCGCCTCTTTTTTCGCGATCCATGCCCTGATGCGCGACACCTTCGCCGGCATGGGCGGCACGGTCGAGTCGGGCGAATTGATCATCCGCGAGAAATCTGCCGGTCGGGCGCTTTCGACCTCGCTGTTCTCGCGCTGGGTGGCCTGAATGAGTGCGTACGAACGGCACGCAGGCGCGCCAGGGCAGGTGAAGGAAGTCACCAGCCTCGCCAACCCGCTGATCAAGGAGATCAAGGCGCTCGCGCTGAAGAAATTCCGTGACCAGCAGAATGCCTTCATGGCCGAAGGCCTGAAGCTGGTCATCGACGCGCTCGATCTCGGCTGGTCGATCAGGACATTGGTCTTCGCCAAGGCCGGACGTGGCAACGCGGCAGTCGAAAAGGTCGCGGCGCGCACGGTCGCCGCCGGCGGCACGGTACTTGAAGTCTCGGAAAAGGTGCTGGTCGCCATCACCCGCCGTGACAATCCGCAAATGGTCGTCGGCGTGTTCTCGCAGAAATTGCTGTCGCTGAAGGACATCCGCGTCGAGGACAGCGATGTCTGGGTAGCACTCGACCGCGTTCGCGACCCCGGCAATCTCGGCACCGTCATCCGCACGGTCGACGCTGTCGGCGCCAGGGGCGTCATCCTGGTCGGCGAGACCACCGATCCCTTTTCAGTCGAGACGGTGCGCGCCACAATGGGCTCGATCTTCGCCGTGCCCGTCGCCAAGGCGCCGCCCGAGGCTTTTCTCGCCTGGCGAACGAGCTTTCCCGGCCTCGTCGCCGGCACCCATCTGAAGGGTGCGGTCGACTACCGCTCGGTCGATTTTTCAAAAGGCCCGGTGCTTTTGGTGATGGGCAACGAGCAGCAAGGCCTGCCTGACGAGCTTGCCGCAAGCTGCGACAAGCTGCTGCGGATACCGCAGGCCGGCCGCGCCGATTCACTCAACCTTGCGGTGGCCACCGGCGTCATGCTGTTCGAGATCCGGCGCGACGCGCTGAAGCTCGGCCCGGAGGACGCCAGATCGTGACATCTCAAACCGTGAAACTGCAAACCATGAAGTCCTGGAGGCCGTACGCTCTTCTGGTCATCGCCGCGATAGCGCTCGACCAGTGGCTGAAATACCTGGTCGAAACCGGCCTTGCCTTTCAGGAACGGCTCGACCTGCTGCCGTTCCTGGCGCTGTACCGCACCTACAACACCGGCATCGCGTTCTCGCTGTTTTCGTCCTTCGGCGACACCGGCCTGGTGGTCGTCGCAGTTCTGGTGGTCGCTTTCGTGCTCTATCTTGCGGCCCGCACGCCGCCCGGCCACCTGCTTGCCCGCATCGGCTTCGCACTGATCGTCGGCGGCGCGCTCGGCAACCTGATCGATCGCGCAATCTACGGCCATGTCATCGACTATGTCCTGTTCCATACGCCGGTCTGGTCCTTCGCCGTCTTCAACCTCGCCGACGCCTTCATTTCCGTTGGTGCCGTGCTGGTCGTCTTCGATGAGCTCATTGGTTGGCGGCGCGGAATGTCGAGCGATTGACCTCACTCGCCTGGCGCCGCACATTCTGATCTGCAAGCCCGAGGAGAAAACATGCCCGAAACCTTCAAAGCCATCCTCGTTTCGCGCGACGCCGAGAAAAACCAGTCGGTCGCGGTGACCGAGCTTACAGAGGCAGACCTGATGGAGGGCGACGTCACCGTCGCGGTCGAGGCGACGACGGTGAACTACAAGGACGGCCTTGCGATTACCGGCAAGGCGCCGGTAATCCGCCGCTGGCCGCTGGTGCCGGGCATCGATCTCGCCGGCACCGTCATCTCGTCCTCCAATCCTGACTGGCGCAAGGGTGACAAGGTCATATTGAACGGCTGGGGCGTCGGCGAGACGCATTTCGGCGCCTTTGCCGGGCGCGCCCGCGTCAAGGGCGACTGGCTGGTGCCGCTGCCGGACGGAATGAGCCCGCATGATGCGATGGCGATCGGCACCGCCGGCTACACCGCCATGCTTTGCGTCATCGCGCTGGAGCGCCACGGCATCGTGCCCGATCGTGGTCCGGTGGTGGTGACCGGCGCTGCCGGTGGCGTCGGCTCGGTCGCGATCTCGATCCTGTCCAGCCTCGGCTATCACGTCATTGCCTCGACCGGCCGCGCTACCGAAAGCCCCTATCTGATCGACCTCGGCGCCGCGGAAGTGATTTCACGCGACGAGCTTGCCCAGCCGGCAAAACCGCTCGCCAAGGAACGCTGGGCCGGCGGCGTCGATGCCGTCGGCAGCCACACGCTGACCAACGTTCTGTCGATGACCTCCTATGGCGGCGCCGTCGCCGCTTGCGGCCTCGCCGGCGGCATGGACCTGCCGGCCAGCGTCGCCCCGTTCATCCTGCGCGGTGTCTCGCTGCTCGGCATTGATTCGGTGATGGCACCCAAGGCGGTCCGCCTCGAGGCCTGGCGCCGCATCGGCACCGATCTCGATCACGCAAAGCTTGCCAGTCTGTCGACCAGCATCGGCTTCGACGGCATCATCGGCGCCGCGCATGACATCGTCGAGGGCAAGATCCGCGGCCGTGTGGTGGTGGACATGTGAGCCCCCGGGGAAAAAGAGCGCGACCGCTAAAATTCGAACGATCAATCACAACCTTCGATAAGCTCTGTCTGGCAGGAGTTCCGTATGATTGCGGAACCCGGCATCAGAGCGGCGGAACCAGCCGAACGGGCCGACGGGCCGGCCCCCGAGGCGCCAGCACGGCAGCTTGTCGCCGCGCCACCGCTGGCGCCGGAATTACCCGACGCCAACCGCGAAGGCCTGTCCTTCCTGACGCTGGTCGCCATCGTCGTGCTGGCGGGCCTGTCGCATTTGACCGGAGCGCCGATCTTCATCACCATCGGCCTTTTGGCGACAGCCATGGCCGGGCTCGCCATGCATCTGCACAACAGGCGCACCGAGCGCCGCGCGGTGGCCCTGCTCGATGCCACCACCGCCCGCAGCCGCGCCGAAATCGAGACGCTGGCCGACCGCATGTGGGAGATGCAGGAGAGCGAGGAGCGCTTTCGCGGTCTGATCGATGCACTCGGCGATCTCGTCGTCCACCGCGACCGCGACGGCCACATCGTCTACGCCAACAAGGTTTTCGCCGACCTTGTCGAAACCGACCAGCGCGAGTTGGCCGGCAAGACCCTGGCCGAACTAGGCATCGATGTCGGAATCGTCCCCGACGCCGCCTTTTCCGACCATGAATGCCTGAGTTCCACCGACGTCGCCATTCGCACGCCGGACGGTCCACGCTGGTTCTCTTGGATCGAGCTGTCGGTGCGCGACAAGGACAGCGGCGCCGTTTCGCATCGCGCCATCGCCCGCGACATCACCGCCCGCAAGCGCGCCGAATCCTCGCTGATCACCGCCCGCGAGCGGGCCGAATATGCGAGCCAGGCCAAATCGCGTTTCCTCGCCACCGTCAGCCACGAGATCCGCACGCCGATGAACGGCATCATGGGCATGGCCCGGCTTCTCGCCGACACTAGCCTTTCGCCCGAGCAGCGGACCTATGTCGGCGCCATCTCGACCTCGGCCAGCGCGCTGCTGGCGCTGATCGAGGACCTGCTCGACTACTCCAAGATCGAGGCCGGCCGCTTCGACCCCGAACCGCAGCCGATGTCGGTGCGTGAGATCGCCGACAATGTCGTCGAGCTTTTGGCGGCGCGGGCTTTTGCCAAGGATATCGGCCTCGGCTGTCATGTCGAACCCGACGTGCCGCAGCTGATCACCGCCGACCCCGGCAGGGTCAGGCAGGTGCTGCTCAACCTCATCGGCAACGCCGTCAAGTTCACCGACAGCGGCGGCGTCCTGGCAAGCATCGCCCGCGTCCGCACCGAAACCACCGACCGCATCCGCTTCACCATCACCGACACCGGCCCCGGTCTGCGCGAGGAGGACATGGAGCGTATCTTCGAGGACTTTGAACAGGCTGACGGCACCTCGACCCGTGCGCATGGCGGTGCCGGCCTCGGTCTTGCCATTTCCAAGCGCCTGGTGACCGCCATGGGCGGCACCATCTCTGTTTCGAGCCGCCTTGGCCAGGGATCTGAATTCGTCTTCGAGATTCCCGCTATTTCCGCCGTCGAGGCGCCGCAGATCCGCGAGAACCCGCTGTCGGGCCGGCATGCGGTGATCGTGTCGAAGAACCCGGTCGAGGCCGAAGCCATCGCCCGCACCATTCGCGCCAATGGCGGCACGGTCGATCTGGCCACCGCCGCCGCCCAGGCCACCGCTTTCGCCGAGGGCTGTGACGTGCTGCTGATCGATGCTGCCATGGAGCAAAGCGACGGCAGGCTGCTCAGGCGCCTGCGCCAGAGCGGATTTGCCGAGTGCGAGGCAGTGACGCTGATCGCGCCGACCGACCGCGGCATGCTTGGCGAGTTCCGTGCCAATGGTTACGCCACCTTCCTGGCGAGGCCGGTGCGCGGCGAGACACTGCTGCGCGTGCTTTTGACCAGCCATGCACCGGTCATCGCCGAGCCGCAACTGCAAAGGCGCGGCGCGCAGGCCGGGCATGCCATTGGCGCCCGCCAGCAGGGCCTGTCGGTGCTGATCGCCGAGGACAACGACATCAATGCCATGCTGGCCCGCGCCACGCTGCTGAAGGCCGGGCATCGCGTGAAAGTGGTCGGCAACGGCAAGGCCGCGGTCGAGGCGGTCATCAGCACCGGCCACAAGCACCGCTACGACGTGGTGCTGATGGACTTGCACATGCCTGTCATGGACGGCCTGGACGCCATCGCCGCCATCCGCCGCCATGAGGAGGAGACCGCGGTGCCGCCGGTGCCGATCATGGTGCTGTCGGCCGACAGCCAGGAAAAGACCCGCCATGCCGTGCTCGCTCACGGTGCCAGCGGCTTCGTCACCAAGCCGCTCGACCCCGATGCCCTGGTTCATGCCGTCGAGGGGCAAGTGGCCGCCTGAGGCACAACATAGACGGTTGATAGATTACCCAGCCGACGAAGTATTGCCCGCAGAGCCGTATCACGGTACTGTCACAATCCTGTTGCACCTACACCGTATCCCCGTGCCAAGAGGGATGGCTCGAAGGAGAATCACTCGTGCATACAGTCATGCCGGAATGTGATGCTCGGCCGAACGCCAGCGGGCCTTTGCTCGTCGGCCGGAACGCCGATGCCGTCATAAAAGGCGCATCGCTCGGCCGCATCGGCAATCTCGAAGTGCGGCTCGCCCGCAACGAGGCCGAGATCGCTGCCGCGCAGGAAGTGCGCTACCGGGTGTTCTACGACGAGCTTGGTGCCAGGAAGGACCTGTTCCAGATGCAGGACCGCCGCGATGCCGATCGCTTCGATCCCCTCTGCGATCATCTGCTTGTGTTCGATACTTCGCTTTCCGGCCCCGAGCATCGCCGCATCGTCGGCACCTACCGCCTGCTGCGGCAGGAGATTGCCGCGGCGGCCGGCGGCTTCTATTCCGAAGGCGAATTCGAGCTGACCAAGCTGATCGCGCGGCATCCCGGCCAGCGTTTCCTCGAGCTCGGCCGCTCCTGTGTTCTGCCGGAATACCGCTCGAAGCGCACCATCGAGGCGCTGTGGCAAGGCATCTGGGCCTATATCAACCATTACGGCATCGGCGTGATGACCGGATGCGCGTCGTTCCACGGCACCGTGCCGGCGGCACATGCGGAGGCGCTGACCTATCTTGCCCACCACTGCCGGACGAATTCATCCTGGGACGTGCGCGCCGTCGCCGGGCGCTATTGTTCCATGGACCTGATGCCGATCGAGGCCGTCAACACCAAGGCGGCGATCGCCGCGATGCCGCCGCTGGTCAAGGGCTATCTGCGCGTCGGCGCGCGCATCGGCGACGGCTGCGTCATCGACCGTGAATTCTCGACGGTCGACGTGTTCGTGGTGATGCCGGTCAAGGAGATCGGTGCCCGCTACGTCAATTATTATGGCGGAGAAGCGCAGCGGTTTGCTGCCTGAGTAGGGCAGTAGGGGAGAGAAGGTAACGGCCGGAGTAGGCAATTGCTCTACTTTATCCGACGTAGCGTTAATCCCTGATCCCCTACTCCCCTAACCTACGCATCCTTCTCAGCTTGCTCATTCACCGGCCCCGGCTCCACCGGCGCTTCGCTCGCCACATGCTTGGGGCCGCCCTTGGCGACGCCGACCATGGCCGGCCGCAGCACACGCTCGCCGATCGAATAGCCGGGCTGCACGACCTGCACGACCGTGTTGGCCGGTACGTCGGGATTGGGCACCTCGAACATCGCCTGGTGGAAATTCGGATCGAATTTCTCGCCCTCGGGCTCAAGCTTCTTCACGCCGTGACGTTCCAGCGCCGACAGCATGGCGCGCTCGGTGATCTCGACGCCGTCGATCAGCGCCTTGAAACCGGCATCGCCCGAAGCCTTGGCCTCCTCCGGGATGGCATCCAGAGCACGGCGCAGATTGTCTGACACCGAAAGCATGTCGCGGGCAAAGTTGGCAACCGCATAGGCACGCGCATCGTGGACGTCGCGGGCGGTGCGGCGGCGCAAATTCTCCATGTCGGCCGCGACGCGCAGCGCGCGATCCTTCAGCTCTTCGTTTTCCTTCAGAAGCCGCACAAGCGCTTCATAGTCGCCGTCGGCGCCGCTTTCCCTTGGCTCCGCGGCAGCCTCGGTCTTCTCGGCTTCATCGGGCGCGCGTTCGTCTTTTGCCTGGTCGCTCATCGCCGTTTCCCGTCATTTTCGATGGTGTGGATTTGCGCCCGATATCGAGGTTTGGCGGCCAAAAATCAAGGGGCAAGCGCTACTGCAGCCGCTGCCGCGGCTGGAAGGCGAACAGCGGAGACTTTTCGATTTTAATTCAAACTTTACCGTATCCGACGGCTTTGCTTGCCAGGCTACTACAATGCGGGAACCATTTCTCTCCTGGAGGAGTTTCGAAGCCGACACAGGATTTTGGAAGATGTCCCGCACCAATGGCGAAAAGCACGACGCGCTCGCCGTCGATATCCGGCGCCAGCTCGGCAATGAGACCACCAAGCGCTTCCTGCGCACCCTGCCGGCATTCCGCACGGAGACGGATATTCCCGACCGCCTGAAGAAATTGCTCGACCGCCTGGATGGCATCGAAACCAACATGGTCGCAGGCGGGCGCCGTCGATAGGCGCCGTTGCCGGCGACGCGCCCGGCGACTGTGGCCGGAATTCGTCGCATCGCGCGACATTTACCCGCAGTAACTTTGCGTGATCTTCGTCTTGCGGCAGCGCCCTGCTCCGCCTATGTTTCATGATGAACATGATTTCCCCCGAAGCTGTGGCAAACAGCAAGCGCGCCTGGTTGAAAATCCTGTCGCGCTATAAAAAGCCCGACAGGCGTCGCAGCGCCGTCGAACTCGCCATCACCCTCATTCCCTTCGCCACGCTGTGGGCACTGTCTTCGGCCGCCTATGCCTATGGCCATTGGTGGGGTCTGGTCCTCATCCTTCCGGCAGCCGGCTTTCTGGTGCGGATCTTCATGATCCAGCACGATTGTGGCCACGGTTCCTTTTTTGCCAATCGCTATGCCGACGACTGGATCGGCCGTGTGCTTGGCGTGCTGACGCTGACGCCCTACGATTGCTGGCGCCGCGCCCACGCAACCCATCACGCCAGCGCAGGCAATCTCGACGAGCGCGGCACCGGCGACATCAAGACACTGACCGTCGCTGAATATCGGCAACTGTCGTGGCGGGGCCGGCTCGCCTATCGCCTCTATCGCCATCCGCTGGTGATGTTCGGCCTTGGCCCGATATGGATTTTCATGTTCGAGCAGAGACTGCCCTTGGGCATGATGCGGGGCGGTTTCACCCCCTGGGTGTCGTCGATGTCGACCAACCTCGCCATTGCGGTCATCGCCGCGCTGCTCATCTGGTTCGTTGGCCCCGGCGCGTTTCTGGTCGTGCATCTGCCGATCGTCATCCTCGCCGGATCGGCCGGCATCTGGCTGTTCTATGTCCAGCATCAGTTCGAGGAGACGGAGTGGACAAAGGACTCCGAGTGGGAATTCCAGCACGCTGCCCTGCACGGTTCGTCCTATTACGACCTGCCGCCGGTGCTGAACTGGATCACCGGCAATATCGGCGTCCACCACGTGCACCACCTTTCGGCCAAGGTGCCGTGCTACCGGCTTCCGGAAGTGCTGAGGGACTATCCGGAATTGCGTGAGATCGGCCGCGTCACGCTCCTCGACAGCCTGCGCTGCGTCAAGCTGGCGCTGTGGGACGAGACCCGCAGCAAGCTGGTATCGTTCCGCGAAGCGCGGATGGCCGTGTAGGCGCACCGCCGCACCTAAGGCGCGTCGCGCTCGACCAGCCTCATGCGACGCGCTCTAGGTTCTTGTTTATGCATGCCGTTATCACAAAACCGCTGAACACACTTTTGCGCGACATGCGTTAGGGGTGCGGCAGGCTCCAAATTCCGAGCTTAAGCCGCCTGGCGTTGGTCGCGCATCAGGATCTCGCCTTGGCGGATCTCGGTGCCCAGCACTTTCAGGCATTCGCGCATGAACGCGGCAAGGCCCGGCCAGCCCTTGGCCGACACCAGATTGCCGTCGACATGGGCGCCGGTCGGCGCAACATCGATATAGATGCCGCCGGCCAGCGTGACTTCCGGCTCGCAATATTGCAGTGCCGCGACTTCGCGGCCGCGCACCACGCCGTCGACTGCGATCAGGATCTGCACGCCGTGGCAGATGGTGAAGATCGGCTTTCCCGTCTCATGGAAATGCCGCACCAGCGCCTGCACGCGTTTGTCGATGCGGATATATTCCGGCCCGCGCCCGCCCGCCGCGTAGACGGCATCGTAGTCGGAGGGATTGACCTCGGAAAACGTCTTGTTGAGGATGTAGTCGTGGCCGAGCTTTTCCGTATAGGTCTGGTGGCCCTCGAAGTCGTGCAGCGAGGTCTTCAGGATATCGCCGGCCTTTTTGTCGGGGCAAACGACATGGACGGTATGGCCGACCGCATGCATGGCCTGTTCAAAGACGAAAATCTCGTACTCCTCGCTGAACTCGCCAACGAGCATCAATATCTTCTTGCCAGCCATACCCGGTTCCTCCCTTGTGGCCACATTTATTCTGATCGCGAAATAATGGGCCTATCCTAAGGCGGATAGGCGCAAAATAAAAGGCTGGAATCAGGATGTGGTCCGACCAGATAGGCTTCTGGCCCTCTGGAGGGGATCAGCCGGGGCGCACCCGCCGCCAGGAATATTTCGGGCCTTTGGGCTCCGGCTTCACCGCCGGCTGATAGAACAGCGGCAGTCCGCCTGTGCGGCCTTGCTCGAGCCGCTTCAGCAGCACCGGGTGCGAGATCTCGAATTCGTCGAAGCCGAGGCGCAGCATATGCGGCAGCTGGTCGATAAGCACCTGCCCGGTGGCGCGCATGGCGCCGGTGAAGTGGTAACGGCTGCGCAGCAATTCGCCCTTGGAGAAGGAGCGGCCGTCATTGAACGCCGGAAAGGCCAGCGCCACCAACGACAGCTGGTCGAGCAGGCCGGCGATCTTGTCGAGCTGGTCGCCGGGCTGCAGCAGCACGCCGATGCGTTCCTTCGCCGACCGCCGCACCTCCGGATCAAAGCCGAGAAACGCCTGCAACGGCAGGATGAAACGGCCATTGCCGCCCAGCGCCTCGGCGCTTTCGGCATGAACCCACTCGTCCTCTCGGAACCCATCCGGTGTCCACAGCCGCATGGCGTTTTCGGCTATCAAGTCGCTCATCAAGAAAATTCCCAAGTCCAAAGATTCTAAAGTGCAAAACACCTCAGGGTGCGTTGAGATTCAGGTCAGGCCGAGCCGGAGCCGAAGGCGGACGCGAAGCGACCAAAATGGTGGCTTCCAGGAACCGGAGCGGAGCGTACTCTTGGGTACGTGAGCACCGGAAGCGCAGGAATCCGCCGTTTGCAGGCCGGCTGAATATCAATCTACCCTAAAGTGAGGCGTCAGTCAGCGACCTTTCCAACCCCGACAAGTGGATGCCGCATTCGGTCTTGGCGTGCCCGGCCCAGCGGCCGCTGCGCGCGTCGTCGCCCGGTTGCACCGGCTGCGTGCATGGGAAGCAGCCGATCGACAGATAGCCATAGGCGACCAGCGGGTTTTCACGCAGCGCATGTGCGCGCATGTAGCCGGCCTGGTCCGATGTCGTCCAGTGCGCCAGCGGATTTATGCGGATGCGCGAGCCGACCGCCTCGAACACCGGGAGCGCTGCCCGGGTCGCCGCCTGGAAGCGCTTGCGGCCGGTGAACCAGGCGCGGAACGGCTCGACGCCGCGCGCCAGCGGCTCGACCTTGCGCACCTCGCAGCAGGCGTCGGTGTCGGTCTCGTTCAGATTGCCGGTCGGATCGATCCTTGCCAGCGCCGCATCGTCGGGCCTGATCACCCGGATATCGGTCAGCCCGAAATCGGCGGCCAGCGCGTCACGATAGCCGAGCGTCTCCTCGAAATGCTTGCCGGTGTCGAGAAAGATCACCGGCAGCGTGCGGTCGATCTCGGCGATCATGTGCAGCAGCACCGCCGAATCCGCGCCGAAGGACGAGACGGCGGCGATTTCGCCGTGAAAGAATTCCCGGGTTGACCGCTCGATGATCTCCAGCGGCTTCAGATGGCCGTAGAGCGCGTCGAGACCCGCCGCTTGGGCGGCGATGCCGGCCTCGACGTCGACAATACGGTCAAGCGGCCTTGGCTTCGCCAGCATAGAGCGCCTCCTTGAACGGCGCAGGACCGACACGGCGGTAGGCGTCGATGAATCTTTCGTTTCTGTCCAGCCGAAGCCCGAGATAGGTCTCGACGATCTGCTCGATGGCATCGGTGATCTCTTCCGAACTGAAGCCGCGGCCGATGATCTCGCCGACCGAGGTGTTCTCGTCGGCCGAGCCGCCGAGCGTTACCTGGTAGAGCTCGGCGCCTTTCTTCTCGACCCCGAGGATGCCGATATGGCCGACATGGTGATGGCCGCAGGCATTGATGCAGCCGGAAATCTTCAGCTTCAATTCGCCGATCTCGCGCTGGCGCTCCAGTGAGGCGAAGCGCCGCGAGATTTCCTGCGCCACGGGAATCGAGCGCGCCGTCGCCAGCGCGCAATAATCGAGGCCGGGGCAGGAGATGATGTCGCTGATCAGGTTCGAATTGGCCGTCGCCAGCCCGATATCGACAAGCGCGTCATAGACCGCTTTGAGGTCGGCCCGCGCGACATGCGGCAGGATCAGGTTCTGCTCGTGGCTGACGCGCAGCTCGTCGAATGAATATTTTTCGGCAATGTCGGCGACCGCTTCCATCTGGCTGTCGGTGGCATCGCCCGGCGTCTCGCCGATGCCCTTGAGCGAGATGGTCACCGCCGCGTAGTCGGGATGGCGATGGGTGACCACATTCTGGTCCAGCCATTCGGAAAAGCTCTTGGAGTCGAGGCGGGCAAGCTTGACCGCCTCGTCGCCTTCCGGCCGGTCGACAAGCGGAGGCGGCGCGAAATAGGCATCGATGGCGCGGATGTCTTCTTCCGGCAGCCTCAGCTCGGCGTCCTTCAACTCCTGCCATTCGGCCTCGACCTGGCGGGTGATCTCCTCGACGCCGGTCTCATGGACCAGGATCTTGATGCGCGCCTTGAACTTGTTGTCGCGACGGCCGTAGAGGTTATAAACGCGCAGGATCGCCGTGCAGTAGGACAACAGATCCGCTTCGGGCAGGAAATCGCGGATCTTCTTGGCCACCATCGGCGTGCGGCCCTGGCCGCCGCCGACATAGACGGCGAAACCAAGCTCACCGGCGGCGTTCTTCTTCAGGTGCAGGCCGATGTCATGCGTCTGGATGGCGGCGCGGTCGCGCTCGGCGCCGGTCACCGCGATCTTGAATTTTCGCGGCAGGAACGAGAATTCCGGATGCACCGAGGACCATTGCCGCAGGATTTCGGCATAGGGACGCGGATCGGCAACCTCGTCGGCGGCGGCGCCGGCGAAGTGGTCGGCGGTGACGTTGCGAATGCAGTTGCCGCTGGTCTGGATGGCGTGCATCTCGACGCTTGCCAGATCGGCCAGGATCGCCGGGATGTCCGACAGCGCCGGCCAGTTGAACTGGATGTTCTGGCGCGTCGTGAAATGCCCATAGCCCTTGTCGTATTTGCGGGCGATGTGGCCGAGCATGCGCAGCTGCTTGCTGTTCAGCGTGCCGTAGGGCACCGCGATGCGCAGCATATAGGCATGCAGCTGCAGATAGACGCCGTTCATCAGCCGCAGCGGCCGGAACTGGTCCTCGGTGATCTCGCCGGCAAGGCGCCGCGCGACCTGGTCGCTGAACTCGGCGACGCGGGCCTTGACGAAATCGTGGTCGAACTCATCGTAACGGTACATATTCAGGTCTTTCCGGGCGCGTCCGCCCGTTATTTTCTTCGTTCGAGCATGATCGGGATCATGCTTGTGTCATCTATGCCGCGCGTGCGGCTTGCAGACGGGCCTGCTTGCCCAGATCGTTGCGGGTGGTCGGGCCGGCGGCACGGATCTTTTCGCGCAACCGGACCGCTTCGACCGTGCCGTTGGCCACGGTCACGTCTATCAGGTTGACGTCGACCACTTCGTTGGCGGCGGAGGCCTTGGCGCCGATCGCCTCCAGCCGGTCCTCGGCCGCCTTGTCATGGGCGATGTCGGCATGGTCGATGGTCTCGGCCCAGCCGCCATTGGCGTACCAGACGGCTATGCCGTCGGCGAGGCGGTTCGCGGTCAGGACTTTCATTGGCTCACTCCATGCGCGGCAGACCGGAGCACGCTTTCCTGCCTGTGTGCCGCCAGCGGCTCGGACCGTTCGAAATTGGCGCCGGCGACCGCGTCGCCGATGATGGTCATCACCGGGCCGCTAAGGTCGGCGCGCGCCTCCAACGACGGCAGGTCGGCGAGTGTGCCGTGGAAACGGCGGCGGTTGGCAAGGCTGGCATTCTCGACCACGGCGACGGCCGTATCCGGCGACAGGCCGGCTTCGATCAGCCGGCCGGCGACCTCGGCGGCGACCGAGCGGCCCATATAGACGGCGACCGTCGCGCCGGAAATGGCGAGCTTTGCCCAGTCGGGCAGCGAATTGCCCTTGAGGTCATGGCCGGTGGTGAACACCATCGACGACGACACGCCGCGCAGCGTCAGCGGCAGTTCGAAATCGGCGGCGGCGGCAAAGGCTGCGGTGACGCCCGGAACCACTTCGTAGGCGACGCCGGCATCGCGAAGCGCCGCCATCTCCTCGCCGGCCCGGCCGAACACCAGCGGGTCGCCGGACTTCAGCCGCACGACGCGCTTGCCGGCGTGGCCAAGCTCGACCAGCAGCGCATTGATCTCGGCCTGGCTCTTGGAATGGCAGCCCTTGCGCTTGCCGACCGGCAGGCGCTCCGCATCGCGGCGGCCCATGGCGACGATCGCCTCCGGCACCAGCGCGTCATGGACGATCACGTCGGCTTCCATCAGCAGGCGATGGGCGCGCAGCGTCAAAAGGTCCTCGGCGCCTGGACCGGCGCCTACAAGCGCGATATGGCCCGATGCCGGTTCCTTCGAAAGCAGCAGGCCGACGGCCGCATCATGCGCCTGCGAAAGCTCGCCGGCCTCGACAGCGCGGGCTGGCGCGCCGCCAAAGAAATCGCTCCAGAAGCGGCGGCGGGCATTGCCCTTCGGCAGCAGTCTTTCGGCGGTATCGCGAAACGAGGCGGCGAGCGCTGCGAGCGGACCGAGCGACGGCGACAGCATGCGGTCGATGCGGCTGCGCAGCATCTGCGCCAGCACCGGGCCGGCACCTTCCGTGCCGATGGCAATGGCGACCGGCGCGCGGTTGACCAGCGCCGGCGTGAAGAAATCGCATAGCTCCGGCCGGTCGACGGCATTGACCGGAATGCCCAGCCGGCGCGCATCCCCGGCAACGCGGCGATCGAGCGCCTCGTCGCCGCTGGCGGCAAACACCATCACCGCACCGTTGAGATGTGCTGCATCATAGGCGCTGGCAATGTGGGCGGCCCCCGTCTCGGCGATAAAGGCCAGCAGCTCCGGGCTTGTTTCATCGCTGACGATGCGCAGCACAGCGCTCGACTGCGCGAGCAGCCGCGCCTTGGCCAGCGCTTCCTCTGCGCCGCCGACGATGGCTATGGCTTCGCCCTCGACCCGCATGAAGACGGGAAAGGCATTGAGCTTGGGCGTGGCTTGCGGCATGACGAGCGGAATCCTGGAACCGTTTGTCAGTTCTACGCGGGGGCGCGAAAAACCAGAAGGCACCCACTCGCGCATCGCTTCGTAGCAGGCAATCTCTTTTCTGCAAGCACGAAGGCCAAGAGAAAAATATTCCACATTCAAAGGCGGAGCAGATTGAAGCCGCTGTTGCAGCCCTTGATCCGCTGCCTTTTTAGCGGCCGGAGGAGCTAACCACAAACCAGATTTTTCTAAATTCTATCAATTTAGTAGATTAAGCCGCCGGATGCTGACCGAGCAATCGACGGCGGCCCCGCACTCTCGCCGACCTCTGTCGGAGCACCGGGTCCGAGTGCCGGAACATTCCCGCCTCGGTACGCGTTTGCCCTATGGACCCGGGCCGGTCACACCCCTGCAGCAAAGGCCCGGCGAAAATCAAAAAGGAGCGCCCCATGAGCAACGTCAGACTGAAACGCGGACTGTGGATCGTGGTGGCAGATGGCGAAAAGGCGCTGTTCCTCGAGAACCGTGGAGACGTCCAATATCCCGACCTTCAAGTCGTGCACGAGATGGAGCAGGAAAATCCGGCAACCCGAGAACAAGGCACGGACCGCCCCGGCCGCTACAGCGACGGCCCTTCCGTCCACCGCAGTGCGGTCGAGGACACCGACTGGCACCGTCTCGGCAAGGAGCGTTTTGCCGAAGAGATTGCCGACAGGCTCTACAAGCTCGCGCATCGCGGCACATTCAAGGAGATCGTGCTGATCGCGCCGCCGCCGGTGCTGGGCGACATGCGCAGGAAACTGCACAAGGAGGTCACCGACAAGCTAACGGCCGAAATTCCAAAGACGCTGACCAACCACAGCATACCCGATATCGAGAGCCTGCTGCAGGCGACCTGATCGGGCATCGGCGGCGTGCAATTTCCTTACTAATCCCAGGCTGGGGCAGGTCCTCCCGTGAAGGATAGGGAGAGGGGGTCGCCAGCGCTGGAGGGAGCGCCGACGATTGATAAAACTCAGCCGCTCAAACGTGCTGGCCGCCGTTGATGTGAATTTCCGAGCCGGTCACGTAGGACGCCTGCTGCGAGCACAGGAAGAAAATGATGTCGGCAACTTCCGCCGTGGTGCCCAGCCGCCTCAGCGGGATCGTCTCGACGATTTTTTCCGTGCCCGGCGACAGGATCGCCGTATCGATCTCGCCCGGCGCAATCGCATTGACGCGGATGCCGTGCGGGCCGAAATCATGCGCCATTTCGCGCGTCAGCGAGCCGAGCGCCGCCTTCGATGTCGCATAGGCGGTGCCGGCGAAAGGATGCACGCGGGTGCCGGCGATCGAGGTGACGTTGACGATCGAGCCCTTGGCCGATGCCAGTTCCTTGAACAGACCGCGCGCCAGCATGATCGGGGCGAAGAAATTGACCTGGAAGACGTCGCGCCAGACATGCATCGGCGTGTCGATCGAGTTCATGCGGCTGTTGCCGTCCTTGAGCTTCGGCGAGATACCGGCATTGTTGACCAGCGCGTGCAGCTGCCCGCCATGCGCCTCCAGCCGGTGGCGGATCTCGGATATGGCGATGCCGACATCCTCCTGGTCGGCGAGATCGACCTTGATGTGGTCTTCCGGGCCGGCCGGCCACGGGCAGTCCTCGGCAAATGCCTGGCGCGAGCAGGTGATGACGCGCCAGCCTTCGCGTGAAAAGCGCTTCACCGTGGCATGGCCGATGCCGCGGCTGGCGCCGGTCAGCACGATCGTCTTTCTGGTGTCGAGTTCAGCCATGTCGCTTGTCTCCAGGCGGACATGTAGCGGAACGCGGTCGCGGTTGCGAGGGGGATCAGCCTCAGCCGCCTGTCAGAATATCCAATATCGAGGTCTGCCGCTTCTTGACCGGTCCGCCGACTTCGCCGGGCGGCACCGGGTGCTTGATCGATGCGGTGGCGCTGTCGACGCCCGGCATGGCCAGGCCGCCGGCATCGACCGTCTCGGCAGGACGCACGGGACGCGAGGCCGGCTGGGTAGCTGCTGTTGGCGGCGCCGATTGGCCGACGGAAGCGACCGGCGCCGGCGGCGCCGTATCGGACGGTATCTCGTCCGGCACGATGGTGTCGGGCGGCGTCGACTTCCAGGTTCCAGGCAGCGGCCGCACCGGCACGCCCTCATGCGCGGCGACCATGAACTCGTGCCAGGCCTGCGCCGGTAGCGCGCCGCCGGTGACCTTCTTCATCGCGCTGCCGTCATCGTTGCCGAACCAGACGCCGGTGGTCAGATTGGCTGTATAGCCGATGAACCAGGCGTCGCGCGAATTCTGGCTGGTGCCGGTCTTGCCGGCCGCCGGCCAGGCGAACGCCGCCTTCCTGGCAGTGCCGATCTCGACCGTGCCGGTCATCATCGAGTTCATCATCCCCACGACATCGGGCTTGACGACGCGCGGCGCACCGCCGCCATTGTTTTCGTAGAGCACCTTGCCGTCGCTCGTCGTGACCCGGCGGATGAAATGGATGTCCGGCTTGTAACCGCCATTGGCGAAGGGAACATAGGCCGAGGTCAGTTCCAGCGGCGTCACTTCCGAGGTGCCCAGCGCGATCGAGGTGTTGGCGGTCAGCTCGGACTGAATGCCCATGCGGTGCGCCGCCTCGACCACCGCATTCGGCCCGACTTCCATGGTCAACTGCGCGGCCACCGAGTTCAGTGATTTTGCCAGCGCCGTCGCCAGCGTCACCTTGCCGAAATATTTGCCGCCGTAATTGTCGGGCGTCCAGTTGCCGATCTTGATCGGCGCGTCGTTGCGCACGCTGTCGGGCGTGCGGCCGGATTCCAGCGCCGCCATATAGACGAACGGCTTGAACGCCGAGCCCGGCTGCCGGCGCGCTTCCGAGGCGCGGTCGAACTGGCTGGTCGAATAGTCGTAACCGCCGACCATCGCGCGCACCGCGCCGGAATTGTCGATCGACACCAGCGCGCCCTGGCTGACATTGAGTTTTTTGCCGCTCTGGTCGATCAGCCGGCGGATCGATTGCTCGGCGAGCTTCTGCAGCGTCAGATCGACTGTTGTGTCGACGACGATATCGCGGCGCACGTCGCCGATCAGGTCGGGCAGTTCTTCCATGATGGTGTCGGCGACGTAGTTTTCCGAGCCGGTCCAGTAGGATGGCGCGCGTGTCGCCGGCGCGCTCATCGCCGTGGTCTGCTCCTTAGCGCTGATCTTGCCCTCGTCGCGCATCGCAGCGAGCACCAGCTGCGCGCGCTGCTCGGCCGCCTTCGGGTCGCGCGCTGGCGACAGCCGCGACGGCGCCTTGAGCAGGCCGGCGAGAAGTGCCGCCTCCGACAGCGTGACGTCACGCGCGCTCTTGCCGAAATAACGGCGCGAGGCTGCTTCGACACCATAGGCGCCAGAGCCGAAATAGACCCGGTTGAGGTACATTTCGAGGATCTGGTCCTTCGTATGCTTGTGCTCCAGCCAGAGCGCCAAGAGCACTTCCTGCACCTTGCGTTCCAGCGTGCGGTCCGGCGTCAGGAACAGGTTCTTGGCCAGCTGCTGGGTCAGCGTCGAGCCGCCCTGCGAAAAATGTCCGCCCAGCACATTGGTCACCATGGCCCGGGAAAGGCCGATCGGGTCGATGCCGAAATGCGAATAGAAGCGGCGGTCTTCGATGGCGATGACGGCCTCGGGAATATAGGGCGACATTTCGTGCAGGCCGACGGCCTCGCCGCCGCTCATGCCGCGATTGCCAAGCAGCTGACCGTCGACCGAGACGATCTTGATGTTGGGGGCGCGATCGGGAATGGCCCAGGTGGTGGCCGCCGGCATTTTCGCGCCGTAATAGACGACGATGCCGGCAGTGGCGATGCCGCCCCAGATGGCCAGCACGAAGCACCAGTAGAACAGCCGGCCAAGCACGCCGAACACGCCGCGCCGGCTTTTGCCGCGCCCGCCACGAGACGGCTTGGCCTTGGTCGATTTGCGCTTTGCAGCGGCTTTACGGTTGCTCGGCACGACGCGGTCCTCCTCGCTCACCGAAAAACCGGCCGAAGATCTCGCCCCCGGCGATGCCTCGAAGCTGGGCTCGATGCGGCTGTCTTTCCGGTTCGCCATGCGCTGTGCTGTCTTTCCGATGCCTATGGCGTTCGGGTTGAAGACTAGATGCGGCGATTTAAGGGCGGGTTAAGCCGGGAAAAATCGAAGTAAAGTGTATTCAACCGTTTGCGGAACAGGCGCGGCCCGCGACAGCGCCAAAGCCGGAAATGAAAAACCCGCCTCGGCGGACGGGTCCTTGGAGCCAATGAGCACCATAGCGAGATTAGTAGCATAGCTGCCGGCACAAAGCAAGAACAAAATATGCCTTGCCTCAGAATAATCACTTCAGTTCGGCGGTTGCGACAACCCTCAGTCGTCGGCGTCCGGATCGTCGGAGGCCGGCCGCCAGCTGATTGGCTCGATCTTCCTTTGCGTATGGCCGTCGGTATAGGCCCACCAGCCGGCATCGCTTTCGTCCCAGTCGCCGCCGGCCGCCTTCAGCCGGTCGAGCGAACGGTATTGCGCGATGCTCTCGTTCATCACGCCGTCGCTGTCCTGCCAGTAGACGGTGACCTTGGAACCGTCCTTGGGTGCCGTCTCGATTGGTTTTCGCGCAGCCATTTCAATTCCTCCCGGCCGACGGCGTTAAAGTGCCAGAAGGCCATTAGCTGTGGGCGAAGATGTCCTCTTCATCCCAGCCCATCAGGTCGAGTTTCGCACGCGTCGGCAGGAAGCGGAAGCAGGCATCGGCCTCCCTGGTCCGGTTGTCGCGCGCCAGACGCGCGCTCAGTACGTCGCGCAGTCGGTGCAGATAGAGCACGTCGGAGGCGGCATATTCGAGCTGCTCAGGCGACAGCGTCTCGGCTGCCCAGTCGGATGATTGCTGCGCCTTCGACAGGCCGACCCCGAGAAGCTCGAAGCAGATGTCCTTCAGCCCGTGCCGGTCGGTGTAGGTGCGCGTCAGCCGCGACGCGATCTTGGTGCAGAACACCGGCTCCGGCATGACGCCGAAGGCGTTGTAGAGCACGGCGAGATCGAAGCGGCCGTAATGAAAAAGCTTGGTGATGCTGCGGTTCTTGAGCAGGCTGACGAGGTTCGGCGCCTTCTTCTGGCCGGGCGCAATTTGGATGACGTCGGCCGAGCCGTCGCCCGGCGAGATCTGCACGACGCAGAGCCGGTCGCGATGCGGGTTCAGCCCTAGCGTCTCGGTATCGATGGCGACCGCCCCGACATCGTAATGCAGCAGGCCGGGCAGATCGTTTTTGTGGAAACGTATGTCGCTCATCGTCTTCTCCGGTCGCGGCCCCGTGCAGCGATGCGCGACGGACCGTGCCCGTCCTTGCCGCGATCCGGCGAAAAATCAACAAAAACTTGAGTCTGGCGCAATTTCAGCGTGTCAGCGCCTCGAGAATGCGCGCCCAGGAGCGCTGGCCCTTGTGGAAGGAGCTCATCTCGTACTTCTCGTTCGGCGAGTGGATGCGGTCATCGTCGAGGCCGAAACCGACCAGCAGCGATTCCATGCCGAGATAGGTCTGGAAATCGCCGACCACCGGGATCGAGCCGCCGCCGCCGGTTATTACCGCCGGCTTCGGCCATTCGTCCGACAGCGCCTGCTTGGCCTTGGCCAGGAAGGGCGAGTCGTAGGAAAGCTGGATTGCCGGCGAGCCGCCATGCGGATGAAATTCGACCGAGCAGTCCGCTGGCACGCGCTGCCTGGCAAATGCCTGGAAGGCGGCGCGGATTTTTTCCGGATCCTGTTTGTGGACCAGGCGGAAGGAGACTTTTGCCGAGGCTTGCGCGGCGATCACCGTCTTGAAGCCCTTGCCGGTATAGCCGCCGATAATGCCGTTGAACTCGGCCGTCGGTCGCGCCCAGGTGAGCTCGAGCACCGAGCGGCCCTTTTCGCCGGACGGAATCGACAGGCCAATCGGGCCGAGGAAGGTCTCGGCCGTCTCGCCGAGCGACAGCCACGACTGCAATATCTGCGACGGCGTTTCCTCGACGCCGTCATAAAAACCTGGAATGGTGACGTGACCATCGGCATCGTGGATGTCGGCCAGGATCTTTGCCAGGACGCGGATCGGATTGGCGGCCGCACCGCCATAGAGCCCGGAATGCAGGTCGCGGTCGGCGGCAGTCACCGTGATCTCCTCGCCGACCAGCCCGCGCAGCGAGACGCAGATCGACGGCGTATCACGGTCCCACATGCCGGTGTCGCAGACGAGCGCGAAATCGGCCTTGAGCTCATCCGCATTCGCCTCGAGAAACGGCTTCAGCGACGGCGATCCGGACTCCTCCTCGCCCTCGAACAGGATTGTGATTCGGCACGGCAATCCGCCATGCACCTGCTTCCACGCCCGGCAGGCCTCGACGAAGGTCATCAGCTGGCCCTTGTCGTCGGCCGCGCCGCGGCCGGTGATCACCTTGTGGCCGGGCCCGATCTCCTTGACCGCCGGCGCGAACGGGTCGCTTTCCCACAGCTCGATCGGATCGACCGGCTGGACGTCGTAATGGCCGTAAAACAACAGATGCGGCGCGCCCGCCGGCCCATCGTGATGCGCGACCACCATCGGATGCCCCGGCGTGTCGCGCAAGCTGGCGTCGAAGCCGATCAGCTTGAGCTCGGCGACCAGCCATTCGGCGGCCTTGCGGCAGTCGGCGGCGTAGTCCGGATCGGTGGAGATCGACTTGATGCCGAGCAGGCCGAACAGCCGTTCCAGGCTCTGGTCGAAGTTCTTGTCTAGGCGGTCGAGAACAGGGGAAACTGCGGACATCTGGCGGGCCTTTCGATTCTGGCGGCAAATCTAGAGCCCATGCGGCGAAACGGAAAGCCCGCGACCGTTGGGCCACAGCTTCCTGTCCAACGGCAAAAAAATGCCGCCGTGGTGGAGGGGAACCACGGCGGCCTTTACTCGAAACGATGCGGCAGCCCGGAGAGGGGGGATAGGCTGCCGCAAGTGTCCGGGATAGGCGGGGGACGGGCCTTGCTCCGGACTTCGGCGAAAACTGCCGATGCGTTTTATCTGTGTCTGCGAACGTGGCGATTCAAGGGCACAAAAATTACACTTTTGTAACATAGGCGTGAGCGAACAAAGCTGCGGCCAAGCGCCAGGGCCGGCCAAGCTCGCACGCCATTTGTCAGGGTGTTGCCGGAACCCTTGGCGCAAGCCGCCTTTGGCATGGACCGCGGCGCTGCGCCGCGCTATCCCTCGTGCCATGAAAAAAGGCGATCATCTCTTCCTTGTCGACGGCTCCGGCTACATCTTCCGTGCCTATCACGCGCTGCCGCCGCTGTCCCGCAAGTCCGACGGGCTGCCGACCAGTGCCGTGCTCGGCTTCTGCAACATGGTCTGGAAGCTGACGCAGGACGCCCGCAACACCGATGTCGGCATCGTGCCGACGCATTTCGCCGTGATTTTCGACTATTCGTCGAAGACCTTCCGCAACGACCTCTACCCCGAATACAAGGCCAACCGCTCGGCGCCGCCGGAAGATTTGATCCCGCAATTCGGCCTGATCCGCCAGGCGACCAGGGCCTTCAACCTGCCATGCCTTGAGACGGAAGGCTACGAGGCCGACGATTTGATCGCCACCTATTGCCGGCTTGCCGGCGAAGCCGGCGCCGACACCACCATCATCTCCTCTGACAAGGACCTGATGCAACTGGTCGGCCCAACGGTTGCCATGTACGACCCGATGAAGGACCGCCAGATAGGCGTTTCCGAGGTGATCGAGAAATGGGGCGTGCCGCCGGAGAAGATGATCGACCTGCAGGCACTGACCGGCGATTCGGTCGACAATGTGCCCGGCGTGCCCGGCATCGGGCCGAAGACGGCGGCGCAATTGCTCGAACAGTTCGGCGACCTCGACACGCTGCTTGCCCGCGCCGGCGAGATCAAGCAGGACAAGCGGCGCGAATCGATCATCGCCAATGCCGACAAGGCGCGCATTTCGCGTGACCTGGTGAGGTTGAAGAACGACGTGCCGGTGACCGAAGGGCTTGACGAGTTCGTGTTGCATGCGCCGGACGGCCCCAGGCTGATCGGCTTTCTCAAGACCATGGAATTCTCGACGCTGACCCGCCGCGTGGCCGAAGCGACCGGAACCGACGCGGGCGATGTTCCAGCCACTCCCGTCACCATAGAGCGTGCCGATACCGCGCATGGCCCCGATATGGGTTTTGGCCTGCCCGCCGCCGCCGAGAGCGCGCCGCCGCCGGACGAAGCGGCGCTCGAAGCCCCGGCTGCAGCCAAGCAAGGCGACACCCCATCCCTGCTTTCGGCGCTTCGCCTGGAGGCTGCCACCACCCGCAAGATCGACACCAGCGCCTACGCGTGCATCCGCGATGCCGCGACGCTGAAGGTCTGGATCGCCGAGGCGATGGAGAGAGGCATCGTCGCCTTCGACGTTAAGGCCTCCTCGCCCGATCCGATGCGGGCCGAACTGATCGGCCTTGCCATGGCCGTCGCGCCTGGCCATGCCGCCTATGTGCCGCTTGCCCATAAAAACGGCAATGGCGACCTGCTCGGCGGCGGCGCGGTCGAAAACCAGGTCCCGGTCCGCGACGCGCTGGCGTTGCTCAAGCCGCTGCTCGAGGACAAATCCGTCCTCAAGATCGTGCACGACATGAAATACCGCCTAGTCATCATGAGCCGTCACGGCATCGAGATCGGCCCCTATGACGACACCATGCTGATCTCCTACGTGCTCGAGGCCGGCACCCACGGTGGCCACGGCCTGGAGGCGCTGGCCGATAAATGGCTCGGCCACGCGACCATTCCGCTGAAGGAATTGGCCGGTTCGGGAAGAAGCTTCGTCGGCCTCGATCAGGCCGACCTCGGCAAGGCGACGGCTTACGGCGCCGAGCACGCCGACGTCGCGCTCAGGCTCTGGCAGGTGCTGAAGCCACGGCTTGCCGCCAAGGGCCTGGTCTCGGTCTATGAACGGCTGGAACGGCCGCTGGTGCCGGTCTTGGCGCGGATGGAACAGCGCGGCATCTCCGTCGACCGGCAGATTCTGTCGCGGCTCTCCGGCGAACTGGCACAGGGTGCCGCACGGCTCGAGGACGAAATCTACCAGCTGGTCGGCGAACGCATCAACATCGGCTCGCCAAAACAGCTCGGCGACATCCTGTTCGGCAGGATGGGCCTGCCCGGCGGTTCTAAAACCAAGACCGGCCAGTGGTCGACCTCGGCGCAGCTTCTCGAAGACCTCGCCGCCGAAGGCCATGAATTGCCGCGCAAGATCGTCGACTGGCGCCAGCTGACCAAGCTGAAATCGACCTATACCGATGCGCTGCCCGGCTTCATCCATCCCGACACCAAGCGCGTCCACACCTCCTACGCGCTTGCCGCGACGACGACCGGGCGGCTTTCGTCCTCGGATCCCAATCTGCAGAACATTCCGGTGCGCACCGTCGAGGGCCGAAAGATCAGGACGGCCTTCATTGCCGAAAAGGGCAACAAGCTGGTTTCCGCCGACTACAGCCAGATCGAGCTGCGCGTGCTCGCCCACGTCGCCGAAATCCCGCAGCTCAAGCAGGCCTTCGCCGACGGCGCCGACATCCACGCGATCACCGCGTCTGAAATGTTCAACGTGCCGGTCGAGGGCATGCCTTCGGAAGTGCGCCGCCGTGCCAAGGCGATCAATTTCGGCATCATCTACGGCATTTCCGCTTTTGGCCTCGCCAACCAGCTGTCGATCGCGCGCGAGGAAGCCGGCGACTACATCAAGAAATATTTCGAGCGTTTCCCCGGCATCCGCGACTATATCGATGCGACCAAGGCCTATGCCCGCGAGCACGGCTATGTCGAAACCATTTTCGGCCGCCGCATCCACTATCCGGAAATCAGATCGTCAAATCCTTCGGTCCGTGCCTTCAACGAGCGCGCCTCGATCAACGCCCGCCTGCAGGGCACCGCGGCCGACATCATCCGCCGCGCCATGATCCGCATGGACGATGCCCTGGACAAAGCCAGGCTTTCCGCCCGCATGCTGCTGCAGGTGCATGACGAGCTGGTCTTCGAGACCGTCGAAGCCGAGGTCGAGGCGACGATCCCGGTCGTCTGCCACGTCATGGAGAACGCCGCCATGCCGGCGGTGTCGATGTCGGTGCCGCTGCACGTCGACGCCCGCGCCGCCGACAACTGGGAAGAGGCGCATTAGCGTGCGGACGTCCGCGGCCGACCAATTGTAATCTGTAGCGATCTTTCGCGCCCCCTCTGTCCTGCCGACATCAAAAGGTCGCCACCGCTATGTTGCGGCCTAACCGGCCTTCAAGCCGCTTCAGCCAAACACTTCGCACATGTCCCACGAAACTCGATCACCGCCTTCTTGGCGGCGAAGCCGGTCGAACGCACCCATTCGTCGAGCCGGTGGCCGACATCGTGGTCGGAGAACTCGGTCACCTGGCCGCAGGTGTCGCAGATAGCAAACGCCGTCATCGAATGGCTGTGGTCGTGCGGCTCGGCACAGGCGACGAAGGAATTGAGGCTTTCGAGCCTGTGCACGAAGCCGGATTTCACCAGCGTGTCGAGCGCCCGGTAGACCTGCAGCGGCGCGCGAAAACCGCGCTCGCGCAATTGGTCGAGCAAAGTATAGGCGCTGAGCGGTCCGCTGGCGGCCTCGAGTTTCTCGAGCACGCAAAGCTGGTTCTTCGTCAGTACATCCCTTGCCGCCATGATCCCGTTCCAAGCCGCTCCGTGCCGATCGCTGCCATTAGGCATGCAATCCGGCCTCTTCCACTGAGATAGCGACGAACTGCCTTTTTTGCTACTGTTTGTATCGCAGCCGATGGTCGGCAGACCGGCGACGCCATATTCAAAATACTGACATCCTCGGCCAGGCTGGCCGTGCTTGGAAATTCGATCGGGCTTGGGGAAGCAATCATGATCAAAGTGACGCGGCGGACGCTGCTTGCCGGCACGTCCGCGCTGGCCGCTGCCGGCCTGGTGCCGTTTCGGGCATTCGCAGCGGCGCGCACCTACCATGCGCTGCTTGTTGCCTGCACCGATTATCCGAACCTGCCGAAGAAGAACTGGCTGATCGGACCGAAGAACGATGCCGGCCTGGTGCGCGATTACCTCCTGAAGTACACGCCCGCGCCGGTGAAGTTTTCAGCCGAAAACGTCGCGCTGCTCGCCAAGGATGTCGAAGGCGCCAACGGACCGCCGACACATGCGGCGATCAAGGCAGCACTCGCCGACCTTGCCGCCAAGGTCCAGCGTGACGATTTCGTCTACCTGCATTTGTCCGGTCACGGCGCGCAGCAGCCGGCGGCGAACAAGGGCGACGAGACGGACGGCCTCGACGAGATTTTCTTGCCGTCCGACATCGACAAATGGGTCAACCGCGAAACGGGCGTGCCCAATGCGCTGGTCGACAACGAGATCGGCACCGCGCTCGACGCTATCCGCGACAAGGGCGCCTTTATCTGGGCCGTATTCGACTGCTGCCATTCCGGCACTGCGACGCGCGCCGCCGAGGTCGACGACGAGCTGGAACGCAAGGTCGAGTTCGCCGATCTGGTCGGCGGCGGCGACGCTGCCAGGGCGGCTGCGGTGAAAGCCTATGACGCGATTGCGTCGGCCGCGCCGCGCGGCTTTGACGAGGACGGGCAGCGCAAGCCAGCCTTCAAGCTGACGCCGACCGGCGCCGAGCCGACCACCAAAGGCAAATTGGTCGCCTTCTACGCGGCGCAGACGGTGGAGACGACGCCCGAGATGCCGCTGCCCAAGGGCACGGCCGATGCGCCTCGATTCGGGCTGTTCACCTTCACCATCCTGTCGAAACTGGCCGAGAATCCCAACATCACCTACCGCCAGCTCGGCCAGGCCGTGCTGCAGCAATATTCGGCGGACGGCCGCACCCGGCCGACGCCGCTGTTCGAAGGGGAACTCGACGCCCGCGTCTTCGGCACCGACAAGACAGACGCGGTCATGCAATGGCCGATCGTCATCGAGAACGACAAAGCCACGATCGGCGCCGGACTGCTGCATCGCCTCACCCCAGGCAGCAGGCTCGCAATATTGCCCTCGGCGCTGTCGCCGCTGTCGGACGCGCTTGGCTATCTCCAGGTGCAGTCGGCGAAAAACCTGGAAAGCCGGGTCAAGCCGGTCGAGTTCGGCGGCAAGCCGGCGATCAAGCTGGCCGACATCCCCGCCAATGCCTATGCCCGGCTCGCCGAGCTCGCCGTCGACTACAAGCTCGTGATTGCGCGGCCGGCGGCGACCAACGGCCTCGAGAAAGAGGCCGCGCTGGCGAACTCGGTTCTCGACGATCTGGCGGCCAGGGAGAACTCAGGGTTCCACATCGCGCTGGTCGAGCCGGGCAAGAGCGCAGATCTGCGTCTCGCCGTGCTGCGCGAGAACGCCATTGCCGGCGCCGCCGAAGATGCCACCGACGCGCCGGCGCTGTGGTTCCTGCCGGCTTCGGGCGACATGACGCTCAAGGAGGGCAGCAAGCCGCCGATGATCGTCATTCATCCGGACGGCCGCGAAAAGTTGGTCGATGCCGCGGCCAAGAACCTGACGAAAATCTTCCGCGCCATCGGCCTGTCGAGGCTGGCCGCCGCTTCCGATTATCGGCCGGAAGAGGTCAGCGTCGAGTTCCGGATCAAGCGTTTTGACAGCGACACGCTGCAGCCGATCGAACCGTCGACGGTGCCGCGTGTTTCGCCCGACGATCAGGTCCACGTGCTGGCCAGGAACGGTTCGACCAACCTGGTCGACATCAACGTGCTCTATGTCGGCTCCGACTATTCCATCCAGCTTTTTCTTGCCGAGCGCCTGACCGAAGGCGCCGTGCTCGAGGAAGGCCTGTTCAAATTCACCGACACCAGCTTCGGCATGGAGCGGATGATCGCCGTCTTGACCGAAGCACCGCCGCAGAGCGAGAAGCAGGATCTGAGTTTCCTGGCGCAAGAGGGCGTTGTCTCTGTAACGCGCGGACTTGGACAACCAAACTTCTCCGATATGCTGGCCGATATCGGCAGGGCGCCGGCGACGCGTTCGGCCATGCGGCTCACCGACGACAAGGGACCGAAGGGCGCCGTGATGATCTTCCCGATGGAGACGGTGCCGCGCGCCTGAGGCGAGGTCAGGTGCCCCGGCCGGGCCTCTTGCCTAATCGGCTGATAATGAACATTCTTCGACCGCCGCTGTCGGCGGCCGAACGGAACGGATGAGGGCGTTCGTGAACAGGACCGTATTTTCGTGGCGCGCAACAACCGCCGGCCTTGTCGCCGGGCTGCTGCTGGCCGCCAATGCTTCGGCGGACGAGACTTGCGGCCTCTGCGCCAAGGAGGTCGTCATCAATTCCGAACTGGCGAGTTGCTTTCTCGACCAGTACGACCAGATCGCCAAATCCGGCAACGCCGCCGTCGTCGTCGATCTCAGCAGCTGCACCTCCCGCGGCGTGGTCGAACCATTGCCGTCGCCGGGCAAGGCGCAGGTGGCGCCTGACGTGCAGTTCATCGTTTCGCGGGCGCAGCTGGATTGCCTGAAGAAGAAGCTGGAGACGCCGGGCATCGTGCTCGACCCGTCCGCCACCATAGACCTGGACAGCTGCGGATGACGAAAGCGGGGGGCCACGCAACGCAGCAGGCAGTGACGGCGCCGGTGCCGCAAAAGAAGCCGGTGTCGCTGCCGGAAACCGTCGAAGGCCTGCCGTGGGTGAGCAATCACGAGGTCAAGAAGGAGGCGAACCCATTCACCGATCGCGACTGGCGCATGCTCGTCTATGCCTGGTCCGGATTGCTGGTGCGCCTGGCGATCATCTTCACCCTGATCTTTTCGGTCTACCAGTTCCTGGCGAACCAGGAGCAGAAGCGCGTCGAGCAAACGATGTCGCTGGTCGAGCTCTGGGAAAGCAAGGATTACCAGCAGGCGCAACGGGCCCTCAAGCAACGCCTGGCGGCGCTCAACGCCAAATACGGCAATCTGCTCAGTGCCAATCCGACGCCGACCGAGGAACAGGTGTTCAGACAACGCATCGGCATCGAAGCGATGAGCGCAACCGGCGGCGACATGCCGCTTGCCGAGTTCAGCGACAATTTCGACCGCATCGTCTATTTCCTCAACCGCCTGTCCTTCTGCGTCGAAGGCAGGCTGTGCTCGCGTGAGGTCGCCGACTCCTATTTCCGCGACTATGCCGCTTCCTTCTGGAGCTATTTTGCCGGCTATATCGACAAGGAGCGCAAGGCCGGTTCACCGACTTTCGCCCAGCCAATCGAGAACTATGTCCGCCAGGCGCCACCCTCGGCCCAGTCCAGATAATCCCCGAAAAATGCGAAGCCGGCGACGGAAATGCTCCGCCGCCGCCTTTGATTGGAGCATTTTTGCAGCCGAGTGTGATCACACTTGGCGTCGCAGAAATGCGGCTAGTAGATAACCCGCCCCGACGATCGCGGCGGAAAGTCTGCAGGCCTATTTGTACAGGCTGTTGATCCACTGGACGTTGATGGCGTTCAGACGCACGGCGGTGTTGGCATCCGGGCTCTCGGCCACGTTCACGCCGGTGATGACGCGCTGCTTTGAGCCATTGTCATAAGCGTAGACCGAGCTGCCGCTCGATCCTGGATAAGTGTCGCAGTCGTACTGGAAATACTCGGTGGCGATGTGTTCGGCGAGCACTTCGCAGGTCGCCTTCCACATCGTGCCCATCGGCTTGTCGCCGGGATAGCCGACGATGTTGGCGGTGAAGTCGCCGAGATCCACATAATTGGCATAGCCCAGCCAGCCGAGGTTGGTGCCGACATCCTGCTTCAAGGTGACGATGCCGAGATCCCATGGCACGACCGAGCCGTAAAAGCCCTGATAATTGTCGATGAAGCCCTGGACGATATAGGCGCTTTCATAGGTGAAGGCGCCGAACGGTGCGTCGTCGGCAGTCTTGCCGTTGAGAGCCGGCACGAACAGGATATCGTCCAGCCAGGCCTTGTCTTCGTGGCTGTAGAGACAGTGCGCCGCTGTGAGCACCGTGCGCGGGCCGATCAGCGTCGCCGAGCAGCTGCCATAGCTGCCGCTCTTCGATTTGCCTTCGAGGTAGCCGATCGCGGTGAACGGGTAGGTTTTGGTATTCTTGATCTGCTCTCGGTCGTCCGTCCCGAACACCTGGCGGCCTGCCTCTTCGCCTCCGCTCAGCCCGGAATTCTCGGACTTCTGTCCCTCGGCGGGCGCGTTCATTTCCCTGATGACAAGGTCCTTCAGCGTCTCGTTCGGATCGATCTTGATGTCCTTGCCATCGGCGGAGCGGCCGACGATGCCATAGGATTTGACGGCCGTTGCTTCGTCGGTGAGCGGCGCGGCGCGGTTGGCCTCGTCCTCGGTCAGTTTCGGCGGGGCGATCGGTTTCGCCCGGCCAGGCTTGTAATCGCCCGATGTCACGTCACGCATGCTTTCGCCGTTGCCGGCGTTGGCGGAACCTGGCTCGGCAGCCAAGGCAGGAACCGCCCACATTGCGGTGGAAAGCAACGCGGACGCAATAATGCACTGTGTCAGTTTTGTCATGGTGAGACTCTCCCAAAAGTCAGCAAGGACTGGATCAAGATATAGAAATATTGTCGAGATCGTGGTGGCGCCGAAAAATGAATTTGGTTGCCGGCGCCTTTACCGGGCCATTATTCAGTGCAGCCAGTTTAGGTCCCCGCCAAAAATGCCCGCAACGGTATACTGCCTAAAATAATCCAACATTGGCAACGACAAATTGCTTCCACATAGCCCGTGGGGGATTATAGATTTGGGCGGGTTTGGCTCGACACCACGATTTAGCAAAAGTGGTACTCGGTTTTGTGACGGATCACGCTCCACATCGGCGCATGATCGGCTCACCGGCCGGTTCCCATTTCAGTGGATCGCGCGTCGAGGCCGATCTGTCGGAACATCGTCTCAGGGGGTTCGAGGTGAAGATCATCCACAGGTTCAGACCGATTGCTGCCGCCTCGCTGCTTGCCATCGCGGCGGCCTTGCCGGTCGTCAATTCCGTTCATGCCACGGACGCGGCCGCCCGGCCGGAGGCGGCGATCTCGCCGATGAAACGCGTGGTCGAGGCCAGGGCAAAAGCCAAGGCGGAGAACCCCGACGGCACCGATCGCGTCTACGGCGGCAAAGAGGCCGAGAAGGGCGCCTACCCGTTCCAGGTGGCGTTGCTGACCACCGGCAAACTGGACGAAAGTCCGGCCTCGCAGGCAAATGCCCAGTTCTGCGGCGGCAGCCTGATCGCGCCGCAATGGGTGCTGACGGCGGCGCACTGCCTCAACGACGACGGCGAGCCGATTTCGCCTGATGTAGTCACCGTGCTCACCGGCGCCACCGATCTCAGCGAGGGCAATCGCTACAAGGCGGTGGAGATCATCGTCAACGAGGGCTACAGCGAGCAGACGCTGGACAACGATCTCGGCCTGATCCGGCTGGCCGAGCCGGCCGATGCCCCGATCATCAAGATTGCCCGTGAGCCGACCCCCGACGCCGGCAAGACCACGGTCACCGGCTGGGGCAAGATGCAGGACGGAACATTTCCCACCGCGCTGATGGTTGCCGACCTGGACCTCCAGCCGAACGCAACCTGCAACAACGGCATCAAGGCGATTTATGCGCGTGATTTGAAGGCTGCGCTCGGCGAGCTCGCCCGCCGCATGCGTTACTCGGAAAGGAGCATCGAGGCGGCCGCCAATGCAATTGCTGCTGATATGGCCGATCCGCTGACCGGCAACATGATCTGCGCCGGCACCGTCAGCGGCGAGCGCGACGCCTGCAATGGCGACAGCGGCGGACCGCTGTTCATGACCGGCGCCGATGGTCCGGTGCAGGTTGGCGTCGTCAGCTGGGGCGAAGGTCCGGCCGACGGCAGCACCGCCTGCGGCCACAAGAACGCCTACGGCATCTACACGCGGCTGGCCAATTACACCGGCTGGATCGAGGAGAAGATGAAGACGGCAGCGCCTGCAGCGCCCAAAGCCCTCGGCACGGCGCAGAAGCCCGCCACGCCCTGACCGGTGTCATTTGCTGAACGACGGGGGAGCAATCCCGCCGTTTCTGCCCGGAACCTTAGGTTTGGACTAGAACCAGCGATCGCGGCGCTGGTCTGTGGCGGCCAAGGTGAGGCCCAGTAGCGCCCCTACGGCCGCTCCGAGTATGAATGCGGACGATACCGTGCCGGGATTCTCCTGGACGACCCCGGACACCGTCTGCGCCCTGTTGCGCAGGGCTTGTGCCGTCCGGGAGGCGCGCTCGGCAGCGCTGTCATACCAGTCGCCGGCGTCTTCGATCGCCTCTTCCGCGCGTTCGGCCAAGGTCCGATTGATCTTGCTGATCTCGCGCTTCAGCTGCGCGACCTGCTTCTCCAGGGCTTCCTGAGCTTCACGTTGAGTCATCTTCGGTGTTGCGGATTCGTTCGGTTCGTCGGCCATGGTAATCTCCTTTGCTCAGGTTCGGCTCAACGGCCGGCCCGCTATCTAGGTTCCTCCGCAAAACGCATCTGTCCGGTGTTTGTTCGATGAGAGACCGGGTTTTGTCCGGCATGTGTGCGAAATCGGCCTGAACATAGGATCGTTCCGGCGCTCCCCGCGTTGGTGAAAACGCCACAAGGGAGGAACCGTCATGGACAACGATCGGCATGAAAAGATTCGGCAGCGAGCCTATGAAATCTGGATGCGCGAGGGCCGACCGGATGGCGCGCATGAGCGTCATTGGCAGCAGGCGAAGCAAGAGCTTGGCTACGATGAGACGACGACCGGTCAGGCTGATGATGACGCGGCCGAGCACGGTCCCACTGGAACGATCGCCAGTTCCGACGTTCTGACGGTCGAGGCACTGGCGATGCGCACCGGGATAACCGGTGATCAGGCGCAAGAGCTGATCGACAGGCTTGGCAACGACAGGGCGACGCTCGAGCAAGCCGCGCGGAACATCAAGGCAGCCGAAAGTTAGAGCCTGTTTGAGGAGAAATCTCCAACGTGCCTCTGGCGTGATTCATCGCACGCTCTTAGCGGCGCTCGACACCCTTTGCCGCCAGCATGTCGTCAACGGCTGCCGACATCAGAAATTCCGACAGCTGCTCGGCAGCTTCTGCGTTCGTTGAACCGGCACTGATGCCAATGGCGAAGTCGACGTAACTTTGGAGTTCTGCCGGAAACCGACCGACAAGCACGACCTCGGGAGCGGCCGCGAGAATCGAAGTCACGGGAACGACCCCCAACTCGGCTTCCCCACGGCCCACGGCGGGCGCTGTCTGCCCTCCTGGTATGGCCACCAGCTTCGGCTTCACCTCATCCGCTATCCCCAAGCGTTCCAGCAAACCGGAGAAGTAGCCACCGCTGGTTCCTTCACTGGCATAGGCGATCGATCTGGCGCTCTTCAACGCCTGTTCGAATGCTTCCACGGACCCGATATCGAGCGGTCGACTGCCCGCCTTGGCTGCCACCCCCATTGCTATCCGGCCAAACGCCACCTGGCTCCCCGCCTTGACCTTTCCCGAGGCAGTCAGATCCTGAACCAGGTCCGGATTGGTGATGACGAGGTCAAAAGCTTCCCCAGCTTCAATCTGCTTCTTTACTGTCGGATTGAGCTCCCACCTGACCGCAACCGTGAATCCTGTGGCCGTTTCGAACTGGGGTATGAGGGCTAGGATGGCGGGGCGGACCGCAATAGCGCCAAAAAGCCGGGTTTCCTGATTCATGGCCTAATCCCGAATCGGTCTAAACGACTTCCTTACAATGCGCATCTGGCCTTCATTCCACGGCTGCCCGGCCATTCTATGCTCAGCGTCGCGGAAGCCGTCACTGTTTGGCGACCGGATGCGGTCGTCGCCTACTTCCTCGGCGGCCCCTTGCGCTCGGCCGATGCCGCCCAGAGGTTGATGTCCGACTCGCGGGCAAAGGTATCGATCTCGGCGAGCTCGGCATCGCTGAAGGCGAGCGCCTTCAGCGCCCCGACACAATCCTCGACCTGTTCCGGCCGGCTGGCGCCAATCAGCGCCGACGTCACCCTGCCCCTGCGCAGCACCCAGGCCAGCGCCATCTGCGCCAGCGTCTGGCCGCGGCGACGGGCGAGGACGTTCAGCGCCTCGATATTGGCGATCGACTTGTCGTTGATGAATGCCGGGCGCAGCGACTTGCCCTGGCTGGCGCGGCTGCCATCGGGGATGCCGCCGAGATATTTGTCGGTCAGCATGCCTTGCGCCAGCGGCGAGAACACGATCGAGCCGACGCCAAGCCCCTCCAGCGTATCGAGCAAGCCATCATCCTCGACCCAGCGGTTGAGCATCGAATAGCTCGGCTGATGGATCACGCAAGGCGTGCCGAGCTGCTTCAAAATATCGGCGGCCTCGCGGGTGCGCTGCGAATTATAGGAGGAAATGCCGGCATAGAGCGCCTTGCCCGAGCGCACCGCGTGATCGAGTGCGCCCATCGTCTCTTCCAGCGGGGTGTCGGGGTCGAAGCGGTGCGAATAGAAGATGTCGACATAGTCGAGCCCCATCCGCCTCAGGCTCTGGTCGAGGCTGGCCAGCACATATTTGCGGCCGCCCCATTCGCCATAGGGCCCTGCCCACATTTCGTAGCCTGCCTTGGTCGAGATGATCAGCTCGTCGCGATAACCGGCAAAGTCCGTCCGCAGGATCTCGCCGAACGCCCGCTCCGCCGAGCCGGGCGGCGGGCCGTAATTGTTGGCGAGATCGAAATGCGTGATGCCCAGATCGAAGGCCCTGCGCGTGATCGCCTGCTTGGTTCTATGCGGCGTGTCGTCGCCGAAATTGTGCCACAGCCCAAGCGAGATCGCCGGCAGCTTCAGGCCGGACCGCCCGCAGCGATTGTAGACCATCTTTTCGTAGCGGTTTTCGGCGGGAACATAGGGCATGGGAAATCCTCATATCGAAACGAGCCCGACGGCTGCCGCCGCGATGACGGGCAAGTCGAGTCCGGCCCACCCTTAGCCTCTCCCCGCGCAAACGGGGAGAGGCTTTTTGCGGTGCTTGGGAGGTGCGCCGACTACTTGGTTTTCTTCTTCGCCAGCAGCTCCTTCGCCGCCTTGACGCCGAGTGCCGCGGGCCGCTCGCAGCTGGTCTGCATGGCGACGAACTTTCCGGTCTCGCCCGAACGCAACAGGCCGGTCATGACGTCGACGGCATGCAGCGCCAGTTCCATCGAGCAGCGGTGCGGCCGGCCTTCTCTGATCGCGATCGCCATGTCGGCCAAACCGGCGGTGCGGTAGTTGGCCATCATGCCTTGCGAATGCATCTCGTTGGGCACGCCGAACGGATGCGGCCATTTCGGCAGCTTCTTCACCGGCTTGGCGGCTTCGGTGTAGCGCACCTCGCCGCCGAAGAAGTTCGGATCCGGCACGAACACCGTGCCCGCCTCGCCATAGAGCTCCATCGGCGCGTGGCCGTGGCTCCAGACATCCCAGCTGGTGTTGAGCGTCACCACGGCGCCGTTCTCGAATTCCAGCACGCCATGGATCGTCGTCGGCGTGGAGACCGGGATCTTTTCGCCGGCGCGCGGCTTCGAGCTGATGATGCGTTCCGTCATCGGGATCGAAGCGAAGGCGGCGACCCGCTTCACCGGCCCGATCAGCTGGATCAGGTTGGTGATGTAATAGGGTCCGGTGTCGAGCACCGGCCCGGCGCCCGGCTGGAAGAAGAAGTCCGGATTGGGGTGCCAATGCTCCATGCCATGGCTCATCACATGACAGGTGCCGCTGGTGACCTTGCCGAGCCTGCCGGTGTCGATCAGGTCGCGGACAAGCTGGTGGGCGCCGCCAAGGAAGGTGTCGGGGGCAGAGCCGATGCGCAGCCCCTTGTTTTCCGCGCGTTTCTTCAGGTCGAGCCCTTCCTTGACCGACAGCACGAAGGGCTTCTCCGAATAGACGTGCTTGCCGGCGTCTAGGATCTGCTTCGACACCTCGTAATGCACCGCCGGAATGGTCAGGTTGACGATGATGTCGATATCGTCGGCCTCGAGCAGCCCCTCGACAGTCTCGGCGCGCAGCTTGAACTCTTTTGCCCGCGCTTTCGCCGCTTCCATGTTGATGTCGGCGCAGGCGCGCATTTCGATGCCGCGAAACAGCGGCGCCAGAGAGAAATAAGCCTTCGAGATGTTGCCGCAGCCGATGACGCCGATCCCAAGTTTTGTTGCCATGCTGATGTGCTCCTAATAGGTCTTGGCGGCTGCGATCGAGCGGCGGGCGAAGCGCTCGATGTCGTTGGGATTGTCTTGTTCCATGACGTAGTATTTCGCAGCGCTTTTGGCGCGCAGCGCCTTGATCAGGCCGGGCCAGTCGATGGTGCCGTGGCCGACGTCGGACCAGCCGTCCTCGTCGAGGCCCTCGCCCGGCTTGGCCAAGTCCTTGACATGGACGGCGACGATGCGCTTGCCGTGCTTCTCGATCCAGGGCAGCGGATCGACGCCGCCGCGCACCACCCAGGCGACGTCCATCTCCCAGCCGATGTCGGGCGCGGAAGACAGGATATGGTCCTGCGGCACCGAGCCGTCGGCGAGCGCCTTGAATTCGAAATCATGATTGTGCCAGGCAAAACCATAGCCGGCTTTCCTGGCCGTCTCGCCGACTTTGGCCAGGCGTTCGCCGAAGCCGCGCCAGCCGGCCGCATCGGCCGGCCTGAACTCGGCGTTGAGGAACGGGCAGATGAGCAGCGTCATGCCGAGCGCGTCGGCCGTCCTGCGCACACCGTCGAAATCCTTCTCGAGCGCGTCGATCGAGAAATGCCCGGTCGGCATGGCAAGGCCGTTCTTGTCGAGCTCGGCACGGAACGCCTTGGGATCGTCATAGACGCCGCCGAACCCTTCGACTTGGCTGTAACCAAGCTCGCCCAGCATTTTGAGCACGCCCTCCCAGGGCTGGAAATTACGCGCGCTGTAAAGTTGAAATGACCAGTTCATCGTCTCTGTCCGTTTCTTGGGGATGGTTATTTTTGGGGGGATGAGTCTTGGGGATGGAAGAGTCTTGGGGGAATGGAAGAGTCTTGGGAGGCTATATCATGCTCTAGAGGCGGTTACCTGTGGCGGCGTCGAACAGCGAGGCCCGCATCGGGTCGAAACCGATGCCGACCGCCTCCGCGTTGTTTGGCGTGCGCTCGGCTGTCACCCGTACCGTGAAATTCTGGCCGGCGAGCTTCAGCCAGACCAGCGTGTCGGAACCCATGGGCTCGACGACCTCGACATTTGCCGTTGCTGCGAACGGCCATCCCGTGCCACTGTTGAACGCCACGTGCTCGGGGCGGATGCCGAACACGGCCGGCCCCGGCACCGGGTCCTTCTCGAAAGCATAGGTGGCAAGCGGGATCCGCACATCCTCGACGACGAAGTGCCAGTCGCCGTCCGCCTGCTCCAGCCTGCCCTCGAGGAAATTCATTGCCGGCGAGCCGAGGAAGCCGGCGACAAACCGGTTGACCGGCCGGTTATAGATGGTCTGCGGCGCATCGAGCTGCTGGATGACGCCGCCCTTCATCACCGCGATGCGGTCGGCCAGCGTCATCGCCTCGATCTGGTCGTGGGTGACGTAGATCATGGTGTTCTCGAGCTTGCGATGCAGCAGCTTGATCTCGACGCGCAATTCCGCGCGCAGCTTGGCGTCGAGGTTGGAGAGCGGCTCGTCGAACAGAAAGACATCGACGTCGCGCACAAGTGCGCGCCCGATCGCCACGCGCTGGCGCTGGCCGCCGGACAGGGCCGCCGGCTTGCGATGCAAAAGCGGTTCGATCTGCAGGATCTCGGCGGCCCGGGCGATGCGCTTGGCGATCTCGTCCTTGGCGAGACCGGCAACGCGCAGCCCAAACGACAGGTTCTTCTCCACCGTCATCTGCGGATAAAGCGCGTAGGACTGGAACACCATGCCGATGCCGCGATCCTTGGGCTCTTCCCAGGTGACGTTCTTGCCCTTGATGAAGATGCGGCCTTCGGAAACGTCGAGCAGCCCGGCAATGCAGTTGAGCAAGGTCGACTTGCCGCAGCCGGACGGGCCGAGCAGCACGATGAACTCGCCTTCCGCGACATCGAGGTTGAGCGTCTGCAGCACCGATATCGCGCCGAAATTCAGCGACAGGTTCTGGATCGAGACGCTGGTGCCGTTTGCCCCCTTGCTGCCGTTTGCCGCAATGCTGCCGTTTGCGTTCATCGCCATCATCCTTTCACCGCGCCGGCGGCGATGCCGCGCACAAACAATTTTCCGGACAGGAAATAGACGATCAGCGGCACCAGGCCGGTCAGGATGGTGGCTGCCATGTTGACGTTGTATTCCTTCACGCCTTGCACCGAGTTGACGATGTTGTTGAGCTGCACCGTCATCGGATAGGTGTCGGGGCGGGTGTAGACGACGCCGAACAGGAAGTCGTTCCAGATGCCGGTCACCTGCAGGATAATGGCGACGACGAAGATCGGCAGCGACATCGGCAGCATGATGCGGAAATAAATGCCCCAGAAGCCGGCGCCGTCGACACGCGCCGCCCGGAACAGCTCCTCCGGCATGGAGGTAAAGTAGTTGCGGAACAACAGCGTGAGGATCGGCATGCCAAAGATGGAATGGACGATCACCAGGCCGCTGAGGCTGCCGTAGAGGCCGACTTCGCGCAGGATGATGACGATCGGATAGATCATCACCTGATAAGGGATGAAGGCGCCGACGATCAGGATGATGAAGAAAGTGTCGGCGCCTTTGAAGCGCCAGTTGGCAAGCGCATAACCGTTCACCGAGGCGAGCGCGATCGACAGGATCACCGACGGGATGGTGATGCGCACCGAATTCCAGAACCCACGCGACAGCCCGTCGCAGTTGAGCCCGGTGCAGGCGCTCGACCAGGCCTTGACCCACGGCTCGAAAGTGATCTCCATCGGCGGCGAGAAGATGTTGCCGAGGCGTATCTCGGGCATGCCTTTGAGCGATGTCACCACCATCACGTAGAGCGGCAAAAGATAGTAGAGCGCCACCACGATCAGCGTGCCGTAGAGGAAGATGTTACGGCGCGAGAATGTGTGGCGCGGCTTCGGCCCGCTCGGCCCGTAGCCTTCCAGCCCGCCGGCGCCGGCAATCGCAGGCGATGAAACGGTATGGTCAGACACGCTTCTTGCCTCCGAACTCGAGATAGGCCCACGGCACGATGACGATGATCACCGACAGCAGCATCATCGTCGAGGCGGCGAATCCTTGGCCGAGGTTCTGGGCGAAGAACATGTAATCATAGACATATTTGGCCGGGACTTCGGAGGCGATGCCGGGCCCGCCGCTGGTCTGGGCGACGACAAGGTCGTAGACGCGAACGATGTTGGAGGCGACGATGACCAGCGTGGTGATGAAGACCGGCCGCATCATCGGTATGATGATGAACAGATAGGTCTTCCAGGTCGGTATCCCGTCGACCCGCGCGGCCTTCCAGATATCCTCGTCGATGCCGCGCAGGCCGGCCAGCATCAGGCACATTATGAGCCCGGTGCCTTGCCAGAGAGCGGCGATCAATATGCCGTAGATGACGATGCTGGAATCATAGAGCGGATTGAAGCTGAAGCTCGTCCAGCCGAGGCTGCGCACCACTGCCTGGACACCGAATTCGGGGTTGAGCAGCCACTGCCAGACCAGACCGGTGACGATGAAGGACAGGGCGAAGGGATAGAGGAAAATGGTCCGGAACGTGTCCTCGAACCGGATCTTCTGGTCGAGCAAGGCAGCAAGCAGAAAGCCGATCACCAGCGAGAACACCAGCGACAGCACGCCGTAGATCAGCAGGTTCTCGATCGAGATCAGCCAGCGCGGCGTCGCCCACAGCCGATAGTACTGGTCGAGACCGACGAAATGCAGCCGCGGCAGCAGCTTGGAATTTGTGAAGGAATACAACACCGTCCAGAGGGTGCCGCCGACAAAAATCACCAGCGCGGTGAAAATCATCGGGATCGAAGCGACTTTCGCATTGAGGTTGCGAAAGAGTTGGCTAGGGCGTTCGCTCTTGCTCATCTGCACAGCCGCGCTGGATCGGGTAAGGGCCGGAGGGTCAAGAGGCCTTGACCCTAGCTCCCGACCCTGCGTTCGCAGGGGCGGGAGTGAGGCGGTTGGTCGATCGCTCAATCTGCCGAACCGACTATGGCGGCGAAGCGCTTCTGCGCATCTTCCACGGTCATGTCCTGCTTGGCGAAGAACTCGGAGAACAGATCCTCCTTCTGCTTTTGCGTATCCTGCGAAAGCAGCTGGTCGGTCCAGGGCATGACATTGCCCTTGGCGAGAATTTCGAGCCCCTTCTTCATGCAGTCGTTCGCCGCCTTGAGGTCGACGTCGCCGCGCACCGGCAGCGAACCTTTCTTGAGATTGAAGGCGACCTGCGTCTTGGGATCGAGCAGCGTGTGGGCCAGCACTTCCTGTGCCTTCGATTTTTCGGGATCCTTCAGCAGCGGAAAGTAGAAAGCGTCGCCGCCGGTGGCGATCATCTCGTTGAGGCCGAGGCCCGGAAGGCAAGTATAGTCCTTGCCGGCGGTCTGGCCGGCAACCTGGAACTCGCCTTGCGCCCAGTCACCCATGATCTGGCCGCCCGCCTTGCCGGTGATGACCAGATTGGTGGCCTGGTTCCAGTCCTGCACATTGGTGTTCTTCGCCATCTTGCGGGCGTCGTCCGCGGCCTTGAAGACCTTGGCGACTTCGGGCCCGGCGGCGAATTCGGCGTCCTTGTCCTTGTAGACCTTGAGGAAGGCGTCGGTGCCGCCGACCGCCGCAAGCAGCACGTCGAAAGCGCCGGAGGCCTGCCAGGGCTGGCCGCCGACCGCAAGCGGCTGGATGCCTGCCTTTTCCAGCGCGGGCGCCGCAGCGACATATTCATTCCAGTTCTTCGGCACCGGCACGCCGGCCTTTTTGAAGGCGGCGTTCGACAGCCACAGCCACTGCCAGGAGTGGATATTGACCGGCACGCAATAGATCTTGCCGTCGAGGGTACAGCCGTCGAGCAGGCTCTTCGGCTGCACGATTTCCGTCCACTTTTCCTTGGTGGCGAGATCGGTGAGGTCGCGCATCAGCCCGGCCTGCACCAATTCTTCAGCCTGCCGGCCGTGATTGAACTGGGTCGCGCCCATCGGGTCGCCGCCGGTGATGCGGCTGATCATGATCGGCCGCGCCGTGCCGCCGGAACCGGCGATGGCGCCGTCCACCCAATGATTGCCGGTTGCGTCGAAAGCCTTGGCGAGTTCGGCGACCGCTGCCGCCTCGCCGCCGGAGGTCCACCAATGGGTGACTTCCAGATCCGTCGCGGCCGCCGGGCCGGCAAATTGCAGCGCGACCGTCGCTGCCAGCGCAGCAGTCATGAGTTGGTATCGCATTTCGTTCCTCCCAGAATCTGAAACGTTACAGATTTTCGATACGGCAATTGCTTGAGGCGCGCAACCCCTCAGGCGAAGGTGGCATCAAGTTTTTTCGAAGCACGAATAAAATCGCGCGGCTCGCTGGCCTACCGGATCGCAACCAGAGTGGTTGCACTGCAAAATGCAATGCTGCGACGCCAAAAAATCGGAAAAGCCCGTTCCAATCGCTGTTTTGCGCCGATTACAGCGCCGCTCGTTCTGCATCTGTCACCAGTGATATGGCAATGGTCGTGACAATCTGTAACGTTTCAGTATATAGCGGTCTCATTCGGTGAAGGCCGCGGCGTGCCCGCGGCCGGCCGATTGCCGGGCGGTTCGGCAACTGTTATGCGCCTGACGGGGCGGGACGAATGAACAGACATCAAAAAGAGAAGGCCGACGAAGCGTCGGGCCAGGGCCGGCCGACACTGAAGACGCTCGCCTTCATGACCGGGCTGGGCGTCACCACGGTGTCGCGCGCGCTGAAGGACGCCCCCGAGATCGGCGCCGAGACCAGGCGGCGCGTCCAGCTTGTCGCCAAGCAGATCGGCTATCGCCCCAACCGTGCAGGCGTACGCCTGCGCACCGGCAAGACCAATGTCATCAGCCTGGTGCTCAACACCGAGCACGAGATCATGAGCTTTGTCTCGGACATCATCTACGGCGTTTCGGAAGTGATCGCCGACACGCCCTATCATTTGATCGTGACGCCCTATTCGCGGTCCCAGGATCCGCTCGACCCGATCCGTTACCTCGTGGAAACCGGTTCAGCCGACGGCGTCATCATTTCGCGCACGCAGCCGAACGATCCCAGGGCCCGTTATATGCTGGAACGCGGCATTCCCTTTGCCACGCATGGCCGCACCGATATGGGGCTGATCCATCCCTATCATGATTTCGACAATTACGCTTTCGCAGCCGAGGCAGTGCGCCATCTGGCCGGCCTCGGCCGCCGCCGGCTGGCTCTGTTGGCGCCCCCGGTCGAGCTGACCTATCACGGCCACACGCTCGCCGGCTTTGCCGATGCGCTGAGCGAGGTCGGCGCCAGCGAGATTCCGTTCAACACCGTTTCGATCGATCATTCGATCGAGCAGATCAGAATGCGGACGGCGCAGCTGATGCGCCGCGATGTCAGGCCGGACGGGTTCATCAGCAGCGCCGCCGCCGCGACGCTCGCCATCGTCGCCGGCATCGAAGACGCCGGCCTCAAGCTTGGCCGCGATGTCGATGTGGTGTCCAAACAATCGTCGGAGCTTCTGCATCTGTTTCGCAGCGAATTGCTGGTCGTCAACGAGAACTTCCGGCTGGCCGGCGCCGAACTCGCCCGCTCGGTGCTGGGCTGGATCGGCGGCGCCGCCCCTGGTTCCTTGCAGAGCCTGAGCGAGCCGGGCGAAGTGCAGGCCTATCGCCGCCCCGACTAGGGCGGGATATGTTCAAATTGAAATGGGCTCCATCTATTTGCCTTCGCCGCATTTCTGCGACGCCAAGTGATTCCACTTGGCTGGAAAATGTGCGCTGCCGACGGCAACCTTGGGACCGAATGCTGTCCGTCCGATATGGGGACGAGATCACCAAAGAGCGGCCGTAGGAGCACGCGGCAGTCACGTTTCGGGACTAAGGGGCTCATCACTCTCCACGATGCAACAGCAGCTTGGACCGGCCATATTTGTTACGAATAGTGTCGATGTCGGATTGATCGCCCCGGCCTCGTCGTTCCAGAAAATGAAGGAGCAACGATATGTCTGAAAAGGAAGTCTTGTCTGTCATCCGGGGCCAGGAAGACGCAACTGCCAAGGGGGACGCCCGCGCCAACGTCGATGCCATGGACCCGGATGTCGTGGTTTTCGATCTGCCGCCGCCGCTTGCCTATAGAGGCGAACAGGCACGCGACATCGAAGGGATAAATGCTTGGTTTGCAACTTGGCGCAACGGCGTCACCGTTCACATGGCTGACCCGCAGCTCATGATCGACGGCGATCTTGCAGTGGCCTTCGGGCTGTCGCGCATGACTGGCATTAAGACGGATGGCACAGAGGTCGACTCCTGGAGCCGGCGAACCATCGTGCTAAGGCGCATCGGCGGTTCTTGGAAAATCATCCACGAACATGCCAGCTTCCCTATGGCAATGGACGGAAGTGGGCGCGCTGTGACGGATCTCTTGCCGTAGTTCCGGAACGCCTAACGTCCTCAACAGGGATGTCGGCTTCACGCGGCAAGGGTTCGTAGGCGAACGGTCGAATTGGCGGCCCGTTGCTGACAGTCAATCTTGGGGCCGAAAGCGGATTGGCAGCTCCGGGCCGCAGATCTTTAATTGCGGACATTTAGGTCGGCGTGGGCATCGTCGTGACCTGACCCGAAGCGGTCACGGGTCCGGTTGAGAGGCAACTGCCGCGAACAAGCGGTAGGGATAGATGGGACTCGCTCGTCAGTGGCGCTGCGCAGGAGAGCCAAGGCGTCGCGCGAGTCATACTCTCAAGAAGCGTGATCTGTGGTATAGAGGCCGGTGAGGGCACGCCGGAGGCGCCGGTCCTACTTGCCTCTGACCTGCGCCTGGCGTGTCGCGAATCTGAACTGAGGCTCAACATGGAGCGGAAGCTCGCTGCCATCCTTGCCATTGATGTTGTCGGTTACTCGGCGCTCATGGAGGTGGATGAAGCGGGCACCTTCGACCGGCTGAAACGGGGCCGCAAAGAGTTGTTCGAGCCGGAAATCGCGACGCGACACGGGCGAATCTTCAAGCTTATGGGAGACGGCCTGCTGGCGGAGTTCGGTAGCGTGGTGGATGCGGTCGAATGCGCGGTCACGCTTCAGCGCGGCATGACGGAACGTAACGCGAGCGTCGCCGAAGACCAGCGCTTCGAAGTTCGGATCGGAATCAACCTTGGGGAAGTGATCGTCGAAGGGGACGATCGCTATGGCGAGGGCGTGAATGTAGCGTCGCGCCTCCAACAACTCGCCGAGCCCGGTGGCATCTGCGTTTCGGAGAAGGTGTCCAAGGAGGTCAGGCAGAAGCTGGCGTTTGCGTTCGAGCCTATGGGCGAGCAGCGGGTGAAGAACATAGCCGAGCCGATATACTGCTATCGCGTCAACCTGCAGCTTCCGAGAGCCGCTCAGGTCGGGCGACTGGCATCGCTGGAATTGCCCGACAAGCCCTCGATCGCGGTCTTGCCTTTCACCAACATGAGCAACGATCCGGAGCAGGAAACCTTTGTCGACGGCTTGACCGAAGACCTGATCACCGACCTATCTCGCTGCCCCGGCCTCTTCGTCATCGCACGCAACTCGACCTTTGCTTACAAAGGGCGGTCGGTCGATGTGCGTTTGGCCGCGCGTGATCTTGGGGTGCGCTATGTGGTTGAAGGCAGCGCCCGGCGCGCCGCGGGGCGCGTGCGCATCAATGCGCAGCTGATCGACGCGATCGGCGGCGATCATATCTGGGCCGAGCGCTACGACAGCAGCCTCGAGGATATCTTTGCAGTGCAGGACGAGGTCACGGCCAAGATCGTCGAAGCCCTGGTCGGCCGATTGGCCGGACAGCCGGCGCGCAAACGGCCGACGAGTCTCGAAGCCTATGACCTCTGTGTACAAGCCCGCGGCGTCAGTTTTCAGACCGGGTTAGGCGCGCAGGAAGCGCGCATGCTGCTGGAGAAGGCGATCAGACTCGATCCCGACTATGCCGAAGCGCATAGCTTGCTGGCCCTCAATCTTTGGCTCGGCTGGCTGTTCTGGAACGAGCCGAAGGAAACCAACCAACCTCGCTCGCTCGCGGAAGCGCAGCAGGCAGTGGCGCTCGACCCTAACGATGCCGGGAACCGGTGGGTGCTGGGCATCATACTTGGTCACGAACGGCGTTTCGCGGAATCGGATGCAGAGTTCGAGGCGACTTTCAAGCTCGATCCCAATCATGCCGATGCCTGGGCGATGCGCTCGGATCTCATCACCTTGAGGGGCGATGCGGTCAAGGGCGTCGAATTCGTGAAGCGGGCGTTGCGGCTCAATCCGCGCCCTCCGGGGTGGTACCATTGGATGGCGGGCCAAGCCTATTATGCGCTCGGCGACTATCAATCCGCGGTCGAGGCTTTACGCAAGCCGGAAACCTACCGCACCACGTCGCGGCGCATGCTTGCGGCAGCCCTCGCGCAGCTCGGACGCCTGGATGAAGCCCGTCAGGAGGCGGAGTTCTTCATGATGAGCAATCCCCATTTCAGCATCAGGCACTGGGCGACATCGCAGCCATTCGACGACGAGGAAGTGCTCCAGCGCTTCGTCGAAGGCTACCGCAAGGCTGGCCTTCCCGACTAAAGAGCGCATCGCTTTGGATCGCCGGCTTGCTCTCGTCAGGACATAGGCTCGTCTTTTGGCTGTGAGGGCAAATGCCCGTGGGTTCCCTCGATCAATGTCCGTTGATGGCGCAACCACGATCTCCAGCGTGATCGCCAGCAAGGTCCGCTTTCAAGAAACTGCGAAGCCGATCTCTACGGCCGAGACCGGGCGCTAACCCGCCGCGCCGCTCCCCCACGGGCCATGGAAAGCACCCTGCCCGTCGATGCGCTCGAAGCCGTGTGCGCCGAAGAAATCGCGCTGCGCCTGGATCAGGTTCGAAGTGCCGCGGCCCTGCCGGTAACTGTCGAAATAGGCAAGTGCGGATGACAGGGCCGGCACCGGCGAGCCGGCTTCGGCCGCCCTTGCCACGACCCGGCGAAGCGACGGATGTGCCTCCTGCATCAACGAGACGAAAGCCGGCGCCATCAACAGGTTGGTGGCCGCACCGCCGGCGCCGAAGGCCTCCGCCATCGTATCCAGCAATTGCGAGCGTATGATGCAGCCGGCCCGCCAGATCTTGGCGATGACCGGCATCGGCAGGTTCCAGTTGAATTCCTTCGACGCGCCGCTCATCACCGCGAAGCCTTGCGCGTAGGCGGCTATCTTGCCGGCAAACAGCGCCAGCTCGAGATCGCCGAGCAGGGCGTCCCTGTCTCGGGAAATCTTGCTCACGCCGCCTCCATAGACCTTTTCGGCGGCCAGCCGCTCGTCCTTGATCGACGACAGCACGCGTGCCGCCACCGCGGCTTCGATCGCGGTGGCCGGAATGCCGAGTTGCTGCGCCTCGATCACCGACCATTTGCCGGTGCCCTTCTGGCCGGCGCGGTCGAGGATGATGTCGACCACCGGTTTGCCGGTCTTGGGATCGTCGGCGGCCAGCACCTTGGCGGTGATCTCGATCAGGTACGAATTGAGCCGGCCCGTGTTCCACTGCGAAAACACCTCGCCGATCTCCTTCGGCCCCATGCCCAGGCCGTCGCGCAGGATGCCGTAGATTTCGGCGATCATTTGCATGTCGGCATATTCGATGCCGTTGTGGATAGTCTTGACGAAATGGCCGGCGCCGTCGGTGCCAAGCCACGCCGCGCAAGGCTCGCCCTTGAACTTGGCCGAGATCGCGGTCAGCACCTTTTCGACGCGCTTCCAGGACTCTTCGGTGCCGCCGACCATGATCGAGGGACCGTGGCGTGCGCCCTCCTCGCCACCGGACACGCCCATGCCGATGAAGGTCAGGCCCGAATCGGTAAGCTCCGAGAAGCGCCGCATCGTATCACGGAAATTGGCGTTGCCGGCGTCGATGACGATATCGTTGGCCGACAGCACGCCGCGCAATGCCGCGATCTGCTCGTCGACCGGCTTGCCGGCCAGCACCATGATGATGATCGGCCGCGGCGGCCGGATCGCGGCGGCCAGTTCTTCGAGGCTGTAGCAGGGCACCACCCTATCCCTGAGCGCGCCGGCATTTTCGACAAAGGCATCGGTGCGCGCCGCCGTGCGGTTGAAGACGGCGATGCGGTGCCCCTTCTCGGCGATGTTGAGCGCCAGGTTGGAGCCCATCGTGCCAAGGCCGATCAGGCCGATTTCGGCTTTTTCCATTGTTTCTTCCCTGCTTTCGGATCTTGTTGCTTTGAGCCCGCGATTGGGTTGGACGCCCATTCTTGATGGCGATGATTGACGGGGGTTCGCGGCCGCGTCAACCGCCTCGTCGAATTGTGTTGCGTGGACCAGCGCTCTCGTCACGGCCTGATGTCGATCGGTGCCTCGATCTTCACCATCTCGAAATCGGAGACCAGGATATCGAGCCGCGCCGTCCACCGGCCGGCGACCGGAATGACGAGATCGTCGACGCGCCAGGTGCCGTCGCCAAGCCTCGTCGCCGGGCGCTTGATGGGTTCGATGCCGGAATCGGGCTTTGACAGCACCAGCGTCACCTGCTTGGCGTCGAGCGGGCCGAAATCGCCGGTCATGATGAAGATCGAAGCGGCAACAGGCCCGGCATGGCCGGGCGCAATACTGAGGTCGGCCATGGCTTGCAGCGTGTGGATATGCACCGACGCCGGCTGTGCCGCGGCGATCGCCAGCGCGCGCGGCGGCGGCGTGAAGCGCCAGCCGGCGGCAACGCCGAAGATCGCCAGCACGATCAGCAGCTCGATAAAGATCGAGCGGGCCAGCCGCCGCTGGACTTCCGTTTCGCCCGCCTCAGCCGGGGCCGTAAGCTTGAAGCGATTGACGGCGGCGAGCGTGAACAGAAAGACGAGCAGCACCAGCTTGAGCAGCAGCAGCCGGCCGTAAGCGGTATGGACCAGCGCCGACGGCGTTTGCACCTGGATGACGGCGAGCACGATGCCGGCTGCCGCAAGCACCGCCACGACGGGCAGGATCGCTCGCGAAAACCGGCGCAGCAATGGCCCGGCTTCGGCCGGCTGCCGTTTCAAGGCAAGACCGAGCGGCGCCAGCGCCCCGGCCCAGACCGCGATACCAGTCCCGTGCAGAAACACCATCGGCCGGGTCAGCCATTGCGGCTCGGCGGCACTGGCATGCCCGCTGGCGGCAAGTGCTGCGCCGACGCCAACCAGTCCGGCCAAGGCGAGCGGCTTTGCGTCGGCCGGCGGCACGACCAGCGACAACAGGCCAAGGCCGAGCGCCATCAGCGCGATCAGCACCGTCCAGCCGAAGCTGGTGCCGAGCCCGGTCTGCCAGATGACCGGCTGCGCCAGCCGGGCAAGCGGTGCACCGAGCGCATCCAGCCCCTGGAAACCGAGCGACAGCGGTGCCGCCGCCAACCCGCACAGGATCGCAGCGACGATCATGTTCCGGCCGGATCGCCCGCCTTGCGCCAGCCAGGCCTGCGCAAAGGCACCGCCGACGCCGAAAAACAGGCCGATATACAGAAAAACCTTGCCGATCCAGATCGCCGTTCGAAGCCCCCGGTCAACGGCATCGGAGGCGGCCGGCGCAGCACTCGGTGTGCCGACCGAGAACAGCACCGAGCCGCCGACCGGATGGCCGTCGGCGGAGATTACCCGCCAGCTCAGTACATGCGTGCCCGATTTCAGCGCCTGCGGATTGTCGATCTCGACGGTCTGGCCGCTGAGCCGGAAGGAGCTCAGCGGGACCGCCGTGCCGTCGGGCCGCACCAGCGTCAGCACCAGCGGCGAAACCGGCTCGCTGAAAGTCAGCGACAGCTGCGACGGGCTCTGCCCCAGCACCGCACCGTCAGCCGGCTCGGCCTTGATCAGCGCTGCATGGGCGAAGGCGGGACAAGGCATGGCAATTGCGGCGAGCAGCACGATGGCGGCCAGCAGGCCAGCCACAAGCCGGCCAGAACAGTTGCCGGCCATGCAAGCTTGCCGCAGGAAGGATGCCGCGCTCATCTCACCGCCAAGGGCAGCGGCGCGCTCATCTGCCAAAGCGCGCCGCTGGAGCTCACTTCGGCAGCAGCCTGAGGCCGGGCGCCGGAAATTCCAGCGCGTCCTCAGCCTGCCCGGCCGCCGGAATCTCGATCCAGCGATCGGCAACGCCGTCACATTCCTGCACCACCGGGAAATGCAGCGTCTGGCCTGCCGGCAGGTCGGACGCCAGCGTCGCGCGAAAGACGAATTCGTCGTAGAATTCGTCCGGCAGGCTGCCGGCGCTCCAGTCGATCTCCTTGACGCCGCTGGTCACTGCCTGGCCGTAGAGCTGGTAGGACTTCTCGTATTTGCCGTTCTTGACCTGCAGCGTCCAACCCGGCTTCGGCATCGGTTTGACCGAAAGCACGCCTTCCGGGATCTGCACGCGCAGCGCGGTCGTCGCCTTGCCCTCGCAGCCATGCGGCACCCGAAGAACCGCCTTGTAGGTCGAGCCTACCGCCGCCTCCGGCGTTTCGAGCGTGATGTGGGCAAAGGCCGCGCCAGTCCCGAGGACGAAAAGCACGCAGCCGGGCAAAAGAGATTTCTTCATGATGGTACCTCTCGAAGCGGCCAAGTCAGTGGTCGTCCTGCGGCGCCGCGCTGCCGATGCCCTGCACGGCGAATTCAATCTGCACGGGCCCGGCTTTTTCGAAGGTCAGGGTTGCGGAGAACATTTCGCCCTCCTTGGGCTGCCGCTTCAAATCCATGAACATCAAATGATAGCCGTTGGGCGCCAATGCGACCTTGCCGCCAGCCGGGATTTCGAGGCCGCCGCTGACCGGCCGCATGGTCATGACGCCATTGCTGACGCCCATCTCGTGCAATTCGGCCTTGGCCGAAATGTCGGAGGTGATCGACAGCAGGCGATCCGGCGCACTGCCGGTGTTGGTGATGGTGAAGTAGCCGCCGGCTACCTTGGCACCGGCTGGCGTGGCGCGCGACCAGGGGTGCCCGATCTCGAGATCGCCAAGCTTGAACTCGTGTGCCAACACGATCCGGACGCTGGCGAACAGGAGGGCAAGAACGCAAAGGGCGACGCCGAGACGCTGCTCGAAACGACCCAGTACGAAGCGCCTGCGACTGGATGCGGCAGCGCGAAAATAATGAGACATGATTGCTCCGTGGATTTTAAGGGACCGCGCCGATGGCCGGTCGCGAACGATGTCGATAAACGCGCCGGCAAAGGGTTGCGCGGCGCGAACCAGAACGGATCAGGCCGTCGCCGGTGGTGCGCGCGGATTGGACGGAGTGCGGGCGCGGGCGAAATCGCGATGCCGGAAGGCCGGCAGGAAAAAGGCGATGGTTTCGACGGAGAGGCTGCGAGCCAGGCTCCCGGCGGCATCGGGCGGGGCGTAGACCGCCGAAGCGAGGTTGCAGCCAAGCATGCAGCAAGCCGGCATGTGCTGCTGATGCGGATCGCCGGCGGGGAGTTGCGCCGCACCGTCATGGGTGCAGATCGTGTTGCCGAAAGCATCCAATTGCGAGGCGTTCGGCTCGCTGCCTGAAGCAAACGCGCCGAACATCGACTGGAGCACGAAAAGCCACGCCGCGGCGAACGCGACCGGCATGCTCCATCGTCTCCGGCGTATGGTCAAGAACCAGCCTCTTCACGCAGCAACGTCAGCTCTCTAGCACGGAGCCGGCGGCCGGAAAATCGCCAAAACGTTGCTGCGGCAACGCAACACAATCACGCGCGTTGCGGCTGCCTGCCCTCGGGAATGGACGTCAGCAGCGTGTGGCGGGCCGATTTCAGGTGCTTGCGGCAGGCGGCGTCGACCTTGGCGAGATCGCGCGATTTGAGCGCGGCGATATAGGCGAGATGCTCCTGGACCGCGACTTCGTTGCGCTCCCGCTCCTGCGCCTTGTTCCACTGGTAGTGGTAGTGGAAGATCATGGCGATGACGTCGTAGAAATCGACGATGAAGCGGTTGTGCGACGCCCGGTGGATCAGCCGGTGAAAGCGCTCGTCGAGCTCGGAGAATTCGTTGAAACGCACGGCGATCTCACGCGCCAGCAGGCGATGCTCGTCCTCCAGGCGGTCGAGGTCGGCCCACACCGGGCTGTCCTCGGGCAGAGCGGCAAAGGCTGCGGCCGAGCGCAGTTCGAACATTTCGCGGATCTCGGTCAACTCCAGCGCGAAGGCGCGGGTAAAGCCTTTCAGCACCCAGTGGCTGTTGCGGCGCTTCTCGATCAGCCCAAAGCGCGAGAAGCGGATCAGGAATTCGCGCACGCTGGTAGTGCCGACGCCGATCTCGCGCGCCAGCTCGAGCTCGTTGATCTGCATTCCGGCTTCGGCACCGCTGGCAAGCAGCCGCCGCATGAAGGAACGCTCGATGATCTCGGCCAGCGTGTCGGTTTCTTCCTCGGGGAAGAAATCATCCGGCCGCGGCTCGCGCAGAACCGTCTTGCTGCGCTTGTTCCAGTCGATCAGCCCGGTCTCTTCCATGCGCGCAAGGATAGTGCGGACCGTCGTGCGGCTGACGCCGAGCAGCGTACCCAGTTCCGGCTCCGAAGGCAGGCTCCTGGTTTCGTCGAGCAGCCTCAGACCGCGATTATAAGCGTCCTTGTAAACGTTGTTGCTCTTCGACATCCCCTGCCCCGTGGCGCATTGGCGATTGCGGCCGGTTTGAAGCGTTTCGCGCGCATGAAATCGGAATCGCTTCGCAAAACACCGTGCGCAACGCTAGTCTTGGTTGTAGAGCCTACTTCACGCATCCAAAAGACGCGTCGCGCTCTGGCGAAAAAACAATTGACGCAAAAATGTTTTTTCACGATAAAAGACATTATATGTTAAGAGCCGCGTGTCAATCCGCTCGCGCACCCAGGAACACACCCAGGAAGCTCCCGTGAACGCCGCAAACAGCATTCTTCTGTCTCCCGCCGACAATGTCGCGGTCGCCAATGGCCGCATCGAGATCGGCACCGTGCTGCCGGGCGGCGCCGTCGCCGCCGCGCTGATCGAGCCGGGCCACAAAGTGGCGATCAAGCCGATTGCGGCCGGCGAAGCCGTGGTCAAATACGCCCAGGCGATCGGCCGCGCCACGCAGAACATCGCGGCTGGCGAGCATGTCCATTCGCACAATCTGGTCTTCGAAAGCGGGCGTTTGCCGGTGGTGCCGCCGAGCGAGGCGGTGCATGCGACCGAGGCCGACCGCGCCCGCACCTTCATGGGCTACCGGCGCGCCGACGGCCGCGCCGGCACGCGCAACTTCGTCGGCATTCTCGCCAGCGTCAATTGCTCGGCCACCGTCTGCCACGCCATCGCTGACGCGGCGAACCGCACGCTTCTGCCGCAATATCCCGGCATCGACGGCTTCGTCCCGATCGTCCACGGCCAGGGCTGCGGCATGAGCGCCACGGGCGACGGCATGATGGTGCTGCACCGCACGCTGGCCGGCTATGCCCGTCATCCGAATTTCGGCGGCGTGCTGATGGTCGGGCTCGGCTGCGAGGTCAACCAGCTCACCCTCTATGGCCAGAAGGGCGTTGCCGCGGGAAAACGTCATTTCAACATCCAGGAAGCCGGCGGCTCGCGCAAATCGGTCGAGAAGGCGCTGGTCGTGCTGGCCGAGATCGCCGAAGAGGTCGGCAAGCTTCAGCGTGAGCCGATCCCGGTCAGCGAGATCGTCGTCGGCCTGCAATGCGGCGGCTCCGACGGCATGTCCGGCATCACCGCCAATCCGGCGCTGGGTGCCGCGGTTGACATCCTGGCCGGCGTCGGCGGCATCGGCATCCTCTCCGAAACGACGGAGATCTACGGCGCCGAGCACCTGCTCGCCTATCGCGCCGCAACCCCCGAGATCGCCGCCAAGCTCGACGGTTATGTGAAATGGTGGGAAGACCATGTCGCCAAACATGGCGCATCCATCGACAATAATCCCTCACCGGGCAACAAGCGCGGCGGCCTGACCACCATCCTGGAAAAGTCGCTCGGCGCGGTCGCCAAGGGCGGCCAGACGCCGCTCAACGGTGTCTTCGGCTATGCCGAGAAGGTCACCGGGCACGGGCTGGTGTTCATGGACACGCCCGGCTACGACCCGGTCTCGGCCACCGGCCAGGTGGCGGGCGGCGCCAACGTCATCGTCTTCACTACCGGCCGCGGCTCCTGCTTCGGCTGCCGGCCGACGCCGTCGATCAAGGTCGCCAGCAACTCGACCATGTACCACGCCATGGAAGAGGACATGGACGTGAATTGCGGCGTCATCGCCTCGGGCGAAAAGACCATTGCCGGCATGGGCCGCGAGATCTTCGAGCTGATCGTCGAGACAGCTTCGGGCCGCAAGACCAAGAGCGAGGAATTCGGCTACGGCGACAACGAGTTCGTGCCGTGGCATCTCGGCGCGACGCTCTAAGCCTTAGCACCCGGGAAGTCGCGAGCACCTGACGTGAGCGCCAGGTGTCACAGTTCGTACACCGCCAAAAACGAATGTACATTCCATATTGACTGGTTGATGGAATTAATATTCCATGCTGGATATTGAAGCAGATTGGCAGCGGAGTTCCGACAGAAAATATCTTCCATCCAGCCATTCGAAGCGGCCATCAAACAGCGCTTGCGCCGACCGAGATGATGCACTATCAAAATACGGTAAATGTTTTTTATTGATAAAGTTCCGTTTGGGCCGCGCCATCCGAATGGAGCTTCCGTAACATTCACCGGGCGACTTAGGGAGGACTCCTAATGAAATTCGTGACCAGCATTCTCAACCGCCGCGCCTTCGTGGCACTCGCAGCCGCGTCGATGCTTGCCGGCGTGATGCATTCGGCTCCGGCATCCGCGGCCGACGTGACCATTCCGATCATCGTCAAGGACACCACGTCCTTCTACTGGCAGATCGTTCTGGCCGGCGCCCGCAAGGCCGGCAAGGATCTCGGCGTCAACGTGCCGGAGCTCGGCGCCCAGGCCGAGACCGACGTCAACGGCCAGATCTCGATCCTCGAGAATGCCGTCGCCGGCAACCCGGCCGCCGTCGTCATCGCGCCGACCGAAGCCAAGGCGCTCGGCAAGCCGATCGACGAGGCCGCCACCAAGGTCAAGATCATCGGTATCGACTCCGGCGCCGACTCCAAGGCCTTCACCTCGTTCCTGACCACCGACAACATCCAGGGCGGCCGCGTCGCTGCTGACGGCCTTGCCGCAGCCATCGGCGAAGCCAATGGCGGCAAGATCGAGGGCGACGTCGCCCTGATCACCGCACTTCCGGGCGCCGGCTCGCTCGAACAGCGCGCCCAGGGTTTTAAGGAACAGCTCGCGGCCAAATATCCCGGCCTCAAGCTGGTCGCCGACAAATACGCCGACGGCCAGGCCACCACCGGCCTCAATATCGCCACCGACCTGATCACCGCCAACCCCAACCTCAAGGGCATCTTCGCCTCCAATCTGATCATGGCGCAGGGCGTCGGTCAGGCGATCGCCGAGAACAATCTTGCCGGCAAGGTCGCGCTGGTCGGTTTCGACAGCGACGAGAAGCTGATCAAGTTCCTCAATGACGGCGTCATTTCGGCTCTCGTCGTTCAGGATCCGTACCGGATGGGCTATGACGGCATCAAGACGGCGCTCGCCGCCTCGAAGGGCGAGAAGGTCGAGGCCAATGTCGACACCGGCGCCAACCTGGTCACCAAAGCCAACATGAAGGATCCGAAGATCGACGCGCTGCTCAACCCCAAGCTCGACTGAGCATCGCCACAAGTGAACTGTTTCCGGGGCCTTTGCCCCGGAAACATCCCACTCGCGCCAATCGTCAGGCCATCTGGCGGGCCAATCTGGGAGGATTGTCATGATGTCGACGGCGCAGGAACTCCATCCGGCCCCAACGCTGGAACCGGGCAGGACCATCCTCGAACTCCGCGGCCTGGAAAAACGCTATCCCGGCACCCACGCGCTGAAGCCGGTCGACCTCGCCTTCAAAGCCGGCGAGATCCACGCCATCGTCGGCGAGAACGGCGCCGGCAAATCCACCCTGATCAAGCTTCTGACCGGCGTCATGCCGCGCACCTCCGGCGACGTCATCTGGGAGGGCAAGCCTGCCGCATTGGCAACGCCGCATGAGGCGATGGCACTCGGCATCAATGCCGTGCATCAGGAAGTGGTCCTGTGCCGCCATCTCACCGTCGCCGCCAACATGTTCCTCGGCGAGGAGGATGCACGTTTCGGCATCCTGCAGCAGCGGGCGATGGTCAGGCAGGCGCAGAAGATCATCGACGACCTAGGCTTCGACCTGCCCGCGCATGTCATGCTGGGTGACCTGACCATCGGCCAGCAGCAGCTGATCGCCGCCGCCCGCGCCACCGTGCGCGGCACCAAATTCCTGATCTTCGACGAACCGACCGCCTATCTCACCCGCAAGGAGGCCGACCAGCTGTTCACGCTGATCCGCCGGCTGAAGGGCGAAGGCGTCACCATCATCTACATCAGCCATCGCATGGAAGAAGTGTTCGAGCTCGCCGACCGCGTCTCGGTGCTGCGCGACGGCACGCTGGTCGGCACCAGGAACATTGCCGAGACCAATGACGCCGAGCTGGTCAAGATGATGATCAACCGCTCGATCGAGCAGGTCTACCACAAGGAGCATTTCACCCCTGGCGCGACCATCGTCGAAGCCAGGAACCTGTCAGGCAAGGGCTTCGAGAATGTCTCGATGTCCGTCCGTGCCGGTGAGATCGTCGGCCTCTATGGCCTGATCGGCGCCGGGCGCAGCGAGTTCGTCACCACGCTCTATGGGCGCCACCGCAAATCGGCCGGCCAGATCCTCTGGGAGGGCAAGGAGGTCAAGGTCAATTCCGAACATGACGCGATCAGGCTCGGCATGGCGCTGGCCCCCGAAAGCCGCCGCGACCAGGGCCTCTGCCTCAACCTGCCGGTCGGGCTCAACCTCAATCTGCCGATCTACAAGCGCATCTCGAGCAATCTGCTGATCTCGCGCGCGCAGGAAAAGGCGCAAGCCGATCGCCAGATCGCCGACCTGCGCATCAAGACGCCGACACGCAGCGCCCTGGCCTCCAGCCTGTCCGGCGGCAACCAGCAGAAGATCGTCATCGGCAAATGGCTCGCCCACGGCGCCAAGCTGTTCATCTTCGACGAGCCTACTGTTGGCGTCGATGTCGGCACCAAGGCCGAGATCTACCGCCTGTTCGGCGCGCTGCTATCCAAAGGAGCCGGCATCATCCTGATCTCGTCCTACCTGCCCGAGGTCTATGAACTCGCCGACACGCTGCATGTGTTCCGGCGCGGCAAACTGGTGGCTACGCACGGGTTTCGGACCGCTGATCACGAGGAGATCCTCACCCAGGCGCTGGCCGAGAAACAAGAAAGACCGGGAGGACGGATATGAGCACCGAGGCGATCGCTGCCGAAAGGCCGAAACGCAACTACAACGCCCTTTTCGGGCTGACACTGCTGGCGCTGCTGGTTCTTTTGTGGGTCATCCTGTCGGTGGCGACGCCGAGCTTCGCCTCGGCCAACAACATCTCCAACCTGTTGCGGCAAGGGTCGATGATCGCCATCCTGGCGGTCGGCCAGACCTTCGTCATCATCACCGGCGGCATCGACCTTTCCGTCGGCGCCGTGGTCGGCTTCGCCACCGTCATCGTCGCGATGCTGATCAACGCCGGAACACCGGTTTTCCTGGCCATCCTGATCACCTTGCTGGTCGGCGTCGCCATCGGCATGTTCCACGGCTTCGGCATCGTCAAGATGGGCCTGCCGCCCTTCATCATCACCCTGGCGACGCTGACCTCGCTGCGCGGCATCGGTCTGTTGATGACCAACGGCAACTCGATCTCGATCAACAACGACGCCTTCCAGACGTTCTCGCGCAGTTCCTTCCTCGGCGTCCCCAATCTGTTCTGGATGGTGATCCTGGTCGGCATCCCGGCCTACATCTTCCTGCACCACAGCCGCTGGGGCCGCTATCTGTTCTCGGTCGGCTCCAACGCCGAGGCGTCGCGCCTGTCAGGCGTCAACGTCCAGCGCACCATCTACATGGCCTACACGCTGTCGGGGCTGTGTGCGGCATTCGTCGGCGTGCTGCTTGCCTCGCGCATCGGCATCGGCAATCCGACACAAGCCGAGGGCTGGGAATTGCAGGCGATCGCCTCCTCGGTGATCGGCGGCACCTCGCTGTTCGGCGCTGTCGGCTCAGTTCACGGGCCGCTGCTCGGCGCCTTCATCCTTGCCACCATCAACAACGGCGCCAATCTGCTCAACGTCAACGCCTTCTGGCAGCGCATCATCACCGGCGTGCTGATCATCGTCATCGTCTATTTCGACGGGCTGCGCCGCCGCGGCAAATAGACCGCCTCCCCACAACCGCCGGCCTCGCGACAGCAGAGCCGGCGGTGCCATGAACCGACTGGATTGAAGCATGAAAGCCGTCGTCTGCCGCTCGCCCGGCGAACTTGTCCTCGAAGATCGTCCGGCGCCTGGCGCGCCCCCGGCCGGCTGGGCGCTGGTCGCCGTCAGCCATGTCGGCATCTGCGGCACCGACTATCACATCTTCGAAGGCAAGCACCCGTTCCTCGCCTATCCCCGCATCATGGGCCACGAAGTTTCCGGCACCGTGATCGAGGTTGGGGAGGGCGTCGATCTGGCAATCGGCGAACCGGTGGTCGTCAATCCCTATCTCGCCTGCGGCAAATGCATCGCCTGCCGGCAAGGCAAGCCGAATTGCTGCGTTAAGATCGAGGTGCTCGGCGTCCACCGCGACGGCGCCATGTGCGAGCAAATTCTGGTGCCGGCGCAAAATCTCTATCCGGCAAACGGCTTGTCGCTGGCCGATGCTGCTGCCGTCGAATTCCTGGCGATCGGCGCGCATGCCGTGCGGCGCTCGCTGGCTGATCCAGGTGCGCGCACGCTGGTCATCGGCGCGGGCCCCATCGGGCTCGGCACGGCGCTGTTCGCCCGCATCGCCGGGCTCGACGTGACGCTGCTCGACATGAGTGCGGAGAGGCTGAGTTTCGCCGAAAGCGAACTCGGCTTCGCGACCCTCGACGGCTCGCAGGGCGCTGCTGCGGACCTGGTGCGGCAAGCAACCGACGGCGATGGCTTTGACATGGTTTTCGATGCCACCGGCAACACCCAGTCGGTGCAGTCGGCCTTCGCCCATGTCGCGCATGGCGGGGCGCTGGTCCTGGTCAGCGTCGTCAAGGACGACATCGCCTTTTCCGATCCCGAATTCCACAAGCGCGAGATGATGCTGATCGGCAGCCGCAACGCGCTGCGTGCCGATTTCGACCATGTCGCCGCCTCGATCCGCAACGGCGCGGTGCCGTTGGCAAAGCTCGTCACGCACCGCACGACGCTTGGCGAAACGCCGCACGATCTTGCCCGCTGGGCGCATGAGAAGTCCGGCCTGATCAAGGCGGTTATCCAGGTCGGATGATGCCAGGGCTGGCGCATCTCAGAGCGCCGATAGTTTGAGCTCGATCCGCTCGGCCGGGAAGCGCGACTCCGAAAACTGGATCGGCTGACCGTCGGGCGTGACGTTAACGGCGACCGTCACTAGCACGATGGCGCCGGGCTGCAGGTCGAGGTCCGCAAGGTCGGCGGCATCCGCATGGCGCGCCGACAGCACCGTCGATTGCCGCAGATAGTCGTCAATGCCGAAACGTGCCAGCGATGCGGTGATCGAACCGGTTTCCGCCATGGCAGCATCGATGCCGGCAAAGCGCCTGGCATCGAACCAGCCGGCAGCGCGGGACACCGGCATTCCATCGGCTTCGCCGCGCGTTTCCAGACGTATCACGTCGGCCCCCTTTGCAAGGCCTAAGCTCTCTGCCACACGACGGTTGGCAGGCTCGACCGATGATGCAAGCAAGGTGATATGCCGCTCGGACGCCTGTCCTTGCAATCCTTCGGAAAAGCGGGTGCGGGCGCCGATCGGATATGACAGCCGCCTGCGCGACAGCACGAAGGTGCCGCGCCCCTGCTCTGCCCTGAGCACACCCTCCTGCACCAGCGCTGCAATGGCGCTGCGGACGGTGTGGCGGTTGACGCCATAGCGCTCGGCAAGTGCCACCTCCGGCGGCAACGCCGCATTTTCGGGAAAATCGCCGACGGCAATCGAATGCAGGATCTGATCGGCGATCTGCCGCCACAGCGCGACACCGCTGCGCCGCTCGATGCTGTTGGCTTGTCCGATCATTTTCTGCCCCAACCTTTGCGCCCCCTCTTCTCGCCCTGTCATGCACCCGTCATAGACACGCATTAGATAATAGGTATAATTTGTATAATTGTCTATATCAATAGACAAGTGTCGATGCAAGGGAGTGTTAACCATGCGAGGACAGGAAGCGCGCGATCAGGCTGAGCGCAAGGCCGTTATGACAACGCTGGCGCAATCGACCGGCGACGATATCGTCCGTCTGTGGAACGAAGCCGGCCTGCCTTCTGAGGCGGAACTCCTGCGCGGCCCCGAAACCGGCCTGGTGACCGTGCGTGGCCGCATCGGTGGCGGCGGCGCGCCGTTCAACGTTGGCGAGGCGACGGTCACCCGCGCCACCGTCAGGCTCGCCTCCGGACAGGTCGGCCACTGCTATGCGCTCGGCCGCGACAAGCAGAAGGCAAGGCTGGCGGCAATCGCCGACGCGCTCTGGCAGGACCCGGCTCACCGCAACGAGGTCGAGGCCAGGCTCGTCGCGCCCTTGCGGGCGGCACTGGCCAAGGCCCGTGACCAGCGCCGCGCCGAGACGGCGGCGACCAAGGTCGATTTCTTCACCATGGTACGCGGAGAAGACTGATGGACATCGCAACCCAAGCGATCGAAGGCGGCTTTGCCGATCCGGTGTTCGACGCCCAGACGGTCTTCCGCGCAGTGATGGACGCGATGGCGCGGCCGGGCACACTGCAGCCCCTGCCGGTCTTTACCCATCCACCGACGCCGCTGTCAGCCACCGCGGGCGCCATTGCGCTGGCGCTGTGCGATAACGACACGCCGCTCTGGCTCGACCCCGCCTTGCAGGCTTCAGCGACGGTGAAATCCTGGCTTGGCTTCCATACCGGCGCGCCGCTGGCCAACACATCGGCCGACGCGCATTTCGCGCTGATCGCCACCCCGGCCGAGATGATGGCGCTCGACGGGTTTTCGCAAGGCACCCAGGATTATCCCGATCGCTCCACGACGCTGATCCTCGAGGTCAGCGATCTTGTCTCCGGCGCTCCGCTGCTGCTCGAAGGCCCGGGCATCGAGAAGACGGCGACGATCGCGCCGGCGCAAATGCCGCGCCATTTCGTCGAGCAATGGAAGCAGAACAACCAGCGCTTTCCGCGTGGCGTCGACATCATCCTCGCCACGTCCGAAGCAATTGCCTGCCTGCCGCGCACGACGCGCATCAAGATGATGGAGGCATAGGATGTATGTCGCGGTAAAGGGTGGCGAAGCGGCCATTCGCAACGCCCACAAACTGCTCGCCGACCGCCGGCGCGGCGATCGTTCGGTGCCCGCACTTCGCCTCAACCAGATCGTCGAGCAGCTGGCGCTCGGCGTCGACCGGGTGATGAGTGAAGGTTCGCTCTACGACACGGAATTGGCGGCACTCGCCATCGTCCAGGCGCGCGGCGACATGATCGAGGCGATCTTCCTCATTCGCGCCTACCGCACCACGCTGCCGCGCTTCGGCTACACCAGGGCGGTCGACACCGGCACGATGCTGGTCGAGCGGCGCGTGTCGGCCACCTACAAGGACCTGCCCGGCGGCCAGTTGCTCGGCCCGACTTTCGACTACACCCACCGGCTGCTCGATCCCGAGCTTGCTGCAGGCGGCGAAGTCGCCGAGCCGGAGCAGCGTGCCGGCGAAGCGGAAGCCATGCCGCGCGTGTCGGCGATCCTCGCCCGCGAGGGCCTGATCGAATCCGACGGCGACATGCCTGAAGATCATGTCCCCGGCGACATCACCCGCGAGCCGCTCGAATTCCCGATGGCGCGCGACATCCGCCTGCAGGCGTTGTCGCGCGGCGATGAGGGGTTTTTATTGGCGCTCGGCTATTCCACCCAGCGCGGCTATGCGCGCAACCATCCCTTCGTCGGTGAGGTCCGTATCGGTGAGGTCGAGCTGGAGCTCGACGTGCCGGAACTGCCTTTCGCAGTGCCGCTCGGCAGTATCCGCGTCACCGAGTGCCAGATGGTCAACCAGTTCAAGGGCTCGGCCAAGGCGCCGCCGCAATTCACCCGCGGCTACGGCCTTGTCTTCGGCCAGAGCGAGCGCAAGGCGATGGCCATGGCGCTATGCGACCGCGCGCTGCGTGCCTCGGAGTTGGGTGAGGATGTCGTCGCCGCCGCCCAGGACGAGGAGTTCGTCATCTCGCATTCCGACAATGTCCAGGCGACCGGCTTCGTCGAGCATCTGAAGCTGCCGCATTATGTCGATTTCCAAGCCGAGCTCGACCTCGTGCGCCGCATGCGCGCCGAGCACGACGCCCGCGAAAACGCCGGCAAGGCCGAAGAGAAGAGAGAGGCCGCGGAATGACCGCACAACCAACCGACATCGCCACCTACAACTTCGCCTATCTCGACGAGCAGACCAAGCGGATGATCCGCCGGGCGATCCTCAAGGGTATCGCCATCCCTGGCTATCAGGTGCCGTTCGCCTCGCGCGAAATGCCGATGCCCTATGGGTGGGGCACCGGCGGTGTGCAGGTCACCGCTTCGATCATTGGTCCCCTCGATGTGCTGAAGGTCATCGACCAGGGCGCCGACGACACCACCAATGCCGTCTCGATCCGCGCCTTCTTCAAGAAGGTCGCCAATGTCGCTGTCACCACCGAGACGGCGAAGGCGACCATCATCCAGACTCGCCACCGCATCCCTGAATATCCGCTGAGCGCCGGCCAGGTGCTGGTCTATCAGGTGCCGATCCCCGAGCCGTTGCGCTTTCTCGAACCGCGCGAAACCGAGACGCGCAAGATGCATGCGCTGGAGGAATACGGGCTCATGCATGTCAAGCTTTACGAGGACATCGCCAAACATGGCCGCATCGCCACCACCTACGCCTATCCGGTCAAGGTGGAGCGCCGCTATGTCATGGACCCGTCGCCGACGCCGAAATTCGACAATCCGAAGATGCACCGTTCGCCGGCTTTGCAATTGTTCGGGGCCGGCCGCGAAAAGCGCATCTATGCACTGCCGCCCTTCACCGATGTGGTCAGCCTCGACTTCGAGGACCATCCGTTCGAGGTGCAGACCTTCGACCAGCCCTGCGCGCTGTGCGCGGCCGAGAACGTCTATCTCGACGAAGTTATCCTCGACGACCATGGCGGCCACATGTTCGTCTGCTCCGACACCGATCATTGCGAGAAGCGGCGGGCCGAAGGCCATCGCGGCCATCTTGCGCCTGAAACCCCTCTTGCCCTGGAAAAAACGGAGCCGGCCCAATGACCGACGAACCGCTGCTGCGCGTTTCGGCGCTGTCCAAATTCTACGGCTCGCGCGTCGGCTGCGAGGACGTCACCTTCGACCTCTGGCCGGGTGAAGTGCTGGCGGTGGTCGGCGAATCCGGCTCCGGCAAGACCACTTTGCTCAACTGCCTGTCGACAAGGCTACTGCCCAGCTCCGGCACCGCCAGCTACCGCATGCGCGACGGCCAATTCCGCGAGCTCTATCGCATGAGCGAGGCCGAGCGCCGCTTTTTGATGCGCACCGACTGGGGCTTTGTCCATCAGAACCCCGCCGACGGGCTGCGCATGACGGTGTCGGCCGGCGCCAATGTCGGCGAGCGGCTGATGGCGGTCGGCGACCGTCACTACGGCAAAATCCGCGCGACGGCGGTCGACTGGCTGTCGCGCGTCGAGATCGACGAAGACCGCATCGACGACGAGCCGCGCGCCTTTTCCGGCGGCATGCGCCAGCGCCTGCAGATCGCCCGCAACCTCGTCACCGGGCCGCGGCTGGTGTTCATGGACGAGCCGACCGGCGGCCTCGACGTCTCGGTGCAGGCGCGCCTGCTCGATCTGTTGCGCGGCCTGGTCACCGATCTCGGCCTGGCGGCCATCGTCGTCACCCACGATCTCGCCGTGGCGCGGCTGTTGTCGCAGCGCATGATGGTGATGAAGGACGGCCGCGTCGTCGAAAGCGGCCTCACCGACCGCGTCCTCGACGATCCGCGCGCGCCCTACACCCAGCTTCTCGTTTCTTCCATTCTGCAGGTGTGACTATGGCAACCCCGCTCGTTGTCTCCGACGTCGCCAAGAGCTTCACCATGCATCTGCGCGACGGCATCAAATTGCCGGTCGTCGCCGGCGTCTCGTTCGCGATCAGGGCCGGCGAATGCGCCGTGCTCGGCGGCCCGTCCGGCGCCGGCAAGAGCTCGATCCTGAAAATGCTCTACGGCAATTATGCCGCCGATGAAGGCCAGATCATCGTCCAGCACGAGGGCGGGCTCATCGATCTCGCAACTGCCAGCCCGCGCACCGTGCTTGCCGTGCGCCGGCTTACCATCGGCTATGTCAGCCAGTTCCTGCGCACCGTGCCGCGTGTCTCGGCGCTCGATGTCGTCGCCGAGCCGCTGGTCGAGCGCGGCGAGGAGCGTGAGGTCGCGCGCGGCAAGGCACGTGCCTTGCTGGCGCAGCTGAACCTGCCGGAAAAACTCTGGGCGCTGCCGCCGGCGACGTTCTCCGGCGGCGAACAGCAGCGCGTCAACATCGCGCGCGGCTTCATCACCGAGCATCCGATCCTGCTGCTAGACGAGCCGACCGCCTCGCTCGACGCAAGGAACCGCGACGTGGTGATTTCCCTGATCGCCGCCAAGAAGGCCTCGGGCGTCGCCTTGCTCGGCATCTTCCACGACCACGACGTGCGCGAGGCGGTGGCCGACCGTATCATCGACGTGACCGCCTTCGCCGCCGGAAAAATCGCCGCATGACGAGGAAACTGTCGGAGGCACCGCTGATCCACGAGACGGCGCAAGTTGAGAACTCGACGCTTGGCCGCTGGACCGAGATCGCCGAGCGCTGCCGGGTTTCCGAAAGCACGCTCGGCGACTATTCCTACATGATGCAGGACTGCGGCGTCTGGTGCGCGACGATCGGCAAATTCGCCAACATCGCCGCCAATGTGCGCATCAACGCCACCAACCATCCGACCTGGCGGCCGACGCTGCACCATTTCACCTATCGCGCGTCCGACTATTGGGACGACGCCGAGCACGAGAGCGAATTCTTCGCCCAGCGCCGCGCCAAACGCGTCACCATCGGCCACGACACCTGGCTCGGCCATGGCTCGACCATCCTGCCCGGTGTTACTGTTGGCGATGGAGCGGCAGTCGGCGCCGGCGCAGTGGTGTCGAAGGACGTCGCGCCCTACACCATCGTCGCCGGCGTACCGGCCAAGCCGATCCGCGAACGCTTCGACCGCCGCACCGCGGAGCGCTACCAGGCGCTCGCCTGGTGGGATTGGGATCACGCCCGGCTGCGCGCCGCGCTCGACGATTTTCGGGAACTGTCGGCCAATCAGTTTTTGGAGAAGCATGGGGGTTGACGTCCCGAATAAGTCAGCCGCTCAGGCAAATGTCCAAAATAATAGAAAGAAATCCTAACGTGATAAGAATAGCACCACCAGTCTGATTTAACCTGATAAGTTCTATAATTTTTTTGTCATAACCAATATCTACAAGCGATTTGGTTTTTTCCTCAATCTTATTTGCAAAATTTATCGTAACTAGCGCAATTAAAAAAATGAGAATCATTATAATAATGGCCGCGTCGCGCCCATTTCCATAATTGTACAAGTATCCCGGTATTGGATGGTTCAAGCTACCAACCCGATATACGGACATCAAAACCAGGGCCACTGTGAAACTTATCGCAGCGACTACCCCTGCAGCATACAGCCGCAACCACTGGCGCCAACGTAGCAATTAGGAAGCCTCTCTTTGATACGAGTTTGAATCTTTATTTCAATCTTGATGATGTGCAAACCCCGGCAGAATCGCTTGGCGAGTCCTGCCTTTGATATTCTACTTCTTGGCACGGTTTTGATGTCCCTGACACATCGTCGGGGCAGAACGCGGCCTTTCCTCTGGAGATCGCAATGCCTGTTTCAGTCAAACCTTCGCTCGCCGGATACTTTGCCGGCTCGAACCTGACCCCTCCGCTGCATCTCGGCAGGCGCTACGACACCTCTGGCAATTTCCTGACCGAGCCCGGCAACACGGTCGTCTGCCATCTCGTCGACGGCTCGCCGTCCGAGGCAGTGGTGGTCGAAGTGCGTGAGCGGATGCGCGCCATGCCCCATACCGACCGGCTGGCCTTCACGCCGGTCTCCAGCCTGCACATGACGCTGTTCCAGGGCATCATCGAATATCGGCGCCGGCTTCCCTATTGGCCTGAGGATGCGCCCCTCGACACCAGCATCGACGACATGACCCGCCTCTATCAGGAACGCCTGAACGGCTTCGAAGGCCGCGGCGCCTTCAAGATCAGGGTTGTCGATGTCGTGCCGACGGGCTTGACCGTTGCCGGCGCAACCGATGAGGACGTGCGTATCCTGCGCGCATGGCGCGATGCCTTGTCGGCGCCCTTCGGATATCGGCATCCCGACCACGACAGCTACACGTTCCACATAACCTTCGCCTATCAGATCCGCCGTCTCGACGATGAAAGGATAACGCAATGGCAACAACTATTCGATGATTGCCTCTCGCTGCCGTCCGTCAGACTCCAGTGATCGAGCTGCTGCCTCCGGCATTTTGCAGCTTCAAGGACATGAAGCATTTCGAGGAGCTTCTTGTCCTGGGCTGATCCAAAGGCGCGCGGATGAATTCCCCGGGCGAGGCGTACCTGTGGGCAGTAACAAAACTGACATCGTTCCGACACCGCAGGTTCATGCGGCTGCGCTAGCGAGGGTTAACAGACCTTCAATTGCGATTGGACTGGAGCCTGCACCATGTCAGCTACGCTCGAAATCCGCGGCGTCACCCGCCGGTTCGGCAAGAACACCGCCGTCAGCAATGTCGACATCGCGATCCCGCACGGTCAGATGGTCGGCATCATCGGCCGTTCCGGCGCCGGCAAATCGACGCTTCTGCGCATGATCAACCGCCTCATCGATCCCAGCCAGGGATCCATCCTGTTCGACGGCGTCGAAGTCTCCGGGTTGCGCGGCTCGCCGCTCCGGCGATGGCAGCGCGACTGCGCCATGATCTTCCAGCAGTTCAATCTGGTGCCGCGCCTGGACGTGCTGACCAATGTGCTGCTCGGCCGGCTCAACCACCGCTCGACGCTGTCCAACCTGTTCGGCATGTTCTCGCGCAGTGAATGCGCCGAGGCTGTTGCGGCCCTTGAGCGTCTCGACATCGCCCGCACCGTACTGCAGCCCGCCGGCACGCTTTCCGGCGGCCAGCAGCAGCGCGTTGCGATTGCGCGTGCCATGATGCAGCAGCCGAAGGTGCTGTTGGCCGACGAGCCGATCGCCTCGCTCGATCCGCTCAACGCCAAGGTGGTGATGGATTCGCTGCAGGACATCAATTTGCGCGAAGGCATCACCGTCATCACAAATCTGCATACGCTTGATACGGCCCGCAACTATTGCAGCCGTATCATCGGCATGGCCGCCGGCAAGGTTGTCTTCGACGGCCCGCCCGAAGACCTCAACCGCGAGGCCGTGCGCATGGTCTACGGCGCCGACAGCAATGGCGGCGAAATCTCCGAGGCCATCACCTCGACCAGCGTCGCCATCAAACAGAAAATCGCTGCATCCGCCGGACCGCTCGAGCCCGTATTCCCTGGCTACTGAGAACGGCCTGATCGCCCGCCCGCGTCAAAGGCACTCGTCAAAAGTTCGAACGCTCCGGCGCGAAGCCGGAACCAACAGGAGAGAGATAATGTTCAGGAAGATGGTTTTTGGCGCGGTTTCATTGCTCGCCATCGCAACAAGTGCCGCTCACGCCCAGGATATCAAGGAATTCCGCATCGGCATCCTTGGTGGTGAAAATGAAGCGGACCGGCTGCGCAACTTTCAGTGCCTCGCCGATCACCTGAAGTCCGAATTCGGCTTCGAGAAGGTCTCGCTGTTCCCGGCCGCCGACTATGACGGCGTAATCCAGGGCCTGCTCGGCGGCACCCTCGATTTCGCCGAGCTTGGCGCGTCAGGCTATGCCAGCGTCTACCTCAAGGATCCGAACGCCGTGACCCCGATCCTCACCACCCAGCAGACCGACGGCGCGACCGGCTATTATTCGATCGGCCTGGCGCTGAAGTCGTCCGGCATCACCGACATCAAGTCGGCAAAGGGCAAGAAGCTCGGCTATGCCGACCCGGATTCGACCTCCGGCTATCTGATCCCGCTGACCCAGATTCCGAAGGACACCGGCGCCTCGAACGAAACCTTCTTCGCCTCGACCCAGTTCAATGGCGGCCACGAGAACAACCTCCTCGCCGTTCGCGACGGCAAGGTCGATGTTGCGGTTGACGACTCCTCGGGCATTGGCGACTTCAAGAATGGCTACACCTCCGGCACCTTCCACAAGGAAGTCGCCAAGGGCGCCGTCGACCCCAACGATTTCGTCGAAGTCTGGCGCTCCGGCCTGATCCCGAACGGCCCGCTGGTCGTGCGCACCGCGCTCGGTGGCGATATGAGCGCCAAGCTCGCCAACTTCTTCACCAGCCTGCCGGCCAAGGACAAGCCCTGCTTCGAGGCCATCGAAGGCGGCGATTTCACTGGCTACGTTCCTGTGAAGCCGGACTTCTACAGCGTCATCGTCGAAGCCCGCAAAGCCGCGATCGGCGGCTGAATGCAGTTGCAAAGGGCGGCCTTATCAGCGCCGCCCTTTTTGCATGCCCGATCATGACCATCTCAGCCACGATCCGTTCAGACGCGACCCGGCGGACAGCCGACTCCTGGCGACGGCAGACGTCCTTGCGCCGGTTCTACACGGCGCTCGGCATCGGTTTGCTGCTTATCGCCATGTGCACAGCCATGTGGTTTGCCGACGAGGCCAATGCCGGACATTTCTTCGATCGGCTGCCGCACATACTGGATTTCCTTAGCTGGCTTGTTCCCAAAGACTGGAACGACGTCTGGCGGGCGCTGTTCGACATCGCATCGCCGCACGACAAGGGCAGCCAGGAGTTCAACTTCCCGCTTGGCCGCGTTTATCTCTGGGGCGGTTTTTACCTACCCGAATATTTCGAGCTGATGCTCACCACGCTCAACGTGGCGCTGGTTTCCACTTTCATCGGCTTCGTCTTTGCGGTGCCGTTCTCGTTCATCGCCGCGCGCAATTTGACACCCAGTCCGGTGCTCAGGCTCGTCGTCAAGCGCTTCATGGAACTGCTTCGCGCCTTCCCCGAGATCGTCATTGCCGGCCTGTTCGCAGCCATCCTCTCGACTGGCCCGGTCGCGGCCATCATCGCCATCGGCCTGCATTCGATCGGCGCCCTCGGTAAGCTCTTTTACGAGATCAACGAAAACATCGACATGCGCGCCGAAGAAGGCCTGCGCGCGGTCGGCGCCAACTGGTTCGAGCGCGTGCGCTTCGCCGGCCTGCCGCAGGTGCTGCCCAATTTCATGTCCTATGCGCTGCTCAGGATCGAGATCAATGTCCGTATCTCGACCATCATCGGCGCGGTCGGCGGAGGCGGCATCGGCGAGGAGCTGAAGCTCTCCATCTCACGCGGCTTTGGCGCCAAGACGCTGGCACTGGTGCTGCTGTTGTTCACCACCATCTTCCTCGTCGACCAGTTCTCCGCCTGGCTTCGTCGCAAGCTCGTCGGCGAGCAGGCCTTCATGATGGGCGCCTGACCATGATCCCAAAAAGTGGATTCCGGTTTTTGGAAAAGATCTTGGCAAATCAACAAGAAGACTGCCCATGACCGCGATGACCGCCGATGAGATGCAGGCGATAGAGGAGCGCTTTCCCCAAGTGTTCCGACGGCCCTTGTACAAACGCTTCGGCCCGCTGGTGCTGTTCGCCGGCATCCTGCTCTACCTCGTCTATGCCTTGTGGTTCTTCAGCCTGCCGCAAGTGCTGAGGCAATCGCACTGGGAGCGCCTGCCGCTCTTCCTGACGCAATGGATCAGCTACGATCTGCAGCCGGAATTCCGTCTCGATCAGCCTCAGATCACCCCCAAATACCCGCGTTTTTCTGCACTTGGCGAAGACCCGCATCCCGATTGGGTCATCACCAATGCCAACGGCTCCTACACCGTTCTGATCGACGGCCGAGCCAAATCCGTCACCTTCGACAAGGCCGAGGCAACGCTTGTCGCCAATGGCCAGGCGGTGCCGGTGTCGTTGACCAGCGGCAAGCCGGTGATAACCGGCCCGGTGCCGGACTGGATCACCGCGCATGACGATGAAATCGTCGCCCGGATGGGCTTTGCCGGCGAGGTTCGCATAACCGTCGATCGCGTCAAGGTCCGCAAGCGCTTTCTCGGCTGGGCGAATTTCGTCTTCGACACACGCTCGCCCTTCTTCGGCAAGTCGCCCGGCGAGGTGGTCTCGTTGCTGATGTCCGGACCCCAGCTCAAGCCGGGCACATCGAACATTGCGCTGGCCGCGGACAATATCTGGAACAACGCCCAATGGCAGCATGGCGACGTCTGGACGAAGCTGTTCCAGACCATCGTCATGGCGTTTCTCGGCACCTTGCTCGGCGGCATCGTCGCCTTCCCGCTCGCCTTTTTCGCCGCCCGCAACATCACCCCGAGCGGCCTCCTCAGCCAGGTGCTCAAGCGGTTCTTCGATTTCATGCGTTCGGTCGACATGCTGATCTGGGCGCTGTTCTTCACCCGCGCCTTCGGCCCGGGCCCGCTGGCCGGCAGCGCCGCGATTTTCTTCACCGAGATCGGCACGCTCGGCAAAGTCTATTCGGAAGGCCTCGAGAACATCGACGACAAGCCCCGCGAGGGCATCCAGTCGACCGGCGCCAACGGCTTGCTGGTGCAGCGCTATGGCGTGCTGCCGGAAGTGATCCCGGTCTTCATCAGCCAGACGCTCTACCAGTGGGAATCCAACACCAGGGGCGCGACGATCATCGGCGCCGTCGGTGCTGGTGGCATCGGCCTGAAGCTTTGGGAAGCGATGCGCACCAACTCCAACTGGGCCAATGTCTTCTACATGGTGCTCTTGGTCCTGCTCGTCGTTTTCATCTTCGACAACATTTCCAATTTCCTGCGCCGCCGGCTGAGCAGGACGATCCACGACTACAACAGGATCCAGGCTGAGCAGGGGTGACGGGTGCGGCATCGGGCTGGCCGATCATTATGCAGCTTTCCTCCACCCGTTCTTAATGTGCCTGTAGCCGTCGCGGTAGACAGCTTCCGGGCCTTCGGAAAAGTCGCGCCACACCTTGGTGGCCGCGGCCAAGTCCTTCAGCGAACGCCCGAACGCCTCGATCGTCAGCCAATCGTCGTAGCCGCTCTTGCGGATGGCGGAGAAAGTCTCCTTCCAGGGAATATGGCCACGGCCCGGCACCCCGCGATCGTTCTCCGAAATGTGGATATGGACGATGTTGTTGCGGTTGCGCGTATAGGCGCCAATCGGGTCGGCTTCTTCGATGTTGGCATGGAAGGTGTCGTACATCGCCTTGATGTGCGGCCGGTCGATCGCGTCGATATGCTCCGACAAATCGTCCATCGTGTTGAACAGATAGCATTCGAAGCGGTTGAGCGCCTCCAGCCCGATGGTGACGCTCTTGTTGCCGGCATAGTCGCCAATGGCGCGTTGCGAAGCGATCGAACGTTTTTTCTCGGCCGCTGTCGGCCCGCTGCCGGAGAAGGCCCCGAGTGTCGAATGGAGCGGGCCGCTCAACGTGTTCGCGCCAAGCGCCTGAGCGCAGTCGATCGCCGATTTCATGTAGTCGATACCGGCCTTGCGCGTCGAGGCATCCGGCGAGATCAGGTTCATCGCCGGATCGCCCATCGCCGAGACGGCGGTGCGTTGCAGCCCGATACGGTCGAGCAGTTCGCCGAGTTTCCTGTAGTTGTCCGGCGTGCCGGAGAAGACCGGTATTTCGACGCCGTCGAAGCCGGTCGCCTTGATGTCCCTCAGCAACGGCTCGTGTTTTTTCGAGACACTGGTCGTCCACAACAACATGCACATGCCGATTTTCATCGACGCCCCCTCCCTTCATTCGCTCGATCGCCGGAGGAGTGGTGAGATTCAGGTCAGGCCGAGCCGAAAATGGTGGGTTCCGAGAACCGGAGCGGAGCGTGCTTTTGGTACATGAGCACCGGAAGCGCAGGAAACTGCCATTTGCAGGCCGGTCTCACCTGACTATCACCACCACCCTTCAGAGCTTCGTCCACGCCCCATTCTTCTTCGACGACTTCACGCAGGCCTCGATGAAGGCCATGCCCTCGACCCCGTCCTGCACGGTCGGGAAGACGACATCCTTGGCCGGCTTCCCGCCCTTCCGGCGCGCTGCACGAATAGCCCGCGCGGCTTCCTGATAGATGTTGGCGAAACCTTCGAGATAGCCTTCCGGATGCCCTGGCGGAACGCGGCTGACGCGCCCGGCGACGGGGAGCGCGCCGGCGCCATTACGGGTGATCAACTGCTTCGGCTGGCCGAACGGCGTGTACCAGAGATAGTTCGGGTCGGCCTGCACCCATTCGAGGCCGCCCTTCGAGCCGTAGATGCGCAATTTCAACCCGTTCTCGTGGCCGGGCGCCACCTGGCTTGCCCAGATCATTCCCTTGGCCGGGTGCGACCCGCCGACCGGCTTGAAGCGCAGCAGCACATTGATGTTGTCGTCGAGCAGCCTCCCCGGCACGAAGGCATCGAGATCGGCCGACAACGAATCGAGCTCCAGCCTGGAGACGAAACGGGCAAGGTTGTAGGCATGCGTGCCGATATCGCCCAGTGCACCGCCGGCACCCGCCTGCTTCGGGTCAGAGCGCCACGCAGCCTGCTTCTGGCCGGTGGCGGCCAGGTCTTCGGTCAGCCAGTCCTGCGGATATTCCGACTGCACGATGCGGATATCGCCGAGCTGTCCCTTGGCGACCATCTCGCGTGCCTGCCGCACCATCGGATAGGCGGTGTAGTTATGCGTCAGCACGAACACCTTGCCGGTCTTTTCGACCAGCGCCGCCAGCCTCTTTGCCTCGGCTAGCGTCGTCGCCAGTGGCTTGTCGCAGATGACGTGGATGCCGGCCTCGAGAAAAGCTTTGGCGGCCGGCACGTGCACATTGTTCGGCGTGACGATGGCCACCACTTCGATGCCATCCGGCCGCTTGGCCTCCGCCTTGGCCATCTCGGCATAGGAGCCGTAGCTGCGTGCCGGATCGAGCCCAAGCTCGGCCGCCGAGGCCTTGGCGCGCTCCGGATTCGACGAGAGGGCGCCGGCAACCAGCACGAACTCGTTGTCCATGCGTGCCGCGATGCGGTGCACCGCGCCGATAAAGGCGCCTTGTCCGCCGCCAACCATGCCGTAGCGGATCGGACCGCCTCCCGTTTCCGTCTTCGATGCGCCAACCACGATTTTCTCCCTCGTCATTGAAATACCCCTCCCCTTGAGGGGAAGGTGGCCCGCAGGGCCGGGTGGGGTCGGTTCATGCCGAGCCCTACGCCCAGCGACCCCACCCCGATCCGCTGCGCGGATCGACCCTCCCCTCGAGGGGGAGGGATATCTGTGCTAGATCCCCATCATGCCGCGCAGCACCTTTGTATCGGTCTTGCCGCCGGCGAAGTCGTCGAATGCTTTTTCCGTCACCCTGATGATGTGGTGCTGGATGAAGGGAGCGCCTTCGGCCGCACCATCCTCCGGGTGCTTGAGGCAGCATTCCCATTCCAGCACCGCCCATGAATCGTAATTGTATTGGGTGAGCTTGGAGAAGATGCCGCCGAAATCCACCTGCCCGTCACCGAGCGAGCGGAAACGCCCGGCACGGTTGGTCCAGCTCTGGTAACCGGAATAGACGCCTTGCCGCCCGGTCGGATTGAATTCGGCATCCTTGACGTGGAACGCCTTGATCCGCTCGTGGTAGATGTCGATAAAGTCGAGATAATCGAGCTGCTGCAGCAGGAAGTGCGACGGGTCATAGTTGATGTTGCAGCGCTTGTGGCCGCCGACCGAATCGAGGAACATCTCGAATGTCGCGCCGTCGAACACGTCCTCGCCCGGATGAATTTCGTAGCCGACATCGACGCCGTTGTCGTCATAAACGTCGAGGATCGGCGTCCAGCGTTTGCCGAGTTCGGCAAATGCCTCCTCGATCAATCCCGCCGGCCGCTGCGGCCAGGGGTAGAGGTAGGGGAAGGCCAACGCTCCGCAAAACGACACCGACGCCTTGAGCCCGAGATTCTTCGACGCCTTGGCGGCGAACTTCATCTGTTCGACCGCCCATTGTTGCCTGGCTTTTGGATTGTTGTGCACCGCAGCCGGCGCGAAGCCGTCGAACTGCGCGTCATAGGCGGGATGCACCGCCACCAATTGCCCCTGCAGATGCGTCGACAGTTCGGTGATCTCGACGCCGGCATCGGCGCAGATGCCCTTCACCTCGTCGCAATAGGCCTTGGAGGAGGCTGCCTTCTCGAGATCGAACAATCGGGCGTCCCATGTCGGGATCTGCACGCCCTTGTAGCCCAGACCGGCCGCCCATTTGGTGATCGAGGCCAGCGAATTGAACGGCGCGGCGTCGCCCGCAAACTGCGCCAGGAACAGACCAGGCCCCTTCATCGTCGTCGGCATCGGCATCTCCCTATGTTTTACGACCAAGCATAGCGCCGATTGAAAACAGGGCCAGCGTCTTTGGTCTCTTTGCACAGCGCGCTCAGCGCCACTATTCTGGTATTACCAAATGCCGAAATCTGGTCAAGCCATTTGACGCGCTGCCGCAGTCCTGCAACCATGCCGAGTTAAGCCACATGTTTAAGTATAATCAATAGCATAGACAGGAGCCAACGCTTGATGGCAGCACTTCTTGCCGTCCAGATGAAATTACTGTAGACCTCCCATCAAGCCCAATTGGTCGAACCAGTTTGCAAAAAAATGCTGGGACGGCTTGGGGAGGAATCATGCGGCGGCTTCGGCAGAGTGCGCCGCAGGCAAACTGGTACAGGCGATTCTGGGAAGGATAGACCATGCATCTTTCGACGCACAATTGGATGCGGGCGGAGCCGCTGGAAACGACGCTCAAGCGCATCAAGAAATTCGGCTATGAGTCGATCGAGATTTCCGGCGAACCCGAACAGTACAAGCCCAAGGAGACGCGCGCACTGTTGAACGAGTACGGCATTCGCTGCTGGGGAGCGGTGACGCTGATGCTGGGCGAGCGCAATCTCGCCGCCAAGGACCAGGGCCAACGCGAGCGCTCGGTGCAGTACGTCAAGGACGTGCTGACCATGGTCAGCGAGCTCGACGGCGAGATTATCACGCTGGTTCCCGCCACCGTCGGCAAGGTCGTGCCGGACGGCACCGAGGAAGAGGAATGGAAATGGGTGGTCGACGCCACCCGGGAATGCTTCACCCACGCCAAGAAAGTCGGCGTCAAGATCGCGGTTGAGCCGCTCAACCGCTTCGAGACTTATCTGTTCAACCGCGGCGCCCAGGCACTGGCGCTGGCCGATGCGGTCAGCCCCGAATGCGGCGTCTGCCTCGACGCCTACCACATCCACATGGAAGAATTTAACGTCTACGACGCGATCCGGCAGGTCGGCAAGCGCCTGTACGATTTCCATGTCGCCGACAACAACCGCTTCGCCGCCGGCCTCGGGCAGATCGACTGGCCGAAGATCGTCGGCACGCTGAAGGAGATCGGCTATGACGGCGCGCTGACCAATGAATTCGTCGCCCCCGTCGACCGCACGCCGGCTGCTCCCTATCCCGACATGGTCGAACGCAACCCCGTCGACATCTCGCCGGAGCAGTTGAAGTTCATTCAGGACCACGGCTCCAGCGTGCTCACGGAGAAATTCTACACCGACCAGATGCGCATCAACGCGGAAACGCTGCTGCCGCTGATCAAGTAGCCGAGCCGTTTGGAAAGAGCCCTTCCGCCTCACCGCGGCCGGGCCGAGGATGAACATGCGCATCAAAACGGTCCAAGCCTGGTGGGTCCGCATACCGATCGAAGTCGCGAAGCAGCACCGCAGCGACTTCGGTCAGGTGGCGACGTTCGACGCCGCCATCCTGCGCATCGAAACCGACGACGGGCTGGTCGGCTGGGGCGAAGGCAAGAATGCCGCCGGCAGCGCCGGCAGTTACGGCGCTCTCGTCCATTTGCTGAACTACGAGGTCGGCCCGCAGCTGGTCGGCCGCGACCCGGCCGACATCGGCGTCATCTGGGAGATGCTCTATAATGGCACGCGCCACGACAGTGCCGCTCGCGCCGGCCATGCCATGCCGCAACTGGCACGACGGGGCATGAGCATCGCCGCCATCAGCGCCGTCGACATCGCTTTGTGGGACATTCTCGGCAAATCGCTCGGCGTTCCGGTCTGGCGGCTGCTCGGCGGCCGCAAGCTGGACCGCATGCCGGCCTATGCTTCCGGCGGCTGGGCCACCGCGGAAGCCATCGGCGACCAGCTGCAGTCCTACATCGCCAAGGGCGGCTTCAAGGCGCTGAAGATGCGCGTCGGCGCGATGGACGGCGCCCCACATATCTCGGCCGCTCGCGTCCGCGCCGCAAGACAGGCGCTCGGTCCCGATATCGACCTGATGGTCGACGCGCACGGCACTTACACGGTGGCCGAAGCCAAGCGCTTCATCCATCTCGCCGGCGACCTCGATCTCGCCTGGTTCGAGGAGCCGGTGATCGCCGACGACAAGCCCGGCATGGCCGAGGTGCGCGCCTGCGGTTCGATCCCGATCGCCACCGGCGAAAGCGAGGCGACACGCTATGCCTTCCGCGACCTCGCCGTGCTCAAATCCGCCGATATCTTCCAGCCGGATCCGGCCTTTTGCGGTGGCATCAGCGAGGCGATGAAGATCGGCACCATCGCCAGCGCCTTCAATCTGCGCTTTGCGCCGCATCTTTGGGCCGGCGCGCCCTGCTTCTTTGCCGGGCTGCATGTCTGCGCCGCTTCGCCGGCGAGCTTCACCGTCGAATATTCGCTCGGCGCCAACCCGATGATCCACGATCTGATCGAAGAGACTGTCGAAGCAAAGGACGGTATGGTAGCGATCCCTGATAGACCCGGGCTGGGATTCACCATTTCGGAGCGGTTCCTGGAGGCGCACGCGCAACACGGCTGACATGAAAGAAAAGAACCTTCTCGCGGAACTTGCCGCCTATCTGTTCTCCCATTCCGACAAGGAGACGGGCCGCACGCCGTCGGAGCGCGAACTGGCAGAGCATTTCAGCGTCAGCCGCGGACAGATCCGCGAGGCGCTGGCCATTCTCGAGGCGATGCGCATCGTCGAGCGACGGGCGAAATCCGGCATCTACATCGATACGAAGCAGGCGAGCGTCGAGGCGATGGCGCTGTTCGCCCGCGCGGGCCTGCCGCTCGATCCCGTCCAGATCTACGAGACGGTCGAGTTGCGCAAGATCCACGAGATCAAGGCCGCCGAACTGGCCTGTTCACGCGCCACCGAGGAGAATTTCGAGCGGCTGCGCGAGATCCTGAAGGCGTCCGAGGATCGCATCGCCGCCGGTGAAGGCCTTGCCCGGGAAGACCGCGAGTTCCACCTCGAGATCGTGCGGGCGACCAAGAACAGCGTCTTCCACAATATCTGCAGCGTCTACTACATGATGGGTGAGCTGCGCCTGCCGATCTATTTCAACGATCCCGAACGCAGCGTGCGCTCCCATGCCGAGCATATCCAGATCTACGAGGCGCTGCTGCGCCGCGACGGCAATCTCGCCCAGGCGCTGATGAGCGCCCATCTGCAAGGCGCCGAAAGCTACTGGAAGGGGCTGATCGAGGGGCGTGGGGCGGAACCGCAAAGCCCAGCGCTCGAAAAGGCCTGAAATGCCCAAGATCCTGTCGACACACAGACTGCACCCCCGTGCCTCTTCCATGCTGACAGGGACCGGCGAACTCGTCGTTGCTTCCGCCCTCGATGCGCACACGCTTGCCGCCGAGGCAAGGGACGCCGATGTCATCATCGTTCGCGCTCCCTTGCCTGCGTCGCTTTTCGAAGGAGCGAGGAGGCTCAGGGCCGCGATCCGCCACGGCGCCGGGCTGGACATGGTACCTATGGAAGCGGCCAATGCGGCCGGCGTGCTGGTGGCGAACGTACCGGGGGTGAACGCGCGATCCGTCGCCGAATACGTGATGTTCGCGGCGCTGGCGCTGCTTAGGCGCTTTCGTGTGTTGGACCGCGACCTGCGTGCGAAGGGCTGGCTGGCCGGCCGCGAACACACGGTGGTGGCCAGCGAGCTAGCGGGCAAGACGATCGGCATTGTCGGCCTCGGCGCGATCGGCCAGGCGGTTGGCCACATCGCGGCACATGGGTTCGATCTGAATGTGGTGGCGACGACGCGCAGCATGCGGCCGGCGCCGGACAGGGTCGGCTTCCTGTCGATCGATGCGCTGATCGAACAGAGCGACATCATCGTTCTGTGCTGCCCGCTGACGCCCGAAACACGGGGGCTGATCAGCCGCGAGCGCATTGACCGGATGAAGCCGGATGCGCTGCTGATCAATGTTTCGCGCGGGCCGGTGATCGACGACGACGCGCTGATCGAGGCCTTGCAGAAGGGCCGCATCGGCGGCGCCGCACTCGATGTTTTTGCAACACAACCGCTGCCGCCCAACCATCCTTATTTCGGGTTCGACAACGTCATCGTCACCCCGCACATGGCTGGGATCACCGAGCAGTCGATGATGCGCATGGGCGTCGGCGCGGCTGGCGAAGCCTTGCTGGTGCTGGCCAACAGATTACCGGTCAATCTGCGCAACCCGGAAGTGGTCGAGCACTACCGGCGGCGGTTCCCTGTCGATCTCTGAGCGCCTCAATTTTCCCGAACTCGCCGGCGATGGTGCCGGCATGGTAAACGTCACAAAATTCCTGCTGACCGCTGGCTTCTGCGTGGCGACGGCGCAAGTCTTCGCCAACGGACAGGGCAGCTACGTGTTCTGCGACAACGGCTTGCGCTGCGTGGCGGCACCCTGTCCATCGAACAGCGCACTCGACCTCGCTACTGGTAAGCTCATCAAAGGCGTTTCAATCGACATTGATCGCCTGCCGCAGCAAGACAAAGCCCTCAATCTTTCGGACAAGCTCTATGCCGGCGAGGTCGTTGTTGTCGGATCGATCGAGAACCGCACCCGGACCTTCAACGGCAAGCGGTACACCCTGCCTTGGCTGGTTGCCACCGGCATCGAACGCGCCGCCAAGGACAGCGAACGCGGCCACTGCTCGTCGCGCTGACACGCGCTGTCGGATCAATTTGCAAGCAGCGCCTCCACGCCGGCTGCGATGCGCAGCAGGTGGTGGTCATGACCATTGCGCGCCACCAGCATCAGCCCGGCCGGGCGCGCCTTTCCCGGCATGGGCAGCGAGATTGCTGACAGATCGAACTGGTTGGCGACCTGCGTGTTGCGCAGCAGAAGACCCTCGATCCTGTTGCAGAGGGCCTCGTCGCCGGTCATCGAGACTATCGTCGGCGCCGTCACCGGCGTGGTCGGCAGGGCCAGTACGTCTACCCCTGCCAGCCGCTCATCCATTGCGGCGGCAAGTGCTGCGCGACGGCGCATTGCCCTGATATAGACCGTGGCCGGAATGGCGGCGGCGCGCGACAATGGTCCGCTTACCCGCGGGTCGACCGGCGTCGCCGCTCCCGTCGCCAGCCAGTCGGCATGGATCTCCGCCCCTTCCATCGCCGCGATTGAGGCGCGCTTGGTTGCCGCGCGCAACTCGGCAAGCAGGTCGTCGATCGACAGTTCCGCAAGCCGTGCGCCGCTAAGCTCCATCTTGCGAAGACACCAGTCGAATGTCGTCGCGACCTCTTCCTGCGTATCATCGAACAGCACGCCGCGCGCAATACCGATGCGCAGGCCGTCCAGCGGAAGCGGCAACAGTGCTGCCAGGTTTTCGCCCGACATCACTGCATCGGCCGCCGCACATTCGGCGACGGTGCGGGCCAGCGGACCGATCGAGTCCAGCGTGGCCGACAGCGGAAACGCACCCGCGAGCGGCACGCGCCGCGCGGTCGGCTTGAAACCGACGACGCCATTCAGCGATGCCGGAATGCGCACCGAACCACCCGTATCGGAACCGATAGAGATTTGGCTGGTGCCTTCGCCGACCGAAACGGCGGCGCCTGAGGACGAGCCGCCCGGAATACGGGTGGCATCGCTTGCATTGCCGGGGGTGCCGTAATGCGGATTGACGCCGATCGCGGTGAAGGCGAACTCGGTCATGTTGGTCTTGCCGAGGATGACTGCACCGGCCTGACGCAGCCGTCGCACGACAATGGCATCCCGCAGCGCCGGCGCTGCGGTGGCGAGCAGCAGGGAGCCCGCCGTGGTCGGCTCGCCAGCGACATCGAACAGATCCTTGATCGAGACGATCGCCCCATCGAGCGGCCCGAGCGTGACGCCGGCTTTTCGCCGCGCATCGGCGGCGTCGGCCGCCGCCCGTGCGGCTTCCGGGTAGAGCTTTACGAAAACGCTTTCATCGTCGACGCGAGCGGCAAGACGCGAAAGAATTGCTTCGAGGCGATCACGGGCTGATTGCATTTTCGGTGTCGGACTCCGCACGCTTGCGACGTCTTAAGGTAGCAGCCGGAAACTGGCCGCAGGAGACATAGCCCGGCACGGTCGGATTTGCACCTGTCGAACCGAAGGAGGAAGGCCCGATGTTCTACCAAGGCAGCTGCCACTGCGGCAAGGTCGCGTTCGAGGTCGAAGGCGAGCTGACCGGAGCCGTACGGTGCAATTGCTCGATCTGCTCGCGCAAGGGTGCACTGCTATGGGCAGTGCCGCATGAGAGTATGCGGGTGCTTGCCTGGGGCGATGATCTCGGCCGCTACAGCTTCGGCAACCATGTCATCGCGCACCGCTTCTGCCGCAGCTGCGGCATTCACCCCTTCGCCGAGGATGTCGGCGAAGGGAGCGGGCGAAGTGCCTATATCAATATTCATTGTATCGAGGCGTTGGACGTCGCCGCCGTGCCGGTCTTCGACTTCGACGGCCGTTCCGTCTAGGCCTTGGGATCGTCGATCGGCTTGGGGCCAAGGAAGAACGCCGCCAGTGCCGCAAGCAATGTCGCCGCCGCGCAATAGGCGAAGGCGCTGGCAACGCCGGCATTGTCGACCAGCAGGCCGCCGAAGACGGCGCCCAACGCGATGGCGACCTGGAACGTCATAACCATGAGCCCGCCGGCGCTTTCGGCCTGATCGGGGGCGGCCCGCACCAGCCAGGTCTGCAGCCCGACTGGGACGGCGCCGAACGCAAAGCCCCAGCTAGCCACTGCTATTGCAGCCACCACGGGTGAGCCTCCGACGACCAGCAGCAAGAGCGCCGAAAACGCGATCAGCAGAGGCGCCAGGCTGACGGCTGCCTTGAGGCTGCGTTCGGCAATGAAGCCGCCGGCAAAATTGCCGAAAAAGCCACCAATGCCGTAGGCGAGCAGCACAAGCGAGATCGTCTCGATGTCCAGCGCGGGCACCTTCTCGAGAAACGGGCGGACATAGGTGAAGCCGGCAAAGTGTCCCGAGGCGACCAGCAGCACCACCAGCAGCGCTACTCTGATCATCGGCCGCTTCATCACCTCCAGCAGCGTGCGAAAACCTGCCGTACCTGCCGGCGGCAGTCGCGGGATGGTAGCCACCTGCACCAGAAGCGCCAGCGCGCCGACCACGGCGGCGATCATGAACGCCGTCCGCCATCCCCAGATGTCGCCGACATAGGCGCCGACCGGAGCAGCACAGACCGTCGCCACCGAAACGCCGGTGAGGATGATCGACATGGCGCGCGGCATCAACCGCATCGGAACGAGCCGCATCGCCATGGCCGCCGACATCGACCAGAAGCCGCCGAGACTGATCCCGAGCATGATGCGGGCGATCAGAAGAACGGGAAGCGACGACGCAAACGCGGCCACCAGGTTTGACAGCACAAGCAGCACCGTCAGCGCCCACATGACCAGCCTGCGGTCCAGCCGCTTGGTGACAATAGCCATGGTCGGCGCCGCAATCGCGCCAATGACGGCCGTTGCCGTTACCGCCTGCCCGGCGGCGCCTTCGGTGATGCCGAGATCCTGCGCAAGCGGCGTCAACAGGCTGGCCGGCAGAAATTCTGCGGTCACCAGGCCGAAGACTCCGAGCGCCAGGGAGACCACCGCCCCCCATGCGGGCTCGGATCGTTCGCCAGTTTCCGATGGATCGAGAACGGCGTCCATGACGCCTGTCGCGGGTTCGGTCATGAGGGATCTCCGGTCTGTTGCAGCGCAGCATTTGACTGCGATGCAACATAAGGAGTGACCAGCTGGAGTTTCCATGCTAGAAACACCATCATGTTTGACCGTTCGTCCAAAATCCCCGTAACCGGCGATCCGCTGACGGACATACTGCGTGGATTGCGCCTCGAAGGCGTCGATTACGGCCGTTGCGAGATGAAGGAGCCTTGGGGCATCCATTTTCCGGCTCAGGCGGCGGCACGGTTTCATTTCATCGGCCGCAAAGGCTGCTGGTTGCTGCAGCCGTCCGGCGAATGGGTCGAGCTCAAGGCGGGCGACGCTGCCTTGTTGCCGCGCGGCTCAGCTCACACGCTGGCGAGCGAGCCGGGTGTCGAGGCGGCGCCGATCCACGGCTATGAGGTCGAGGAAATCTGCAAGAATGTCTATTGCATGTCGAATGACGGCGTGCCCGGCTGCCGTCCGGGGACCTTGCTGTTTTTCGGCAGCATGTATTTTAATCTCGATGGCTTGCACCCCTTGCTCGGCATGATGCCGGACGTGATGCGCGCACATGAGTTGGAAGCCTATGAACCAGGTATCCCACATTTGCTGGAAGCGATGGCCCGCGAGGTGACGATGGAGCGCGTCGGCTCCGGCGGCATCCTGGCGCGGCTGGCCGATGTGCTTGCCGCGACCGTCATCCGCTCATGGGTCGAGCGCGGCTGCGGCGACTCTTCCGGATGGATCGCGGCGGTCAGGGATCGCGAGATCGGCCGGGTGCTGGCCGCGATCCACCTGGAACCGAACCGTGACTGGACGGTGGAGGCTCTGGCGAAGATGATGGGTGCCTCGCGATCGGGTTTCGCCGATCGCTTCGCCACCATTGTCGGCGAAACACCGGCAAAGTACGTCACGCAGGTGCGGATGCACCAGGCGCGGCAATGGCTGGTCCGCGACCGGCTCAAGATTTCCGTCGTGGCGGCGCGCCTCGGCTACGAATCCGACGCCTCCTTCAGCCGCGCCTTCAAACGGGTCATCGGATCGCCGCCCAGCCATTTCCGGGCCGAGGAACAGGCGGAGATCCGCTAGGCCGGCTAAACGTTGGCCGGCTTATTGCTCGGTGATACAGGCCGAGCCGGCACTGCTCTTGCAATATTTGCCGGAGGCCCCGCACCTGCCATCCGAGACTTCGACGACGGTGCCGCTCAACAACAGTTTGCAGTCGCTGGTGGACAGATTGACCGTGCCGTTGAGGCCCTTGATCTTCTTGGCGTCGACCTTCGCACCGGCGACGACTTTCTTGGCTGCCTGCGCCTCGCCCAGATGCGCCGCCAACAATCCCATACCGGCGACAACCAGGATCGTCGCAAATGTGCGGAACAGATTTCCCATAGCCAACCCTCCATTTCGGGTCTCCAAATTGCGCTTGCAAAGCCCGTTTGGGACCAAAGGATCAGCCTATTCGACAAATCGGCGCATCCGCATCCCCCGCACGGGGGAGATGACGGGAAGACTCGAGCATTTCGCACCAAATGGAATCACGCAGCGTCGCACAAATGCGGCTAAAACACATAGATGGAGCAGGAAACACGGTTCGCGTTGAACGCATCCCGCCCCAAGCTGCAGTAAAGAGGCTTGTACTTAGCCGGCGTGACGCAGGCTTATTCCGCTGCCCTTGTCGAACAGCACCACCTTGTCCGGGTTCCAGGCAAAGCGCACCGGCTGCTCTATCTGGACGTCGGTCCTGGCCGGCACGGTGGCGCGCAGCATGGCGTCGCCGACCCGCAGCGTCAGGATCTTCTCGACGCCATGGTTCTCGACATCGTGGACCCGCGCCTCGACCGGCGCGCCGGTCTCGAGATAGACGTCCTCGGGACGAATACCGAAGACGAGCGGGCGACCGTCGGTCGCCGCGCCCGTCTTGGCACCCCCCGAAGTCTTGGCACCCCCCGCAAACGGCAATTCGAAATTGAGCGGCGCCATCACCGCGCGTCCGTTGACGAGCTTGCCGTCGATGAGGTTCATCGGCGGCGAGCCGACGAAGCTTGCCACGTAGGTGTCGCGCGGATTGTTGTAGATCTCGTACGGCGTGCCGGTCTGGACGATGCGGCCATGGTTGAGCACGCCGACCTTGTCACCCATCGACATCGCCTCGATCTGATCGTGCGTCACGAACAGGAAGGTGGCGCCAAGCTGCATCTGCAGGTTCTTCAATTCGGTGCGCAGCGCCTCGCGCAATTTGGCGTCGAGCGCCGACAACGGCTCGTCCATCAGGAATACCCGCGGCTTGCGCACGATGGCGCGGCCGATCGAGACGCGCTGCATCTCGCCGCCTGAAAGCCTGTCGGTCTTGCGGTCGAGCAGATGCTCGATGCGCAGCGTCCTGGCCGCGCGGTCGACACGATCCTTGATCTCGGCATCGGGCAGCCGGCGGATCTTCGGCTTCAGCGGAAATTCGAGGTTCTGGCGCACCGTATAGCGCGGATAGAGCGAATATTGCTGCAGCACCAGCGCCACGTCGCGCTCGGCCGCGCCCCAGTCGGCGACATCGACGCCATCGATGAAGACCTGGCCTTCGCTCGGTTTTTCCAGGCCGGCAATCATGCGCAGCGTCGTCGTCTTGCCGGCGCCGGTCTCGCCAAGCAGGACGAAGAACTCGCCATCGGCGATGTCGAGATCGAGCCCGGTCAAGGCGGTGTGGTTACCGAACTTCTTTGAGATGTTCTTGAGCTGGATGTGGGCCATCAGAGTCTCACTCCCAGCGATTTGCCGCTCGCCGTGTCGAAGAAATGCGCCTGGCTGGGATCGATTCTGACGAAGACCCTTTCGCCGGGGCCGCTGATGAAGCCGCTCTTGGTGCGCGCACGCAGCATCTTGGAGCCGACCTTGAGGTCGACGATGTCGAAGGACCCGAGCGGCTCGACGATCTGCGTCTCCACCGGCAGGAACCCCTCGGCGGCTTCGCGGCGGACGAGGACGCCTTCCGGCCGGATGCCGAGCGCGAGTTGGCTGCCGGCATGGCCATTGAGCTTCGACAGCAAGGCGCGCGGGAATTCGAAGCCAGCGGCCGCATCGCCGACCGTGACCGAGGCCGATGAGGGTTTCTCGGTCACCGAAGCGTCGGCGACGTTCATCACCGGGCTGCCGACAAATTGCGCGACGAAAAGATTCGCCGGATGCGAATAGACCTCGTCCGGCGAGCCGACCTGCTGCAGCACACCTTCATGCATGATGACGATGCGGTCGGCGAGGCTCATCGCCTCGATCTGGTCGTGGGTGACGTAGATGCTGGTCGAACCCTGCTTGATGTGCAGCCGCTTGATCTCGGCCCGCATCTCCTCGCGCAGCTTGGCATCGAGCGCCCCGATCGGCTCGTCCATCAGCATCGCCTTCGGCCGCCGCACCAAGGCCCGGCCGATCGCCACGCGCTGCATGTCGCCGCCGGACAGCGCCGACGGTTTCTTGGCGAGGAGATCGCCGATCTGCAGCGTCTTGGCGACCGAGCGCACCTCGCTGTCGATCTCGGCCTTGCTCTTGCGCGTCGCCCTCAGTGGAAAGGCGATGTTCTCGTAAACGCTCATATGCGGATAGAGCGAAAACGATTGGAAGACCATGGCGATGTCGCGGTCGGCGGCCTTGAGGTGCTGGACCGGCTTGCCGTCGATGAGGATGTCGCCGCCGTCGATCGTCTCCAGTCCGGCAACGGCCCTGAGTGTCGTCGTCTTGCCGCAGCCCGACTGGCCGAGCAGCACGATGAACTCGTTATCGTCGATCTTCAGGTTGAGGTCCTTGATGACCTGGACGGCGCCGAAATATTTCTGGACGCCGCGAAGCTCGATCTGGGTCAATGCTGTGCCCCCGGATTTGTCCCTTGCCCGGTGCCGGCCTTCTCCTCCGGCGCGATCTTGGAGGTGATGTTGAAGCCAATCAGGCCGATCAGGATGATGGTCACGCCATAGCTGTGCAGCAGCATGTGCCATGGCTGGCAGAGCGCTATGATGCCGAGCACCATCAGCACCTGGCTGCCCGGTTCGAGATATTTCTGGTTGATGTCGCGAAAGCTCATTTGCGGATCGCTCCGAAGGACATGCCGCGCAGCAGGTGGTTGCGGAGCAGGAAGGTGAAGATCGCGACCGGCAGCAGGAACAGGAAGGTTCCGGCGGCGATCACCGTCCAGTCCGGCAGGCCGGCGCCGACCTGGCTGGGAATGAAGGGCGGTGCCGTCTGGGCGCGGCGGCTGGTCATGATCAGGGCGAAGGCATACTCGTTCCACGCCGTGATGAAGCAGAACACGGCGGTGGCGGCGATGCCGGTGGCGGCCTCGGGCAGCACGATCTTGAAGAAGGCCTCCATGCGCGTGTAGCCGTCGACGAGCGCCGCCTCTTCATACTCCTTCGGGATTTCGTCCATGAAGCCCTTCATCAGCCAGACCGAGAAGGACAGGTTGAAGGCGGTGTAGAGAATGATCAGGCCGACATGGGAATCGTTGAGCCCTACCGCCCGGTACATCAGGAACATTGGGATGGCGACGACCACCGGCGGCAGCATGCGCGTCGACAGGATGAAGAAGAGCAGATCCGCCTCTCCCTTCACCTTGAAGCGCGAGAAGCCATAGGCGGTGAAGGTGCCCATGCCGACGGCCAGGACGGTCGAGGTTATGGCGACGATCAGCGAATTCATGAAACGGCTCGGATAGCCCGACCACTGAACCTGGCCCTTGCCGTCGCGCACGATCTTTTCGCCGCCATTGAAGACGACGCGCTCCCACCACGGCGCAGCCGCATACTCCTCCGGCGACGGCGGGCTGCGCAGCTGCGAACGCTTGGTGAACAACTTGACGAAGGGCGATATCTCCGGCTGGAAAACCACCGTCGGTGGAATGGTGGTGGCGAGGTTGCGCGGCTTGAACGCCGTCGAGGCGATCCAGTAGATCGGCGCCAGGAAGATGATCGTCACCAGCAGGACAGCGACGATGGCGACCCGGTTGAAGGTGATTTCGGAAGAAGTGCGGACTGCGGCCATCTCAGCGCTCCTTCACCTTGTTGAGGTATTTGACATAGATGTTGGTGATCGCCAGCACCATGATCAGCACGATGTAGGCGAGCGCGCAGGAACGCCCGGTCTGCCATTCCTGGAACGCCATCTTGTAGAGCCGGATCGAGATCAGCTCGGCCGTCGGCTGGCTGGTCAGGATGTAGGCGAGGTCGAAGGTCTTGAACGCCTCCATGGTGCGGAAGATGACCGCGATCATCAGGATCGGCGCAACCAACGGCAGCGTTATGCGGAAGAAGGTGTAGAACGGCCCGGCCCTGTCAATCGCGGCTGCCTCGTAGAGATGCTTGGGCACGGCCGACAGGCCGGCCAGCGACAACAGCATGACGAAGGGCGACCACATCCAGATGTCGGTCAGCGCGACCGCGTAGAGCGCCATTTTCGGATTCGACAGCCATTCGAAGGTACCGAGGCCCAGCGCATAATTGATGATGCCGAAGGACGGATCGTAGAGCAGCTTCCAGAACAGGCCAACGACGGCCATCGACAGCATCATCGGCAACAACAGGAGCGTCGTCAGCAGGCCCTTGAGCGGAATGTCGCGGTTGAGCAGCATGGCCACGCCGAAGCCGACGAGCAGCTGGCCGGCGACCGAGATGATGACGTATTTCGCGGTGATGGCGAAGTTGGACCAGACATAGGGATCGCTGAGCAGGTCGCGATAGTTTTGCAGCCCGACGAAATTCGCCGCCGCGCTGGTCGAGGCCCGGAAATCGGTGAACGAATAGCCCAGCGAATAGATCAGCGGGAAGATGTTGAAGACGATCAGAAACAGGATCGTCGGGATGATGAAGAGATTGCGGATCGAAATGTCGCTTAGACCGCGAGCGGCGGCCCGCGAGGACCTGTCCAGCGTGGTGATCATTGTGGTCGCCAAGACCCTGCTCCCAGTTCAGAAATCAGAAAGATTTCAAAAATCAGAAAAAGAAACGGAGGAGGCACGAGCGCCTCCTCCGTGAAACTCCATGCTTATTGGCCGCGGCCGTATTTCTTGAAGGTCGCGTTCCAGTCGGCTGCCAGTGCGTCCAGCGTCTCCTTGGCGGTGCCTTGGCCGCCGATCATGTAAGGATAGATGCGCTGATTGAGCTGCTGCAGCAGTTCGGCATATTCCGGAACCGCCCAGAAGTCCTTTACCTTGAACATGGTCTCGTAGAACGCCTTGTTGTAGGGCGTGGCGTTCTGGAATTCGGGCGACTTGAGCACGGCGGCACTGCAGGTGTAGCCGCCGAGCGCTGCCCACTTCTTCTGGGTCTCGTCCTTGATGAACCATTCCAGGAACTTCGTCGCCTCTTCCTGCTTCTGCGAGTAGGAAACGATGGAGATGCCCTGACCGCCGAGTGCGGCGAACTGGTCCCCGTTCGGGCCGGGAGGATTGGCGAAGAAACCGGTGTTCTTGGCATTCGGGTTCGACGCCTCGTTGATCAGCGAGGGGAAGAACGCGAAGTAGTTCATGCTCATCGCCGCCAGGTTTTCAGTGATCGCCTGGTTGTCCTCGACGAAGAACGACTTGGCCCAGCCCGGGGGCGTGAACTTGTAGAGTTCCTTGTAGGCGTCGAGCGCCGCGATCGCCTTGTCGGAGTTGATGAAGCCATCGACCTTGTAGGTCTTATAGTCACCCAACTCGCCGCCAAAGGAGAACAGCGCGTTTTCGAAGCCCATCGCCATCGCGTCGTAGGAATTGTCGGTGTAGATGGCTATGCCGTATTTCTTCTGGTCCGGACGGTGGAAGAATTCGGCGATGTCGCGCAAAGCCTTCCAGTCCTTCGGCACGTCGAGATCGTAGCCATACTTGGCCTTGAAGGCTTCCTTTTCCTTGGGGTCTTCGAACCAGTCCTTGCGATAGGACCAGCCGACGGCGTCGCCTTCGAGCGGAATGGCCCAGTATTTGCTGCTGCCGCCCGGATATTCGGCATAGTATTTCACCGTGGCCGGTGCCATCACTTCACCGACCTTGTGCTTGTTGAAGAAGTCGGTCAGGTCGACATAGTGGCCACCGGTCGAGCCGGCACCGAGCCATTGCGAGTCGCCGACGACCATATCGTAGGCGTCGCCATGGGCGTTGAACTCGGTGAAGGCCTTGGTCTGGAAGTCGGGCCACGGTGTGGTTTCCACCGTGATCTTGACGCCGGTTTCCTTCTCGTACTCGTTGCCGAGTTCCTGCAGGTAATTGGCCGGATCCCATTCCGCCCAGAAGATTGTAAGTTCCTTTTCCTGCGCGTAGACGGACGTTCCGCAGGCGAGCACTAGGCCGATACCAGCAAGCAAGCTGGTCATTGTCTTGCGCATAATGATTTCCTCCCTTGTGCGCATTCTACCTTGTCATGCGGGCCGGCGGCGAGGCCGGCCCTGGTAGTCCTCCCGTGACGGCACCGTTCCGGTTTTTGAGCCTCCTCGTTCGACCGAAACGGATATTAGCCTTCACCCTTTTGATCCGCTTTATTTGTCCTGATCTGGTATTACCAATTCCAGAGGAACGTCAAGCCCTTTCTTGGACGGCGACAGACGCGCAGACAAGTTGGTTTCTGCGATATCTGCCTGTTTTCCCTGAATTTTCCTACTCTTTGATACATAAATGCCTTACTTGGACCGCTGCATCGGTAGTAGCATGAATAGTCAGGTTGAAAATCTGGTCGAACCAGATTGACGTTATCTAGCGGCCGACGTCGGCGCGATCCCATCTCATTCAGTCACCGATTCCGTCACCGCCGCGCGCACCAGAGCGCCGGCCGCCCATTGCGCGACCGACATCATGCGGCGGCTATCCAGTCCCCATATATCCTTCAAAACGATCAGCACCTCAACGCCGAAGATCAGCGACAGCGCCTGCGCGAGCCGCTTGAATTCGCGCGGCGGCAACTGGCCCTTGAGTGGCGCGATCGCATCCTTCAAAAGCTCGATGCGATGGCCGCGCGTGAAGGCCGGTTCGCCGCCCAGCGTGCCTGCCTGTCGCTGTGCCCACTGGTCGAGCGACAGTTTCAGCGCCGCCTTGAACGTCGCTTCGAAGGCCTCGATGCGTGGCATGGCGGTGTCGAACAGCTCGGCCACCCGGCGCTCCGGATCGGCAGAGCTCGATTGCCAGGTAAGGATCGGCCCGAGCCCTTCGTCGACCACCGCCTGCACCAGCGCCGCCTGGCTCGGAAAATACCGATAAGCGGTGGCGCGCGAGACTTCCGCTGCTTCCGCCACCTCGCTGACGGAGGGCGTGGCGCCCGCCTGCATCAGCTTTGTCGCCGTCTCCAGCATCAGCCGCTTGGTGCGCGCGCGGGCCCCGCGCTCAGCCCGCGGGCTGGCGCCTTGGCCGGCGTCGTCGTTCACTGTCGCTTGTTGACGTGAGACATCCATGTCAATACGATACGCGCGTCTCAAAAAATTGCAATGGCCCTTCGCCCATCGAACGGCCAGGCAAAGGGGCGGCAGCGCCGAACACGCCCAAGACCGGGGAAACGCGATGAAGCGCATCTATGTGGTGGGCACCGCCGACACCAAGGGCGAGGAACTCGCATTTCTGTACGATGCGGTCGCCGCTACCGGCGCTTCGATTGCCCGTGTCGACATCGGAACACGCGGCGCGACCGTGCCGGTCGACATTTCGGCCGACGAGGTCGCCAGCCACCATTCCGAGGGTCGCAATGCCGTGCTCGGCGTCGACGATCGCGGCACCGCTGTGGCGGCAATGGCTGCCGCCTTTGCCCGGTTTGTTCAATCGCGCAGCGACATTGCCGGGATTGTCGGCATCGGCGGCGGTGGCGGCACCTCGATCATCACCGCAGGCATGCGCACGCTGCCGCTCGGCCTGCCCAAGATCATGGTTTCGACCTTGGCTTCCGGCGACACCGGACCTTATGTCGACATCTCCGACATCATCATGATGCCGTCGGTGACCGACATGGCCGGCCTCAACCGGCTTTCCCGTGTCGTGCTGCACAATGCCGCCCAGGCGATATCAGGCATGGCGGCAAAGCCGGCGCCGCCGGCCGACGGCAGACCCTCGATAGGCCTGACCATGTTCGGCGTCACCACGCCATGCGTGACCGCGATCGCCGATGAGCTTCGTTCGACCTATGACTGCATGGTCTTTCATGCCACCGGAACCGGCGGCCGCACCATGGAAAAATTGGCCGACAGCGGCCTGTTGTCCGGCGTCATCGACATCACAACAACCGAAGTCTGCGACTTGCTGCTTGGCGGCGTGCTGCCGGCGACCGAAGATCGCTTTGGTGCCATCGCCCGCACCGGGCTGCCTTATGTCGGCTCGGTGGGCGCGCTCGACATGGTCAATTTCTGGGCGCCGCCGACAATTCCGGAACGCTATCGCGGCCGGCTGTTCTATGAGCACAATCCAAACGTCACACTGATGCGCACCACTGCCGACGAAAGCAGAACGATCGGCGAATGGATCGGTACAAGGCTGAGCCTCTGCCCGGGTCCGGTTCGTTTCCTCATTCCGGAGAAAGGCGTGTCGGCGCTCGACATCGAAGGCGGCGCCTTCTTCGACCCTGAAGCCGATGCCGCATTGTTCGAGGCGATCGAGCGTACCATCAAACCCGCCAAAACGCGGTGCGTGCTGCGCCTGCCGCTGCACATCAACGATCCGGAATTCGCCTGGGCCGCCACAACGGCCTTCCTCGACATCGCCAGACAGTGAGACACCAAGACATGGCCGCCATTCCGCGCAAGAAAATCCTGGAGAAATTCCGCATGATGATTGCGGATGGCGTGCCGATCGTCGGCGGCGGTGCCGGCACCGGCCTGTCGGCCAAGGCCGAGGAAGCTGGTGGCATCGACCTGATCATCATCTACAATTCCGGCCGCTACCGCATGGCCGGGCGCGGCTCGGCCGCCGGCCTGCTCGCCTATGGCAACGCCAACGAGATCGTCAAGGAGATGGCCTACGAAGTGCTGCCGGTAGTGAAGAAGACGCCGGTGCTGGCCGGCGTCAACGGCACCGATCCCTTCGTCATCATGCCGCTGCTTTTGGCCGAGTTGAAGACGATGGGCTTTTCCGGCGTGCAGAATTTTCCGACCATCGGCCTGTTCGACGGCCAGATGCGGCGGAGTTTTGAAGAAACCGGCATGGGCTTCGAGCTCGAAGTCGACATGATCGCCGAGGCTCACAAACTCGACCTGTTGACCACGCCCTATGTCTTCAACCCAGACGAGGCGCGCGCCATGACAACAGCCGGCGCCGACATCGTCGTCGCCCATATGGGGGTGACCACCGGCGGCTCGATCGGCGCGACGTCGGCTAAATCGCTGGACGACTGTGTCAGCGAGATCGACGCCATCGCCAAAGCGGCACGCTCAGTGCGCGAGGACATAATTCTGCTTTGCCATGGTGGGCCGATCTCGATGCCGGACGACGCCAGATATATTCTCGAGCGTTGCAAGGGCCTGCACGGGTTCTATGGCGCCAGTTCGATGGAGCGGCTGCCGGCGGAAGCCTCGATCGCCAGGCAGACGGCGGATTTCAAGGCCGTCACGTTCGGCGCTGCGTAGAGACCAGCAAAAGAAGGTGGGACGATGACCGACAACAGCAAGGTATTCGTATATCCAAAAGACGTCAGCGTCTTCGGCTTCGACTGGGGCAGGCTGTCGATGACGGTCGCTCCCGAAGTGAACGGCGCAAAGCGATTTTCCGGTGGTGTCGTCGACCTCCCGTCGGGCAAGGGCCATACGCGTCATAACCATCCGGGTGCGGAGGAGATCATCTTCGTCATCTCAGGCAATGGCGAGCAGATGGTCGAGGACGAGAAAGGCAACCCGGTCGTCGAGAAGGTCGGCCCCGGCTGCACCATCTATGTGCCGGAAAGCCGCTTCCACTCGACGCTTAATACCGGCGACGGGCCGATGCAGCTTTTCGTCGTTTACTCGCCGGCCGGGCCGGAACTGGCGTTGCGCGACCTGCCGGATTTCAGGCAGCTACCGCCAAGCGGGGAACTGAGATAGAAGCGCCTAACCCCCGCCCCTGTTCCAGCCCCGGCCCCGGTCGCCGAACATCACGTACCCTGTGTCGGTGACCGCCACCGTGTCCTCCAGCTTGATGAAGCCGCGCGTCGGGTGGAGCATGGTCGTCTCGACCGAAAGCACCATGTTCTTCTCCAGCGGCTTTGCGGCATAGGTGCCTTCATAGGTCACCGGATGGTTGGTCATCAGGAACGGCGCTTCATGCGTGATCAGCCCCATGCCATGCGCGAAGAAATCGGTATAGGGCGCAACCTTCGACTTCTTCAGCACACCTTCGGCATGAGAAATCATGTCACCGCCCAGCGTGCCCGCCTTGACCCTGGAGAAGGCCGCCTGCTGCACTGTCTCGATCTCGGCCAACAGATCCTCGAGTTCGGCGTCAGGCTCGCCCAGCACGCCCATGCGGCAAAGGTCGCCGATATAGCCGTGGTAGTTTCCGCCGGAATCGATCGACATCACCTCGCCCCGTTTCCACGCCTGCGGCGAGGCGGCGCGGTTGTGGCTGGAGCCTAGCGTCAACAGGCAATATTCGAAATGCGCGCCGCGATTGGTCTCCTCGCGCCTGAGCTGTTCGATGATCTCCCTCTTGGTCGTGCCTTCGCGTGCCCAGCCGATGGTCGCCAGCATGGAATCGGTGATCAGCTCGGAGGCGATGCGCAGCTTCTCCAACTCGGCCTCGGTTTTGATTGCCCGCATGCGCTCCAGCATATCAGTCGCATCGATCAGCTTGGCATCCGGCAGCGCGTTACGGATTAGCATATAGGCGTCGGACGGCAGGAAGGCGGGCTCGATGCCGATGCGGGCATTGCCCTTGCCGATCTTTCGCAAATGCTCGACCGCCAGATTGGCGGCATCGAGCGTGCCCCAGCAGGCGGCATGCAGTGTCGGCGTCCAGAATGGATGGTTCTGGTGCTCGCCGCCTTCCATGCGGTTGCCGATATAGGCGGCATGCTCCGGCCCACCTTTCTCATAGACGACGACAGGCAGATAACGGCTGTGGCCGATCGCATCCATGGCGGCGAAGAAGATGAACTTGTACCCACCAAGCAGATATTGCGTGTTGTGCTTGGAGGTGGCGAGCAGCACGTCGATGCCGGCCTCCTCCATCAGCCCGTCCACCCTGGACTGGTCGAACGGCACGCCGCCGACGGCATTTTTGCCTGGGGCAATGTTCATGTCTCTCTCCCTGAAATCCTTAGCTGGCCGCTCGCCGGCACCGGCTTTTCCGGCTCTGAACCTCGGCTATGCTTAAATCTGCATCATTTTGCCCGATCTGGTCCAGCCAGAACGGGCGAACCGGCCCAAAGCTGGTCCACCTGCTGCACTTTACTCCAGTCTGGGTCCTGCCAGAACCGCGCATCGAACCGTTTCTATACAACTGGTCCAACGGACGGAAATTTCAAAGCCACGTGAGGATGCGCCAATTCCGTCTTTGGCGAAACCCCGCACAAGGCCCATAATCAGCTTTGCAGGATGCTTACGAGCGCCCGAGGGGTACGGCGGACCCGGCCGGGTCCGCGGAGAGGACGGAGTTCGATCATGCCAGAGTTCACCATTTCCAGACGTACGATGCTTGCGGGTTCGGCATTGCTGCTGGCCTCCACCGCGATGCCGACGATCGGGTCGGCGCAGACGCCGAAAAAGGGCGGACGACTGGTTGTCGCCGCTGATTCCGAGCCGCGCAATCTCAATCCGGCGATCGTCGCCTCGAACGGCGTCTTCTTCATTTCGAGCAAGATCGTAGAACCCTTGGCTGAGGCCTCCTTTGACGGCAAGGACGGGCTCGATCCGCGCCTGGCGCTCAGCTGGGAAGGTGCCGCCGACGGCCTGTCGGTGACGTTCAAGCTGCGCGAGGGCGTCAAATGGCATGACGGTAAACCTTTCACCTCCGGCGATGTCGCGTTCTCGGCGCTGCATATCTGGAAGCCGCTGCAGAATCTCGGCCGCACCGTGTTCAAGGATCTGGAGGCGGTCGACACGCCGGACGAAGCCACCGCCGTGTTCAAATTCGCCAAGCCGACACCGTTCCAGCTGATCCGCAACGCCTTGCCGGCGCTGAGCAGCGTGGTGCCCAAGCACATCTACGAGACCGGAAAGATCGAGGACAACCCGGCCAACAACGCCCCGGTCGGCACCGGCCCGTTCAAATTCGCCGAATACAAACCCGGCGAATGTTACCGGCTGGAGAAGAATACGGATTATTGGGGCAAGGACGAGCCCTATCTCGACGAGATCATCTATCAGGTGCTGCCGGACCGCACAGCAGCGGCCAGCGCGCTCGAGGCCGAAGAGATCCAGCTCGCCGCCTTCTCCGCCGTGCCCCTCGCCGATCTCGACCGCATCTCCAAAGTGCCCGGCCTCAAGGTGATCACCAAAGGCTACGAAGGGCTGACCTACCAGCTCGTCGTCGAGATCAACCATCGCCGCAAGGAGCTGGCCGACCTGAAAGTGCGCCAGGCGATCGCTCACGCCATCGACAAGGATTTCGTCGTCAAGACGGTGTTTCTCGGCTATGCCGCCACCGCCACTGGCCCGGTGCCGAAAAACGACCCGCAATTCTACACCGCCGACGTGCCGACGTACGCCTTCGACGTCGCCAAGGCCAACACCTTGCTGGACGAGGCCGGCTACAGCCGAGGCGATGACGGCAAGCGCTTTTCACTGAAACTGCTGCCGGCGCCCTATTTCAACGAGACCAAGCAGTTCGGCGACTATCTGCGCCAGGCGCTCGCCGCCGTCGGCATCGACGCTCAGCTGGTCAACAACGACTCGGCCGCGCATATCAAGGCTGTTTACACCGACCACGCCTTCGACCTTGCGGTCGGGCCGCCGGTGTTCCGCGGCGATCCTGCGATCTCGACCACCATCCTGGTGCAGAGCGGCATTCCAGACGGCGTGCCCTTCTCCAACCAGGGCGGCTATAAGAACGCCGAACTCGATGCCCTGATCGCCAAGGCATCGGAGACGCTCGACACCGCCGCCCGCACCGGACTCTACAAGGAGTTCCAGAGAAAAGTTGCCGCTGACCTGCCACTGATCAACGTCGCCGAATGGAGTTTCATCAGCGTCGCACGTGATACGGTCAAGAACATCGCCAACAATCCGCGCTGGGCGGTATCGAACTGGGCGGACACTTGGCTGGAGGGGTAAGGAAGTCTCTCCAGACTTGCGCGCCGCTTGTGTGCTCAGCTTCAACGATGAGAGCTTTTTCGCGCCCCCCTCTGTCCTGCCGGACATCTCCCCCACAAGGAGGGAGATCGGCTGTCATTGTCGCTTTCGCCAATCTCCAGCGTTGCAAGACGGCCGGCAACGCCGAAGCTGCCAATCTCCCTCCTTGTGGGGGAGATGTCCGGCAGGACAGAGGGGGGCGCCGTAGAGCGCGGCACCCAAGACTTGGCTCTCCTATCGGCGTTATGCCATGACCCGCGCTGTCATCCTCGTTCGCCGCCGTCTCGTCGGCAGCATCTTCGTGCTGCTGATTGTCGTCATCGGCACCTTCCTGTTACTCGAAGCCGCTCCCGGCGACGCGGTCGATGCCTACATCGTCTCGACCGGCGGCGACGCCGGGATGATCGAGCTGTTGCGTCACCGCTGGGGTCTCGACCAGACGGAACTGACGCGGCTCGCCAATTATCTTTGGGCGCTGCTGCATCTCGATCTCGGCCAATCGGTCACCTTTTCGCGGCCGATCCGCGACGTCATCCTCGAGCGCCTGCCCAACACGCTGCTGTTGATGGGCAGCGCCACCGCGCTCTCCTTCGGTCTCGGCTCGGCACTCGGCATCTATGCCGGCGCCAGGCCCGGCAGTTTTCGCGATCGCTTTCTGTCCATCGGTTCGCTGGCGCTCTATGCCGTGCCGGGCTTCTGGCTTGGGCTGGTGCTGATCATCGTCTTTGCCGTCGACCTGCGATGGTTTCCGATCGGCGGGATCGAGAGTATCGCCTCGGCCCGGACCGGCCTCGATCGCGCCGCCGATATCGCCCGCCATCTCGTCCTGCCGGTTTCCGCGCTCGGCTTCATCTATCTCGCGCTCTATCTGCGCATGATGCGCGCCGGCATGGCCGAGGTCTGGCGACAGGATTTTGTGCTGGCCGCCCGCGCCAGGGGACTTTCCCGCCGCCGCATCGTGCTCGCTCACGTCGCCCGCAATGCGCTGTTGCCGCTGGTCACCATGCTTGGCCTGCAGTCCGCGCAAATGTTGGGCGGCAGCGTCGTTATCGAAAGCGTCTTTTCCGTGCCAGGCCTTGGCCGGCTGGCGCAGGAAGCGGTGGCGGCACGCGACACGCCGTTACTGCTCGGTATCATTCTCATCAGTTCCGTCCTGGTCGTCATCATCAACCTTCTCGTCGACATCGCCTACGCCTTCCTCGATCCGCGCGTCGGGGCCAGTGAGGCCGGCGCGTGAGCCCGCTTCGCCGCTTTCTTCGGACCCCGGAAGCGATCGCCGGCACGGTCATCCTGACGGCGCTGTCTGCCGTGGCGCTTGCCGCACCTTTGTTCTTTCCGAGCGATCCGCAGGCCATTGCCGGGTCGGCATTGCTGTCGCCGTTCCAGGACTGGTCGCTGCCACTCGGCACCGACCGTCTCGGCCGTGACGTGCTGGCCGAGCTTTTCCACGGCGCCCGCACCTCGCTGGCGGTCGGCCTGGCAGCAGCAGCCACCGCGCTTGCCATCGGCGCCGTAATCGGCACGTTGGCCGGTTTTGCCGGCGGCCTTGTCGACGAGGTGCTGATGCGCATCACCGACGCTTTCCAGACCGTCCCAGCCTTCCTGCTGGCTTTGGCTTTCGTCAGCATTGTCGGGCCGTCGCTCGGCGTCGTGGTCGCTGCGATCGCGCTGGGCGCCTGGACCGGACCGGCACGCGTGGCGCGGGCCGAAGTGCTGTCGATCCGCGAGCGCGATTTTGTTGCCGGCGCCCGCGTCATCGGCATGCATCCGCTGGAGATCGCCCTTCGCGAGGTGCTGCCCAACGCGCTGCCGCCGGTACTGGCGTTGTCGTCGGTGATCGTCGCCGCGGCTATTCTCACCGAAGCGGCATTGTCTTTTCTCGGCCTCGGCGACCCCAACCGCGTTACCTGGGGCGGCATGATCGCCGAAGGCCGCGCCGTGCTGCGCACCGCGCCCTTCCTCTCGATCGTTCCGGGAATAGCACTCGTACTGACCGTGCTCGGCGTCTATCTCGCCGGCGAAGGCGTCGTCGAGACGACATCGGTGAGGAGGAGCCTGTCGTGACGGCGCTTGCTTCGATCCGCAATCTGACGGTGACGTATCGCCGCGAAGGCGCCGAGGTGGCGGCGCTGAAGCATATCAGCTTCGATGTCGCCGCTGGCGAGCGCCTCGCCATCATCGGCGAGAGCGGCTCGGGCAAGAGCACGTTGGCGCTGGCGATTGCCGGGCTGCTGCCGGCCACTGCCAAGATCGAAGGCCATATCGATTGGCTCTTGCGCCCGCCGCCAATGTTTGGTGCCAAGGCACCCCCCTCTATCCTGCCGGACATCTCCCCCTCAAGGGGGGAGATTGCGCTTTCATCTCTGCCTTCGCCAATCACTGAAGCTGGCCGAAAGGAACCGGCTGCGGAACTGCCGATCTCCCCCCTTGAGGGGGAGATGTCCGGCAGGATAGAGGGGGGTGCGACGGAACGCCGGCCTAAGTTCGTTCCCCCCGGAGGCCGTGATATCGGCTTCGTTTTCCAGGACCCATCCGCCAGTCTCGATCCGGTCATGCCAATCGGCAAGCAGATCGCGGAAGTCGCGCGCACGCATCTCGGACTTGACTGGCGACACGCCTATGCCAGAGCAAAAATCTTACTCGAACGCGTCCGTCTGCCCGACCCCGATGCCGCTTTGCGCGCCTTTCCACATCAGCTCTCCGGCGGCCAGAAGCAGCGCGTGGCGATCGCCGCCGCGATCGCGGCCGGGCCGAAACTGCTGATCGCCGACGAGGCGACCAGCGCGCTGGACACCATCGTGCAGGCCGAGATCGTCGGGCTGATCCGGCGACTGGTGTCCGAGGACGGCATGACGCTGCTGTTCATCAGCCACGACATCGGGCTGGCCGCCGAACTGGCAGAGCGCATCGCCGTGTTCCGGCATGGCGAGCTGCTCGAGCTAGGTGCGACGGCGCAGGTGATCAGTGCGCCGCGTCACGCGTACACAAGGGCGCTGCTCGACGCCAATCTCGGTCTCGACGCCGAGCCGCTGCTGCAGCGAACATGACCAGTCCGCTGCTCGCCGTTTCCGGCCTGACCAAACGATACAGTAGCGGCGGCAAGATCATCGCCGCGGCCGACGATGTTTCCTTCCACATCGAGCATGGCGAGACGCTGGCGCTGGCCGGACCTTCCGGCAGCGGCAAATCGACGATCGCTCGGCTCATACTGCGGCTCATCGAAGCCGATGCTGGCCGAATCGAATTTGAAGGCAGTGATTTCCTGTCGTTGAACGGCGCCGCGTTGCGCGACCGGCGCGCTCATCTGCAGATGGTGTTTCAGGATCCGCTCGCCGCCTTGAACCCACGCGCCACGGTGGCGCGTGTGCTCGACGACCCCTTGCGCATCCATCACATCGCCTCTCGCGCCGAACGCCCGCGCCGTATCGTCGCTCTGCTGGAACGCGTCGGCCTCAGCGCCGGTCTCGCCGGCCGCGCCATTCACGAAATCTCCGGCGGTCAGCGCCAGCGCGTTGCAATCGCCCGCGCCATCGCCACGAAACCGTCGCTGGTCGTGCTCGACGAGGCGGTGTCGGCGCTCGACGTTTCGGTGCGCGCGCAGATCCTGCGGCTGCTGCTCGACCTTCAACGCGAGGAGCGCATCGCCTATCTGTTCATTTCGCACGATCTCGGCGTCGTCCGTGCCATCGCCCACCGCATCGCCATTCTGGACGGCGGGCGGATTGCCGAGAGCGGCGATGCCCGCACCGTCATCGACGCGCCGCAATCCGCGATCGGCAAGGCGCTGGTGGCGGCAGCGCCAAAACTGTCGAGGATCGAACGGGACGCATCATGACCGACGCCGAAGCCCGAGCCGAAAAACTGTCGCGCGAACTCGATTCCGCCTTCCGTAACCGCGCCGATCTCTATCGTCTGTTGCTCGATGAGCTAACTGCGGAAGTTGGCGCGGAAAAGGCTGAGGCGATCATGATCCGCACCATTGAACGGCGAGGCAGGGAAGTTGCGGCGGCGGCCTTCGCCGATTTCGGCCCCAACGACGCACCGGCGATCGGCGAGGCGTTCCTGGCCGTCAGCCCGGATGGCGGTCGCATGTATCCGACCGACGTCGAACGCGGTCCGGACCGCATCGCCTTCAAGGTCAGGCGCTGCCCGCTGAAGGACGCCTGGCTCGAAGCCGGCGTCGACGACGAGAAACTCGCCACGCTCTGCCGCATCGCCGGCGCCTTCGATCGCGGCCTGTTCGAGGCCACCGGGGTACGCTTCGACAATGTCACCTGGACACCGGGCCACGGTTTCGGCTGCTGCCACATCGCTTTGACCAACCGGGATGCCGGTTAGAGCTGCAACTCGAGCCATGTCGGCGAAGACGTAGAGTTCCGTTCCGTTGGGCAGCACGGAGCCAACAAAAACTCCCGGCGGCATAAGGCCACGGCAATCAAATCAATCCGAGATTTGTCGGATTGCGGCATCCTTGTTCGTCTTCTGTAGGGGAGTTCCTGTAGGTGAATTATGAGCGCATTGCCGGTAGTCAAAACGAGACGCAAAGGCAAGACCCTTACGCAGAGCATGCTGATCCCAACCGAGAAAATGGTCGCTGACGAGCTCCGGGCTGCACGACCTGGCCACTTGTCGGACCTTGCAGAGCTACGACGTAAGCTCGCGGCAAAATACGGAGCAGACGCCTGCTGCCCGGTGACTGTGCGGCGGCACTTGGTGCATATCAGTCAAGACGGCAGCGCGCCCTTTTGGCGCGTCGTAAATCCCGATCGGCCATTCGCCCGACGTATGAGAGGTGGATCGGAGCACATACGCGAAAAATTGGCGGCGGAATGCTAAGTGTCCTGTCGCGGCACTTCAGCGCATACGAAAACGGCCCGCACAAGGCGGGCCGTTTTCGTATTTTGGTTGCGGGGACAGGATTTGAACCTGTGACCTTCAGGTTATGAGCCTGACGAGCTACCGGGCTGCTCCACCCCGCGTCAACCCTAAAGGTAAGCCTTGGCTCACCGTATTCAAGCTTCCGCCAAATGAAAAGGCCGCTTGCGCGGCCCGGAGTCCCGTTGGCGGGCCTGTTTGTAAGGAGAAGATTAAACAACGTGCGCTTGGCAGACCTGGCAGCGACCTACTCTCCCGCGTCTTGAGACGAAGTACCATCAGCGCTGGAGCGTTTCACGGCCGAGTTCGGAATGGGATCGGGTGCAGCCGCTCCGCCATAACCACCAGGTCGGCAAAACGCACGTTGCTCGAGAAGCTGTTTTCTGTGCCATCCATCTCGGCGCAATCGAAGGATTGTCGCCAGAAATGGGCATTAGGAATGAGAACGATCAAGCCGATCGAACTATTAGTACCGGTAAGCTTCAAGCGTTGCCGCTCTTCCACACCCGGCCTATCAACGTGGTCGTCTTCCACGGTTCTCAGGGAATACTCGTTTTAAGGTGGGTTTCCCGCTTAGATGCCTTCAGCGGTTATCCCGTCCGGATATAGCTACCCTGCTATGCGGCTGGCGCCACAACAGGTCCACCAGAGATCCGTCCATCCCGGTCCTCTCGTACTAGGGACAGATCCTTTCAATATTCCTACACCCACGGCAGATAGGGACCGAACTGTCTCACGACGTTCTGAACCCAACTCACGTACCGCTTTAAATGGCGAACAGCCATACCCTTGGGACCTGCTCCAGCCCCAGGATGCGATGAGTCGACATCGAGGTGCCAAACAACCCCGTCGATATGGACTCTTGGGGGTCATCAGCCTGTTATCCCCGGCGTACCTTTTATCCGTTGAGCGATGGCCCTTCCACGCGGGACCACCGGATCACTATGACCGACTTTCGTCTCTGCTCGACTTGTCAGTCTCGCAGTCAGGCAGGCTTATGCCATTGCACTCAGCGAACGATTTCCGACCGTTCTGAGCCCACCATCGCGCGCCTCCGTTACTCTTTAGGAGGCGACCGCCCCAGTCAAACTACCCACCATACATTGTCCCGGACCCGGATAACGGGCCGCGGTTAGACATCCATAGTGATAAGGGTGGTATTTCAAGGGTGGCTCCACCTGAGCTGGCGCCCAGGTTTCAAAGCCTACCACCTATCCTACACATGCCACTACGAATGCCAATGTAAAGCTATAGTAAAGGTGCACGGGGTCTTTCCGTCTAACCGCAGGAACCCCGCATCTTCACGGGGAATTCAATTTCACTGAGTCTATGCTGGAGACAGCGGGGAAGTCGTTACGCCATTCGTGCAGGTCGGAACTTACCCGACAAGGAATTTCGCTACCTTAGGACCGTTATAGTTACGGCCGCCGTTTACTGGGGCTTCGATTCAGAGCTTGCACCCCTCCTCTTAACCTTCCAGCACCGGGCAGGCGTCAGACCCTATACGTCGTCTTGCGACTTCGCAGAGCCCTGTGTTTTTGATAAACAGTCGCTACC